>NZ_JBIWAE010000038.1:0-57051 GCF_044759865.1 Streptomyces sp. NPDC099050 | reverse complement strand
TCTTGGTCGAGAACCCATCTACCAGGAGCTTCGTCGTTCCGTACAGCCCACACCGACCAACACCACAGCCCCACCGTCAGGTTGAAAAAGGCTCAGTGCCTCGGCGACGGCATCCCGTTCCATCCGCTCGTCTTCCAGGCGCCGAACAGCAGCGCGAGTGAGGGCGGAGACGCCGTGGATTCGTTGCACTGGAACATATCTACGTGGCCGCCATCGCTCAGCGCGGACAGCCTTGGGACGCCTACGCGGCATCGGCCTTTCGGATCAGCATGCCGTCATCCTGCCACGGACTGATCAGCATCCGCACGTGAGTACCGTGAGCCCTACCGGGCCGGGTGTTCCTACTTCCCACCGACATTCATGCGCTCTCCGGACGACGAGTGCTGCCGGAACCCACCAACAACTGTTCCTGCTTGTGGCCTACGCAGCCAATGCCGCGAGAGTCGGTTTGTGCAGTCCGGCGATCGCGGCGGCAAGGTCCCGGTCACGGGCCTTGCGGCCGTGGGCTACGTACGCGTTCCGGGCCGCGGTGAGCTCCGCCGGGCGTGCCGCGTTCAGCTCCAGCATCACCAGCCACCGTCCAGGCCGTCCCCGGCACCAGTGGACGGTCTGGGACGGGGCGCCATCCCGCGCTACGGGACGAGCTCGTCTCGTACCGGTGGTGTCTTCAGCGCAGCTTCGATTGCCTCTACGGCATCTGCGAGGCGGCGGTAGATCTGCGTCGAGAGTCCCGTCCGCTTCAGGCCGTGTTGGAGCGGATCGCGCATGTGCTTCTCGCAGACGACGAAGTCGGCGTACCCGGCCGCACAGGACAGATAGACCATGTCCGTCAGATCGTTCGGGCGCCACGTGGTGCCCTTGTTCAGGTGCCGGCTGTGCAGCATCTCCCGGAAGAGCCCGAGGGCCGGCGACCCTCCGATGGCTCGTACCAGCCCTTTGAAGCCCCATTCTCGGAACAGTTCCTTCGGAACGTCTGCCGCAGCGGCCTCCTCGACCAGCTCCCCTTGTAGATCCTTCAAGAGGTGGACATCGATGGCCCTGCGCTTCTGCTGAGCGTCCTGCTCCAGCCCGTCCAGCCAGTCGCTGAACCGCTGGCTCAGCGCCGTCCACCCGGTGTCCGGTCCTGGCTCCACCTGCTGGGTGTCGAGCATCGAGTCGATGGAAACGGCGGCGGCGAGCAGTGCCTCGTACTGGAAAGTGAACCCGCGCTGGAACCGCGGCGGTCCATCGGGAGCAGCGCGCCGGGTGGGAGAGAAGAGGGCATCGGGGTCGAGGGTGATGACCGGGGCGGAGCGCAGGCTGTCGGAGCGGTTCATGCGGTGGCAGAAGGCATCGTGAAGCTCGTTCCGCCGGACCTGCAGTGGATCGCGCATCTGCCAGCCACGGCTGTACTGCAAGATCGTCAGCCCCAGGGCGTATCGCTTCTCCGTGCTGAAGCGCTTGCTGGTCTCGTAGTAGTGGCCGGCAGAAGCGGGGAGGACGATGCGGCGTTGGTCCACCCAGCCCCTGAGCTTCCGGGCAGCGGCTCGATCCGCCTCGCTGCTCTTCTCGCTGCCCCGGTCGGCATTGCTGAGCAGGCTCCACTGGTTCTGGTCGAGGTACACGACGAGTCGCCCTCCGAGCTGGTCTCCAACTCCTTCCATCGGCAACTCGAACAGAACTCGGTCCCCTGTCAGGGTCGTGGCAAGGAGGGCTCCGTATGCCGGGGTGAAGTCCAGCCTGGCCACGACGCTCGTGTCTTCGAACATGGAGGTGTCCAACGGAAACTGCGCCTCCTTCCCGTCGGAGCGGGTGAAGACGGTGCAGGCCGCTGCGCGATCCATGGTGATCAGCCTGATGGATAGGGTGCTCTCGTTTGCCACGAGAGCAATCCTGCGCCGATTTCCTCAGGATGTGACCTGGTTTGTTTCCGAGGCCTTCGCCGAGCGAGCACGAGGCACCAAAGGCGCCGCCGACTTCGCAGCCGCCTGGTCGAGTCTTGGGGGCAGGTTCGTGTGGGTGTCCGATGGGGCCCACAGTGCTCCGCAAGCGAGCGGCGCACACCGCGGTATAGCCGGTCCTCCCCTGCCACACACGTTCGACCAGGCGGCTTAGTCATCTCAATGTCAGTGCCTCATGCGACGCTCACGACATGGACGAGTGGGATCCGGAGAACGCTGATCCGAGCCAGCAGGTAGGTGCACGGCATCACACGGTGCCCGCTTTCTATCTGCGCAGGTTCGCCAACTCTCAAAACCAGCTGTGGGTCCGCGACCGTAGGTCTCCCAAGCCCGGGCTGCGTAGGGAAAGTGATCTGGCGATCCGAGATTTCTACACGTTCCAGAACGTCCGTGGCGAGCCTGACGGGCGCATGGAGCTACTCCTGCAAAGGGTCGAGGACCGTGCAGCGAGGGCGTTGCGCCGTGTGACTTCCTCCGTCACCTGGGGACAACAGATCACGCCCGCGGATAGGGCAGACCTCTGCATCTTCGTAGCCTTCCAATGCGTCCGGGGGCTCCGCAAACGTCGCGAGATCGAGCTCATGTCAGACCTCTACGTCCGCATCATGCAATTGAACAACCCGGTCGGCTCCGGGCGCCGTGAGGTTGCCGCGTACCGGGACATGCTCCGTGACTTCAGAACTCTCGAGGTGACCAGCCACCCCAACGACCATGTGGGCCTTCTGGGGAAGCTGGCTGAACCCCTCTGTGAGCACCTGCTGCGCAGGCCACTCACGGTGATCGGATTGACCGCCGGGGCATTGCTTACTTGCGACGAGCCCGTCGTCACCTTCGACGACCAGGAGGATCCACCCGTCCCGGTGATCCCTCAGGCGCGACGCCGGACCCGCAGCCGTCGGCGCCGGGGACAACGAGAGATCCAGCAGATGAGATCCCTCATCCAGGTTCAGAGCACCCGGAACCGGGGACTGGCCGGAGCAGATGAGGTGGTCATGCCTGTGGGCCGACGCACCTTGCTGGTCTTCAGTCACCCTGCCGCCAGCATGTCCTCCCATCTCCGGCTGGCTCCGGAAGAGAGCTACGAAGCGGCGAAGGAGGTGAACGAGGGCATCCTGGCCCAGGCGTACTTCATGGCCTTCGCGCATCCCGATGACCGGCATCTCCTCGCCAGCCCTCTCCCCGAAGTCGGCCCGCTCTATCGCCTCGGTGGTGTCCATCCCGAGCAAGCCCGTGTGGCCGGCGCGGCTCCGAGCCACCTCAGACCAGAACTGTTTGGCCGCAACTGAGAAGATTCGAGGCCCAGCAGACAGGCTCACTTCGTCCGCTCCGCCGCAACGCCGAGCGAGGGTCGCGCCCAGTCCACGCTACGACGCAGCGTCGCCTGCCATCTGGGACTCGCGTCGGAGATGTCCTTAAATATCTTAATCGTCAAATTTTGGCTGTAAGTCCCTGATTCGGGTACGGACCCAACATGGAGTCGGCGGGGACCTACTTCATCGCTGCCGAGGGCAGAGGTTGCCTGATGCGGCAGGGGGCCCGGCGCGAGGCTTGGGATTTTCGGCGAGGACCAGCAGGTCACCGTCGCCGGATGATTCTGTGACCGCGTGCCCGAGCTGCACCAGCAAGCCTGAGACCGCCACCTGGACGATGCCATCATCCTGTAACCCGAACCTGCGGAGTGCTTCGAGGGCAGCGAGGACAAGCCGTCGGAAGCCGTCCGATCTGAGCCGCCCGGCCCGCTCGCCGTCGGACAGCACGGTGGCTAACTGCATGGTTTACCCCTGGCGCTGCGACAGCGGCGCCTTGGCGCGGCGGGCGTTCTGGTGTCGGGAGCGCGTCGGCGCGGTCGCCGCCCTGGGCAGGCCCGACTCCGCAGGAGCCGGTGAGACACTGCCCTCCCTCGCAGGGGCGGTGGCCGGTGCCTGTGCAGTACGTCTTGGCCTGGAAAGCCACCTTCGCCGGCTCGCCGTCGGGTAAAGAGGGTGCCAGCGGCTGGGGCCGGTGGGGCTTCCTCTTCGCGGCGGCCGTGCCGCCGGGTCCGGGGCGCTGGGACACGTCTTGTCCGGGCAACGTGGCCAGGGCGCGGTCGCTTCTCGCACCAGCTCACAGGGGCCGGCAAGGGCTACGGCAGAGTCTCGCCGAGGATCAGCTGGCCGACTGCTTCACTCAGGGCGGAGCGTGCCTGGTCGTCGAGTCCGTCGTCCGAGACGTAGTAGTCGATGTCCGAGAGGCTGATGAACTGGCTGAGGCCCACTACGCCCCATTTGGTGTGGTCGGCGACCAACGCTACCTGCGTGGCGGAGGCGATCAACGCGCGGTTTGTCTGTGCCTCGGCGAGGTTTGGGGTCGTCGCACCGGCGCGTTCAGAGACCCCGTGGGCGCCGATGATGAGCAGGTCCACCTGGAGTGAGCTGATCGCCTGATCGGCCAAGGGCCCTACCAGGGAGGCCGACTTCGTCGGGGAGCCGCCGGTCAAGAGCAGGGTGCGCCCTGTGGAAGGGGATTCCGCCCCGTGGGGTCGCATGAGCTCGGCGATGGGTAGGGAATTGGTGACTACGGTGAGGCCGGGCACATCGAGCAGCCGGGTCGCCACCGCGTAGGACGTCGTCCCTCCGGAGAGGGCGACAACGCTACCCGGTTTCACGAGCGCGGCTGCGGCCTCGGCTACTGCTGCCTTGGCTGTCGACTCGAGACCTGCCTTGGTTTCGAAGGGTGGTTCGTCCCCGGTGGTCATCGAGGCCTTGATGGCGCCGCCGTGCACCTTTGACAGTGAGCCGCCGCGGGCCAGCACATCGAGATCACGGCGGATGGTCATATCGGAAACGCCCAGTTGCTCCACGAGCTCGGCCACTCGCACGGCCCCGTCGCGGCGCACGATGTCGAGGATCAGGGCCCTTCGCTGGGGTGCGAGGCGCGCTATTTCCGTCACAGTCTGGGCTCTCTTCTTGCTTGCCGTGCGAGTTTTACCGACACCGACACACGGTAACCCACTTAATCCAACAGTCTACGTTTCGGCGACTTCTCGTTCGATGCGCCGGGCACCTCTTGCCGGGGATACCGGGAACAGGTTCGGTTCTCGATAGCCGGCCGTACGGAATGCTCGGGTCACGGAGGCGCCTATCGCGGCTGCCCGGTCCTCGGCCACCAGCGCGATGACGGATCCGCCGAAGCCTCCGCCGGTCTGGCGTGCGCCGAGCCCGCCCGCGTCCAGGACGGTGTCCACCACCAGGTCGCTCTCGGCACAGGAGATCCGGTAGTCGTCACGCAGCGATGCGTGGCCTTCGGAGAGGATCGGGCCGATCGCTGCGATGCGCCCCGCCCTCAGGTGTGCCACGACATCGGCGACCCTCGCGTTTTCGGTCACGATATGCCGGACGAGGGGCACCAAGTGCGCGGGGAGCGCCCGCCCTGCAGCGGGCAGGTCTGCCGGGGTGATGTCGCGCAACGCGGCAACACCGAGCAAGCGAGCGGCTCGCTCGCATCCGGCCCGTAGTGCCGCGTATGCACCGTCTCCGAGATCGTGCTTGACCCGTGTGTCCACGATCAAGAGGCGCAAGCCCTCTGACTCCGGGGCAAACGGTACCTGTTCGTGGCTACCAGCACGGATGTCCAGGTGCAAGGTCGCTCCGGCGGTGCAGCAGGAGGAGGCCAGCTGGTCCATGGCTCCGCAGGGCACGCCGGCGAATCCGTTTTCTGCCCGCTGCGCGAGCAGGGCGAGCGTCGGTGCGCTGAGGCCGAGCCCGTACAGGTCGTTGTAGGCAAAGGCGACTGCGCACTCGAGCGCGGCCGAGGACGACAGACCGGCCCCGACGGGCACCGTGCTGTCGATGTGCAGGTCGGCGCCTCCGACGCTGTGGCCGGCTTCGCGCAGCGCCCACACGACTCCGGCAGGGTAGGCCGCCCACGTGGTGACCGCTCCGGGCACCAAGTCGGCGAGGGCGAGGTCGTGGACAGGGCCGTCGCCTTGGGCGCTGTGCAGCCGCAGCCGTCCGTCGTCTCGGCGGCGCGCCGCAATCAGTGTGGTCTGCGGAATGGCGATGGGCAGGGCGAAGCCGTCGTTGTAGTCGGTGTGCTCGCCTATCAGATTGACTCGGCCTGGTGCTGCCCAGATTCCGTGTGGTTGGGTGCCGAAGATGCTTCGGAATGCCTCTTTCACGCGAGCTCCTTAAGCGCGAATGCCCAGGCGTCGGCGACGATGGTGTCCAGGTCTGTTCGGCGTGGCTGCCAGTTAAGGCGCTGGCGGGCGCGGTCGGCGGACGCGACGAGCACGGCGGGGTCGCCGGTTCGGCGCGGGCGGACGCGTTGGGAAACCGTGCGGCCCGTTACCCGGCGGACGGAGTCGATCACCTCTCGGACGGTGAAACCTTCCCCGTTGCCTAGGTTGCAGATCAGGTGCTCGCCGGGACGGGCTGCTTCCAGGGCCAGCAGATGGGCTTCGGCCAGGTCGGCGACGTGGATGTAGTCGCGTACGCAGGTGCCGTCGCGTGTCGGGTAGTCGTCGCCGTAGATGTCGATGTGTGAGCGTCTGTGCAGTGCGACTTGGAGGAGAAGCGGAATGAGGTGCGACTCCGGGTCGTGGCGCTCGCCGTGGCTGCCGTGGGCGCCGGCGACGTTGAAGTAGCGCAGGGAAACGGCGGCGAGCCCGTGGGCGGCGGCCGCTCCGCTGATCAGATGGTCGACGGCTAGCTTGGTGGCGCCGTAGGGGCTGGTCGGCGCGGTTTTGGCGTCCTCCGTGATCGGAACGTGGTCCGGTTCGCCGTACACGGCTGCGGTGGAGGAGAACACCAGGGTTCGCACGCTGGCCCGGCGCATGGCGGCGATCAGCTCAAGGGAGCCGACAACGTTGTTGCGCCAGTACTTCTCCGGGTCGCGCACGGATTCGGCTACCTGTGAGGATGCGGCGAAGTGCAATACGCCGGCATATCCGGGGTGCAGGAGGGTGGCTGCCTGGGCCGCGTCGCCCTTGACGAAGTCGGCGCCTTCGGGAACGGCCTCAGAGGTGCCGGTGGTCAGATCGTCGAGCACGGTCACGCGGTGGCCGGCGGAGAGGAGGCTGGCGGCAACCACGCTGCCGATGTATCCGGCGCCGCCGGTAACGAGGTATCGGCTCATGACGCGACGTCCCGCAGACGCTGGGCGGCAGTTTCGGGGACGACATCGTTGACGAAGGATTCCATGCCGGATTCGGCCCCGGCGAGGAACTTGAGCTTGTCCGCCGACCGTCGGGGGGTGAACAGTTCCAGGTGCAGGGCCAGTTCTTGGCCCCCGGTCTTCGGCGCCTGGTGCCAGGCAGATATGTACGGGGTGGGCACCGGTGCAGAGGTGTCCTCCTGGCGGTGGAACAGGCGGTCGAACCTGCGGAGCAGCTCCAGGTATATGCCGGGGAACTCGGCCCGCTCTGCCTCTGAGAGGTGGGTGAGGTCCGGGACGCGGCGGTGGGGGTACAGGTGCACCTCGTAGGGCCAGCGGGCTGCGAAGGGAACGAATGCCGTCCAGTGCTTCCCGGCTATGACCACCCGGGAGGTGGCGGCACGAGCCTCGGCCAGCAGGTCCTCGAAGAGGTTTCCTCCGGTGGCCGCCCGGTGGGCGTCAGCGACGGCGACCATCTTGGCAGTCCGTGGCGGTACGAAGGGGAAGGCGTAGATCTGGCCGTGCGGGTGCGCGAGCGTGACGCCGATCTCAGCGCCGCGGTTCTCGAAGCAGTAGACCTGCTCGATGCCGAATTGGGACGAGAGCTGTTCGGTCCGGTCCGTCCAGGCTTCGAGGACGAGGCGCGCTCGGTTGTCGGTCAGGTCGGTGAAGCTCGCATGGTGATCGGGCGTGTAACAGACCACCTCGCAGCGTCCTGTGGGACTCGCCAGGGAGGGAAAGCGGTTCTCGAAGACGGCCACCTCGTAGTCCGCCGCGGGGATTTCACTGTGGCCTTCGTCCCGGGAAGGACACAGCGGGCACGCGTCGGCCGGCGGGTGGTAGATGCGTCCCTGCCGGTGTGAGGCAATGGCGACCCAGTCGCCTGTCGCAAGGTCCAGGCGCAGTTCAGGCCTGGACTGGACGGGTTCCAGCGGACGCTGGTCGATTGCCTCACGGTCGGCGCTGTTGTCGAGGTCGTAATAGATCAGTTCGCGGCCGTCCGCGAGCTTCGTAGTGGTCTTCTTCACGGAACGCCCGTCTCTTGAAATGGGGGCTATCGGGCCCACAACAAGAATAAACACTAATCAACTATAGTCAACGGCTTGGGGTCGCCCCTCGGCGGAACTCGCACGGCTGACGCCGAGCTGGTGCCGCTCGTACCGTGCCGCGACGCGTGGATCGACAGGCGACAAGGGGCTGCAGCCAAAAGGTGCGCTATGGCAGCTGGCGGACGGTAATGACCGTCCAGTCATCCGTGCACGGCTGGGTTCGCCGTCGTTGCGCCAGAGAAGCGTCACACTCGCCGAGTCATCCGTGCGCATGCAGCGAGGCCCGCCCCTCAGGGGCGGGCCTCGCTGCATGCGCTGTGCCGAGCAGCGCGTGTGGAGTAGCTGATGGGCTGGCGCGTCAGTGTGGCAGTCCGACGGCGCGTTCCCCGCTGCGACGTTGTTGGATGACGACCGCGGCGACGAGGAGGGCGCCTTGGGCGACGTTTTGCCAGAAGGTGTTGATGCCTTCGACGGTGAGGCCGTTCTCCAGGGCGCCGAGCAGGGCGACGGCCAGGAGGGTGCCGCCGATGCCTCCCTTTCCGCCCTTGAGCGCGCAGCCTCCCAGCGCAGCTGCGGTGATGGCCTTGAGCTCGAGGCCCTCGCTGCCTGAGACGGGCTGGCCTGAGCCGGTCCGGGCGGTCAGCAGGATTCCGGCGATGGCTGCGACGACACCGATCAGGGCATATACGGCCACGAGGTACTTGTTGATGTTGATGCCCGCGAGCCGAGCTGCGGTGTCGTTGCCGCCGATGGCGTAGAGGTTGCGGCCGATGTCGGTGTACTTGAGGAGGATGTGCACCGTCAGTGCCACCACCGCAAGGATCCAGATCATCACGGGTATTCCGGCGATCTCGCCGCGCCCGAGGAAGATGAACAGGGGGTCGTTGAGGACGTAGCCCTGCGCGCGGCCGCCGGATACGAGCTGGGCCACTCCCTTGTATGCGGCGAGGCCGGCGAGTGTGGCGATGGTCGGGTTGACGCGTCCGTAGACGATGGCGACACCGTTGACCACGCCGACCAGGATCCCGACGCCGCATGCGGCAAGAATCCCGATATATGGGTTGGACCCGGTGGAGGTGAAGACCATGGCACTCACGACCGAGGCCAATCCGGCCTGGGAACCGACTGAAATGTCCAGACCACCGCAGATGATCACGACCGTCTGAACGATGGCGAGGAGTCCGGTGATCGTTGCGGCCTCACCGATCACCTGGATGTTGGAGAGGCTCAGATAGTTGTCGTTGAGGGCCCCGAACAGGGCCATTACCAGCACGAGGGCACCGATGAGGCTGAGATTCTGACCGCCGAGCGAGGAGAGGAGGTCCTTTCGCGGCTTCGCCACGGGGGCGGATGCGCTCTCGTTGGTAGCTGGGGTTCGGGTCGTGGTCATCGAGCGTCTCCATCGGCGGAGTCGGGGTTCGGTCGGTCTGAGGTGACGGAGGCAAGGTCGTCGGCCATGGCGAGGTTGAGGATGGCTTCCTCGGTTGCTTGCGAGCGGCTGAGCTCGCCGGTGATGCGACCGTTCTGCATCACGACAACCCGGTCGGCGAGTCCCAAGACCTCGGGGAGTTCGGAAGAGATCACGATCAGGGCGACCCCTTCCCGGGCAAGGTCGGCGATGATGCGGTAGATCTCCGCCTTGGCACCGATGTCGATGCCGCGCGTAGGTTCGTCGAGGATGAGAACCTTGGGCTTGCGCAGAAGCCACCGAGCAAGGACGACCTTCTGCTGGTTGCCCCCGGAGAGTTTGCGCACTTCGTGCTCGATCGAGGGCGTACGGACACGCAGCCGGTCGGAGAACTCCTGCGCCACCGCCTTCTCCTGCCGGCTCCGGACGAAGCGCCAGCAGCGCATCCGGTCGAGGCTCACCAGGGATGTGTTGTCCCTGATGGAGCGATGAAGGAACAGCGCCTGGGCTTTGCGCTCCTCGGGGGCGAGGCCGATGCCGGCCCTGATCGCGTCCTTGGGGCTGCGCAGGCGCACGGGTCGGCCGTTCATGAGGACGCGGCCGGACCGGATGGGCTGGTCACCGGCGAGGGCGAGGGCGAGCTCGGAACGTCCGGCACCCATGAGGCCGGCGAGGGCGATCACCTCTCCGGCGCGGACCTCAAGGTCGATGCCGGTGACATCGTCCGTGGTAACGCTTTCCAGGCGCAGGACCACCTCATCCCGGGCAACGTCCTGCCGCACGAAGAGCGTGGACAGGTCGCGGCCGACCATAAGGCGAACTACTTCACCCTCGTTGGTCTTGGAGGCTTGCAGCACCCCCGCAACCGTGCCGTCGCGCAGGACGGCAATGCGGTCTGCGAGGCGGAAGATTTCCTTCATCCGGTGGGAGACGTAGATGATGGCGATGCCCTGGTTTCGGAGCCGCTCGATGAGGGCGAAGAGCGCTTCGACCTCGTTCTCCGATAGCGAGGAGGTGGGCTCGTCGAACGCTATGACCTTGGCGTCACCCGTCAGGGCCCGCAGGATTTCGACCAACTGGCGCTGGGCTGGGGTCAGTTCGGAACCGAGCTGATCGGGGTGGATGACCTTCTCAAAGCCGAGCCGGGCCAGGTCGCCGGTGATGCGGCGCCGCAGCTCCGCTCGGTCGAGCCGGCGTCCCATGCCACGCGGGAGGGCGCCTGCGTAAACGTTCTCGGCGACGGAGACGTGCGGAATGATCTCCGGCTCCTGCGGGATGATGCGGATCCCGGCCTTGCGGGCGTCGTGCGGCGAGGACAGGGCCAGTCGACGTCCGCCCCAGAGGATGCCCCCCTCGGTGGGCTGGTGGTCGCCGGTGAGAATCTTGAGGAGTGTCGACTTGCCGGCGCCGTTCTCACCCATGAGGGCGGTCACCTGGCCTCGGGGGAAGGTGAGCGTGACGCCGCTGAGCGCCTGCACCGCACCGAAGCGCTTGGTGACGTTCTCCACGGAGATATCTTCGCCAGGGCCATCGGCGGAGGCGGCAGCTGATTGCCGCGTGCCGACTGTGGTCATGGAAGCCTCGCAACCTGGGAGTACGTTGCCGGCTCAGCAACGATGCTGGTCGGCGGGATCGTGACAGGGAACGGAGGACGGGTACGGTGCCGTTAATTGCGGGGCCGTACCCGTCTAGCCGCGGGTTGGAATCAACCGCAGGTGACGCCCGCGTCCTTCCAGTTGGACGCGTCGACCATCTTGGTCGGGGCGAAGGCTTCCTTCGGGAAGTCCTTGCCGTTCTTCAGCTTGTCGTACATGGTCTGGACGGCCAGGGCGCCGACGTCCTTGCCGTTGATGAAGAGAGCGGCCTTCATGCCGGACGGCTTGCCCGTCCCCCAGTTCTTGCACGCGAGGTAGGCCCCGAGGCCAACGCCGATCACGTCGTCGGCCTTGTAGCCGGCGTTTGCCAGGGCGGTCACACCACCCTGGACGTTCTCATCGTTACAGCCCCAGACAACCCAGTGCTTCACCGACGGGTTGGCGGTGATCGTCGCGGCGATCTTGTCCTGCGCGCCCGTCGGGGAGTTGTCCGTCGGAACGTCGATGTTCTGCACCGCCGCGCCAGCGCCGGCCGTGAACGCCTTCTTCGAGGCGTTCACACGGTCGGTGCAGACGGTCACGTCCTGCTTCCAGGCCGAGATGGTACGGGTCTCCGCGGGGTTCCAGCCGGCCTTCTTGTACTCCTCGGCGGCCCGCTTGCCGACCTCCCCGCCCATCTGCTCACCACTGAACCCGATACGGGGCACCAGGGCGTCGGGACTGCAGGAGGACGGGTCCGGCCCGGTGCTGCAGATCTGGTCGTCCGACGTCAGGAGCGCCACGTTGGCGTCCTTCGCCAGCTGCACGACCTGCGGACCTACCGCGGGGTCGGGGACGACGAGGATCAGCCCGTTGCTCTTCTGTGAGATGGCCGCCTGCGCCTCGCTGACGGTCTTGTTCGCGTCGGTGCCCAGGTTCACCACCTTCAGGCTGATCCCGAGTTCGTCCGCCTTCGCCTTCGCGCCGGCGGCCTCGCCGATGAAGTACTCCTGGTCCCCCTGCTTCTGGAGGTAGGTCAGGGATATCTTCCCGTCGATCTTGGCCACGCCCGTGGTCTCGCTCTTGGCCTCCTGGCCACTGGAGCATGCCGCCAGGACAAGCATCGTGGCCATGCCCAGAGCCGCTGCAGCTACCGGTCGGCGGTGGTGGTGAATAGACATTTGGTTCCCTTTGCTTGGGCGATCGCGTGGGGGCGATCAGTGGGGCACGCGGGGTGGGATGGGTGCCGGGCGGGCTGTCATCGTGTTCGCCACGCCAAGGCTGCAGGCAGGTCAGTTCCGTCGAGATGGAGGTCTTCCATCTCCTCGGCGACGCCTACTCTCGGCGAGAAACTCGCCAAAGTCGCTCCGTTTCAAACCTGATGCAACAGAGAAAAGCTTTATTTCCGCCACAAGTCAACAGGACGACGCTCGGGTCCTCGATTGATGCCACCTCGTGACCTTCGACGGGGCATCGACCCCACGACGGCGGTCCTGAACTGCATCGGCCCAGTAAAGTGGCGTCAGCCAGCCGGACTTCACCGGAGCCGGTTGGTATACGCAGGCCCCAAAGCATCACTGGGGGGGCGGGTGAGCGCTCTCCTCTTTGCGTACGCCATAACTGTTTAACTCTGTTGGGTTCATAGTGGCGCGCTCGGCTCGACCGATGCGCTCCATCGGCTGCTTTGGCCGGCCGCCGCCGGGATCCGACCGGAGGACCTCGCTGTACCGCCGCGGCTACCGTGGCGAGCGGTGGGTGACTTCGTACTCGCCAGCGAAGTCCCGCAACGAAATTCTCCGTGTGCAGGCAAACAGAGCGGTGATGCGCTTTCGGAGTCGCTGAGTGGGCATCCGTCCCCGGGGGGCCTGGCTTGATCCCAGCCTCGTATCCCGGTCGGCCGCCAGGTGAGGTGGGTGCCAGTCTCGTCAGTGGGACCAGAAGCCGCGCAAGGCCGCCGACCGTGGGTCCCATGGTGCGAAGGAACTCCTTCATTGCCCTAGGCCGGAGACGTAGGGACCGCGAGCGGCCTGCCCCCGCTGGCGGCATTGGGACAAGACGGGGCACCGCTGCCGGCCCTGAGCCGCCCGGTCGGTCGTCTAGCACGGAGGCACCAGGAGAGTCACTTGCGCCGAACTGAGTTGGATCCTCGCGCCTCTGCGATGCCTCGTAGCGTGTTCCGCTCGCGCATCTCGGAGTGCCTCTTCGACTGCCTCCGACTCAGATCCGGCCGTCACCACGAAGGTCTGGCGTCCCATCCGGCCATCCCACGTGGTGAAGTTCCACGTCACCTCGTACCTGTCCCAATCCACGCAGCGCTCCCCGGCGCCTGGACGGAGCGCCAGGACCGCCAGGGAATGCGAGAGGTGGTTGGAGCGCGAAGCCTGGTCCTTCGGCGTAAGACGGGTGGGCTGGGTGAGCTGGATTCGCTCGTTCGACATGACGACTCCTCGATGCGGGGCGCCTTAGACGGTTGTCATGCCGCCGGCTTGCTGCCGCGTCCTCTCTAGGCCCCTGCCCGCCGTGCCAAGGAACCTGCAAGGGGGCGGCGGGAACCGATCAGACGCGGATCCAGACCGTCATCCAACATGTGACGTCTGATGTCTAAATCGACATTTCCGATGACCTGGCCCGATTCTGAGCGCAGACACAGCTAATTGCAAGCTTTTCAAGGGCTAGAGATCTGATGAATTGACCAGGATGGCGTGAGACATCGCATGTCTTAGATCACGCGGCGCTCTCGGAAGGACGCGACGCGGAACAGCGGCTGGCAGGTCCTTGAAGTACCCGGCTGTCGAGATCGCCTGCTGCGGCGGCTCCCTCCGCGGCAGGGCATCACGGCTCGGGCTCCGGGAAGCCATGCTGGTCAGCGCCTGCTTTCACCGATGTCAGGGCCTCGCACGCTCAGCCCAGGAAGGACGCCCCCCGCCAGGCCGCCCCGCCCGCGAAGAGGAGCACGCCGGTGATCGGCTACTCCCACATCCGCTCCGCCCTCGACGACCACTTCTACCGCCTTGCAGCGAAGCTGACGGGTGACAGTAGACCGCCGCCGGCTTCTGGCAGCCGCCGAACGTCTTCTCGCGTCCCGCGGCAGACAGCGCCCGTGAGCGAACTGCCTCGGCCGGGTCCGCAAGGGTGGTGCAATGACGATGCAGACGGACGGACGCCCTTGAGCCGATAGCACGTACCGAAGGACGCCTGATGGATCTTGCGTATCCGGGCCGTTGGGCTGGGCGCTCGACGCCCGAAGGTATTCGCGCATCCGCAGGCCGCCGCAGTACCAGACGCTCGCGCGGGGGATCCCGAGGATGCCGCAGAGCCTCGGCCGAATCGGCGCCGGTGATCGCCCATGAAGGAGCGGTTCACCAGCACGTCCCTCTGGCGACTCACCGGGGCGCCGCGCCGAGGATGTCGCGTTCTCTTGCAGCTCGCGATCCTCTTCCGCGCGGTGGCCCACTCGGCCGGGAGAGGGTCACCGCCAAACCACGTAGCGGTAGGAGGTGCACAATCGGCGCCGGAACGTCGTCCGTTGACGGACCGGATCCAGTTCCGCAGGGCTTCGGCATCACCCCGAGATCAGTTTGACCGAGTTGATCGTCGCTCCGGCTGAGACCAGTACAACGCGACCGCGATGGGTGAGGTCGTGCTTCGTCCCCACTGGGACGCCGTTCACCCTGGACCCTCAAGGCCCGAGTTTCTCGGGTGTTCAAGGCCATGGATTTTAGCCGGCCCTCGTCGAGCCGTCACCATTCGGCCAGGGAGCCATCGCTGCGACGCCAGACCGGGTTACGCCAGCGATGGCCGGTCTCGGCGGCGCGCTCCACTGCTTTAGCGTCGACGTCGATGCCCAGCCCGGGTTCGGTGAGCAGGGCGACGTGGCCGTCCTTGTACTGGAATACGGAGCGGTCGGTGAGGTAGTCCAGTAGATCGGATCCGGCGTTGTAGTGAATGCCGAGGCTCTGCTCCTGAATCAGGAGATTGGGGGTGGCGAAGCCGACCTGGAGGCAGGCGGCCAGCGCGATGGGACCGAGCGGGCAATGGGGAGCAAGGGAGACGTCGTAGGCCTCGGCCATCGCCGCTATCCGTCGTACTTCGGAGATTCCGCCTGCGTGCGAGAGGTCGGGTTGGGCCACGGCGATGCCCTGCTGGAGTACTGCCTTGAAGTCCCATCGAGAGTAGAGGCGTTCTCCGGTTGCGATGGGGATGCTGGTGGAGCGTGCGACTTCGCCTATGTGGGCGCTCATCTCGGGAACCACGGGTTCCTCGACGAAGAACGGCAGGTATGGCTCGAGCAGAGGCAGTACGCGCCGCGCCATGGGGAGGGTGAGGCGGCCGTGAAAGTCCACGGCGATGTCGAAGTCGTCGCCCACTTGCGAGCGGACGCTTGCCACCCTTTCGACGATGTCGTTGACGGCCCGCGGCGTGTCGATGAGTTCCAGCTGGGGAGAGGCATTCATCTTGATGGCCGTAAAGCCCTCGGCCTTGCGGGCAGCAGCTTGCTGCGCGACGTCGGTCGGCCGGTCGCCACCGATCCAGCTGTACACCCGTGCCCGGTCGCGAACGTTGCCGCCCAGGAGCTGCCACACAGGCACGCCCAGGGCCTTGCCTGCGATGTCCCACAGGGCCTGGTCGATGCCGGCGACCGCGCTGGACAGGATGGGACCGCCGCGGTAGAAGCCACCCTTGGTGAGGACCTGCCAGTGGTCCTCGATACGCATTGGGTCCTGGCCGATGAGGTAGTCGGAGAGTTCCTCGACGGCGGCTGCGACGGTGTGGGCGCGGCCCTCGATGACCGGTTCACCCCAGCCGGTGATGCCTTCGTCGGTGTCGATGCGCAGGAAGCACCAGCGGGGGGCGACCAGGTAGGTCCGCAGGGATGTGATCTTCACTTGGATTCCTTCTTGACGGCCCAGCCGCCGTCCACGGTCAGGTTCGTGCCAGTGATGTAGGAGGCGTCATCGGAGGCGAGGAAAGCGACGGCGGCCGCCACCTCGTCGGGGTGGCCCAGTCGCCCCAGCGCCGTGGCGCGGGCGGAGAGCTGGCGGCCTTCCTCGTCCACGTCGTGCCAGTTTTCGGTGAGGATGGGGCCGGGTAGTACGGAGTTGAACCGCACGTCCGGTCCGTATTCGACCGCGAGCTGGCGGATGAGCGCGCAGATGCCTCCCTTAGCCGCGGCGTAGGCGGGGTAGCCGGGCAGGCTGGTCAGCGCGTGCACGCTGGATGAGGCGACGAACGATCCGCAGGTGGTGCGCAGGTCGTCCAGGAAGGTGCGCACGGCCAGGTAGGGCGCTTTGAGGTTGACCGCCATCTCACGGTCCCAGCTGGTGCCGGTCAGCTCATGGGCGGGTGCCTCGGTGTGGGTGAAGGCGTTGCTGTGCACGATGGCCACGGGGCCGAACAGCGTGTGGGTGTGGTCCCTCAGACGGAGCCAGTCCGGCTCGGAGGAAACATCGCAGTACACGAACTCGGCGCGGCCGCCGGCATCGCGAATTCTCTGCGACAGGGCGGTGCCCGCCTCCATCTCGATGTCGGCGAGGACGACGGCGGCTCCTTCGGCCGCCAGTCGTACGGCGCTGGCTGCCCCGATGCCGGACGCGGCGCCGGTAACGACGGCGGTTCGCCCTGTGAATCGCTTCATGGTCGGTCCTTGATCTGCTGTGCGTTGGAGTACCGGTGAACAGGGAGTGTCTGTGTCAGCGGGCGACGTCTTGGCCGAGGAGCAGGTCGAGCTCGGCGCGACGGGGCAGGCCTTCCCAGTCGCCGTGGGCGGCTACGGCGAAGGCTCCGCAGGTGGCGGCGAGGTGTAGGCGGGTGGAGAGGGCAGCGCCGTCGAGGTGGCCGGTGAGGTATCCGGCGACGAAGGCGTCTCCTGCTCCGATCGGATTCACCAGGGTGATCGGGACGATGTTCTGGACGGCCTCGCCCTCGTCGGTGACGGCGTGCGCGCCGTGGGCGCCGAGTTTCAAAACCGCCTCGCGTGGGCCGAGTTCGAGCAGGGCGCGTGCCATGGTGGCGGGGTCGGCCTCGGGGACGATCAGCGTGGCTTCATCTGGGCTGGCGAAGACGATGTCGGCGCGGGTGACGAGGTCGGAGAGTTCAGCTGCGGCGTCCTGGCGGGACCACAGTTTCGCCCGGTAGTTGAGGTCCAGGGAGACGGTCACGCCCGCTTGGCCGGCGAGTTCCACTGCGTGTCGGATCGCGGCGCGGGGGCCCGCGCCGAGGGCGGGGGTGATTCCGGTGATGTGCAGTATGCGGGCGTGCGCGATGAGTTCGGGGTCGATGTCATCAGGGGTGAGGCGGGAGCCGGCGAGCCCGTGGCGGTAGTAGGTGACGCGTGTGTGGTCCTGGGTGCGGCATTCACGCAGCATGAGACCGGTCGGAGCGCTGGCGTCGACACGGGCACGGGTGACGTCTACGGCCTCGCCCCGCAGTCCTTGGAGGATCATCGTGCCGGCGCTGTCAGCTCCGACCCGTCCGGTCCAGGACGCGGTGTGTCCAAGGCGGCTGACGCCGATGGCGACGGTGGCTTCCGCTCCTGCGAACGCCAGGTGAAGGGCTGCGCCTGAGGTGAGGGGGCCGGGCCGCTCGGCGGCGACGACGGCCATGGCCTCTCCGATGGTGACCAAGGCGGTCATGAGCGGATGCCGTCAAGGAGCGTTGCGGCCCGCTCGCGCAGCGCGTCGAGGTCTCCGCCCTCGCATGCGTCTCCGACCAGAGGGCTTCCCATACCCAGCGCATGCGCGCCGGCTGCCAGGTAGGCGGGGGCTTGGTCGAGCCCGATGCCTCCGGTGGGGATGAGCGGGATGTAGGGCAGGGGTGCCCGGACGGCTCTCAGATAATCCGGGCCTCCGATGGAGGCGGGAAAGAGCTTGACCATGGTCGCGCCCTCCCACCAGGCAGCCAGGATCTCGCTTGGTGTCAGGGCGCCGGGGAGTACGGGGACCCCCAAGCGGCGTCCTTCCCTGATGACGTCCAGGCAGGTGGCGGGGGTGATGAGGTAGGTGGCGCCTGCCTCTACCGCGCGCGCCGCGTCAGCGGGGGTCATCACGGTTCCCGCGCCAAGGGCGAGCCCCTCGGGCTTGGACTGCGCGTACTCGCGTAGAGCGGGCAGGACGTCGGGGGTTGTGAGGGTGAATTCGACGGCTGCAATGCCCGCTTGGTGGAGGGTGTCGGTGGTGGCGGCGAAGTGGCGGGGCGTGTGAGAGCGCAGGATGGCTATCACGGGTGCGGCGGCCAGTGCGGTAGCCAGGTCGGTCATGGTGTGGTACCTCGCGGGGTGGTCGAGCGGCTCAGGAACGGTGTGGGGGCGTCGGCGAAGGGCGAAATGGGGAGCCCTTCGGCGCCGGGGCGGCAGATGAAGAGGCGTCCGGCAAGGGGCTCGGCTGAGAGCTGTCGGGAAGTCAGTCCGTCGGCAGCTGTAGTGATCACCAGGAGGTCGAGGGCTGGACCGGCGAATGCGCAGCTGGTCACCTGGGAGACGGGGACCGTGATTACGGCGTGGAGGGCACCGTCAGGGGTGTAGGCCCTGACCTGCCCGGCGCCCCACATGGCCACCCAGACCCGGCCCTCGGTATCGACGGCCAGGCCATCGGGTACGCCGGTGTCGCCGGTGTCGGTGAAAGGCCTGCGGCCCCAGAGTGTGCCGGTGGCCGGCTCGTGATCGAAGACGTCGATGCGGCGGGTCGGGCTGTCCGCGTAGTACAGCAGGCGTCCGTCGGGGCTCCAGCCCAGACCATTGGAGATGGTGACCGAGTCGAGCACGGTCGTCACGGTGCCGTCGGGGTCCAGGCGGTAGAGCGCGCCAGCACCTGGTGTCGTGTCGTACGCCATGGTGCCGGCGAACAGTTGTCCGCCGGGGCCGCACTTGGCGTCGTTCATCCGCCGCGGCTGTCCGTCGTCAGGTATGTCAGGTGCGGCAAATTCCGTGTCCCACCCAGTCTCGTGGATGTAGTGGAAGGCCGTGCCTGCGGCGGCCATGAGGCCGCCCGACGTACACACCGCGACCGCTCCCACGGGTCGGTCAAGGCTCACGGTGCTTCTGGCGCCCAGGTCCGGCAGCCCACCGCGGTCCTCTCGGGCCACCAAAGGAGCCCGGTGGACGAGCCCGGCAGTGATGTCCACCCACAGAAGGTTCTGTGATTTGGCGTGCCAGAGGGGTCCTTCTGTCAGGCGCCCCGGTGGAGGTGAGCAGGGCAGTGCAGACAGTTGCATGGGTTGGCTCCTTGCGTCCGGCGAAACTCTATGACTTCTTCTAACTGATGTAAATACTCGTAGTCCAACCCTTGGAATAAACTGACGCCGAGGGCGCCGGTCTCTGCGGCGTCAGAGTGGAAGGGACCCGCCCCATGGCTCCAGGCACCGCCCAAGACATCCGTCAGCGCAACCGTTTTGACGCGCTACGGGCCGTTTTCGCAGGCCCTGTGAGCCGGCAGGAAATCGCCGCGGCAACCGGGCTGTCCTTCGCGACGGTGGCCAATCTGGTCGCGGAACTCCTGGAGGCCGGAGTCCTTCTGGAGTCCGGGCACGAGGAGTCGAAGGGCGGACGTCCGCGCGCGCAACTCGCGGTCAACGCCCAACGGGGCGCCCTGGTCGGCATCGATGTCGCCGAGACATCCGTACGGGTCGAGCTGTTCGACTTGGCGCTGACTGCGCTGCGGAGCGTATCGCTGCCCCTGCCTCAGGCCGGCGTGAGCCCGGAGGAGGTCATCGCCACCATCGCGGCCGGGGTCGAGGCCCTGATGGACGACACGAACTCTCCCCCGCCCATCCTGGGAGCGGGCGTCTGCGTCCCGGGGCTCGTCGAGCGCGAGGGAGGAGTGTCGGTGTTCTCCCCTTACTGGTCCTGGCGCGACGTACCAGTACGGTCCCTGCTCGCCGAGCGCCTACCCATGCCCCTGTATCTGGACAATCCACTCAAGGCCAGCGCTGTCGCGGAGATGTGGTTCGGTGCCGGACGCGAAGTCGAGAACCTCCTAGTCGTCACCCTGAGATCAGGCGTCGGCGTGGGCATCGCAGTTGACGGAGCGCTGTACCGGGGCGCCACGAACAGTGCCGGCGAGTGGGGCCACACCTGCCTGGTCCCCGGGGGGCGAGAGTGCAGATGCGGTCGGCTGGGTTGTGTGGAGGCGTACGTCAGTACGCGCGGCATCGTCGAGACCGTAAGGGAGCTGGACGAGAGGAGTCCTCTCCTAGATCCCGAGGAGGCGACCGTCGTCAGCTCGGTCGCCCGTGCCTGGACCGAAGGCAACCCCGTAGCCGTGGAGACCGTGACACGGACCGCCCGCTACCTTGGCCTGGCCTCAGCGGATCTCCTCAACCTCTTCAATCCGCAAACGCTGGTACTGGGTGGCTGGGTAGCGGACTGCCTGGGCGAGCCGCTGCTGCGGCAGACCCGCGAGGTCATCGCGGAGCGGGCGCTCCCGGCGACCCTGCAGGCGCTCACCCTGCAGCTGAGCAACGTACCGGGCCAGCCGGTCACGCTTGGTGCTGCCACATTCGCCTTGGAAGGTTTCCTGAACGACCGCGCGACCTTCGGCGCCGTTGCGGCAGGACGCCGAGCCGCGCGGGCGGCCAAAGGGCGGACGTCCTGACAACACGTGCGGTCGAAGCCCGGGCTGCGGCCATCGACTTCAGCGCCTGGGTCTGCGCCACACTGCGCTGCCCGTCGGTGTGCGGGTGCTTTCCCGTAGTCCACCCAGCTGATCCGCGGGCGACCTGTTCAGGCAGCTCGGCGTCGCACCAGGCGGGCTCCGGCCACGTACAGGCTGTCGCTGCTCAGGGTGGTGGCGCGCTCGGCGTACGGGATGCCGGACTTCACGAGGCGCTCCATCAGGGCGAACGGAAGGGCCTGCTCGGCGTCGTCCTCGCGCAGACGGATCAGTGCCGTGTCTTCAGGCCGAGGTCGACGAAGGGACCGGTCTGTACTCGGGTGTGATGGTGGTGTGCATGATGGGCTTCCTTGCCTGGAATACAGGTCTTCCCGATGAGAAGGCGGGCCGGCCCGGACACTCGCCCCAGCCGGCCCTCCGTGCCGTCAACCGTCCCCTCGCCATCGGTGGCGTCGAGCATGCGGAACCGCCCGGGAGATCTCCTTCCCGGGCGGCCTGCATTGCGGGTGTCAGGCGCAGTTCACCTTGGCGTTGGCCCAGTCGGCATGGTCTGCGCTGTTGCTTCCGTCGGCGTTCTCGACGACAAGCTCGAGCAGGTGCGCGCTGGTGATGTCGGCGTCGATGGTGGCCGCTCCGCCGCTTCCGAGGAGCGTCGCCGTCTCGGCCTTCTTGACGCCGTCGGCGTGCACCTTGAACTTCACAGAGCCGGAGTCTCCGACCTCGTCGTCGACGCCGACGGTTGCCGTGAAACGGGTGCACTGGCCTGCGAGGTAGACCAGGACGTTGCTGGCGGCGTGAGTGCCCAGACCGGTGGTGTAGGTCTGACCGGCGATCTTGAGCTGCTGGCCGTCAGCGGCGGCTCGGTTGCCGTTGCTGCGGTTGCGTTCGACCGGTCCGTAGCCGTTCTCCTCCCTGAGGAACGTGAGGGAGCTGACGTCGGTGTCCGACGTCGGGCCCTGAAGGACGATCGAGGGGTTCCGGATGATTCTGGAGTCGAGGATCTGCCGGTCGGTTTGTTCCTGGCGGTAGGTGGCGGTCGTGGTGATCTTGGCCAGGGGCGGGAGTGTGCCGCCCGGTGCGGTGACGTTCCAGGTGGTGGTCATGGAGGCGCCTGCGATGAGGTTCGTTGCGGTGGTGGCGTTGGTTGCCTGAGCCGTCCAGCCGGCCGGCAGGTTAAGGGCAAGGCTGATCCCGGATGCGGCCTGCTGCCCGGCCGGTACGGAGAAGTCCGCCGAGATCGGGAAGGTGGTGGAGGCCTTGGCAGTGTCGGGGGCGTTCAGGGTGAGTGCGGCGCCGGGCGCCGCGGGCATGGCGTAGGTCGTGGCGTTGTAGCCGGGGCCGGCGACCAGGGCGGGGTTCAGGCTGGAGAGGGTGGTGCCGAGGTTCTCCAGGGTCACGGTGCCCAGGCCGCCGGTGGTCTTGTCCTCGTTCCACAGGGCGATGGCGATGGTGTTGTCGCCGTGGGGGTCGAGGAGGCCGTTGGGGAGCGGGAAGACCTTCTGCGGTCCCTTGTGGTTGATGTAGTTGCCGAGGAGCCAGCCGTTGACGTAGATCAGGGCCCGGTACTTGCGGCTCGGATCGTCAGCGATCTTCAGGCCGATGGAGGTGTCCTGGCCGGCGGGCAGGTTGAGGGTGGCCTTGGTGCGGTACCAGGAGACGCCGGGTGTGGTGTCGCGGGTGGCGAGGCCGGTGGTGCTCCAGCTGCTGTCCGGGAAGCCGGGCAGGGTCCAGCCGGCCCGCTCGCCGTAGAGGCCGCCGGTGTTCATCGGGCCGCGGGCGACGTCGACGAGGTCCTGTCCGCCCCGAGCGCCCTGGAGGCGCCAGGTGATGGTGCTCGACGAGCCGCTGACGAGGGCGCCGGTCAGGCCGCGCGCCTCCTTGTTGTAGTCGTTCATGCCGGGGTTCTGGTTGTGGCCGTTGTTCGACACCAGTACGGACACCACGTTGTCGCCAGTCGGCTTCAGGGCGGCGGCTGGGAAGGCGAACGTCCGGGACTTGCTTTCGCTGCTGCCCAGGAAGGTGCCGTTGAGCCAGACCGAGTACACGCCTCCGCCGCCGGGCTGCGCGAAGAGGCTGATGCTGTCGGTGCCGGCGCCGGCCTTGAAGCGGCCGCGGTACCAGGTGTCGCCGTAGTGGTAGCCGTAGTCATCAGTGAACAGCACCGGCAGGGTGACGGGCTTGGTGATGCTGTGGGAGGTGGTCTTGTCGGCCACCTTCCAGGTGGAGTCGTCGAAACCGGGCTGTGCCTCCGGCGACTCCGCCGCGTGCTTCCACTGAGTGAGCGCGGGCAGGGCGGCCGGAGCCGGGCCCGGCAGGTTGCCGACCGCGGAGCCGCCGGCGCCGGGCTGGGTGGCCAGCGGCGTGCCGTTGAAGGTGATGGGGTCCGAACCGTTCGCGAAGACCTCGATGGGCTGGGCCTTGGCGCTGTCTCCGGTCAAGTCGAGGCGTCCGGATTGTGCGGTGGCGGTGCGCAGCAGGTCGCTGCCATATACGAGGACCGGTCCGCTGGAGCTGCCGGCCTTCCAGAACTTCTTGGCGTTCTGGTCGTCGCCCAGGAGCAGCAGGAGGGGCTGGGGGCCGCCGGTGATCAGGACGCGGGCGAGGCCGTTGTGGGTGTAGTTCAGGCGCAGGTCGCCGGTGGCGGGGTCCCAGGTGTTCTCGACGTTTCCGGCCAGGACCTGAACGGTGGGCCGCTGGGGGTAGTTCAGGACGGTCTCGCCGGCTTGGCCGTTGCGGCCGTAGAGGACGGCGGTGTCGCGGCCGTCGATCTTGGCGTGCGTCATGATCTCGGAGGTGGAGTACTGGAGCTGGGAGTCGCCGAGCCGGTAGTCGGCGACAAGGGTCTTGGAGTCGCGGCCGGCAAGGGTGATCGCGGTGTCGGCCTTCTGCGGGACGGCGGCGTAGACCCGCCCGTTGGTGACGTCGATGGCGTCGAAGGAGACGTTCGCCCCGATCGCGGCGGCGTTCTTGGTTCCGGTGACCACGATCTTCAGCTCGTGGGCCCCTGCCTGGAGGCCGTCCTTGCTGAAGAGAACCTTGTCCTTTACCTCCGGACTGCCGTAGCCGTCGACGGAAGTGACCTTGACGCCGTCGAGGTAGACGTCGGCGAAGCCGTGGTTGGCTGCCAAGGAACCGATCCAGCGCACGGCGGTGCCGGTGAAGGGCACGGTGATGCTGTCGCCGGCCGTGGAGGAGAAGGACTCTGTGCGCAGGTACTCGCCCACTGTGTATGGGGCCTCGGCGCCGACGTGCTTCCAGGTGCCCGTGTACTTGATCCGCTCGTCCGTGTCGTCGTGGGTGTAGCCCGTGTGGTTGCCGCTGACGTTCAGCGACATGCGGGCGGACGCGGTGGCGGCGGACGTGGAGTCGGTGTGGCGCAGGATGTGGAACTGGGTGTTGGTGTCGGGGTTGACGCGGGCGGTGCCGGTGATCGCAGGGTTGGTCAGCTTGCTCGCGGGTGCGGCGTCGGTCTTGTTGATGGGGCTGACGCTCTGCAGGAAGTAGCCGATCAGCTTGTTCTGCTGGTAGCGGTCGGTGAGCTGGCGGGGCTCGGTGATGGCCGCGCCGTAGTCGTAGGAGGTGTAGGTGCCCGAGACGGCCTGGCGGCCCCAGTTGGTTCCGCCGTACAGCATGTAGAGGCTCTGCAGGGTGGCGCCGGCGGCGATGTTGTTCTTGTAGAACACCGAGGCGAAGTCTGCGCCCATCTTCTGGCGGCACATGTCGCCGTCCGCCCCGCCCCAGTAGTTGATCGAGCCGCCCTGGAACTCGGGGATGTACAGCGGCTTGCCCGGCCGACGATATCCGGCCATGTTGCTCTGGACCGGGCTCCAGGCCGGGT
The DNA here is from genome assembly GCF_044759865.1 of Streptomyces sp. NPDC099050. NCBI lineage: Bacteria > Bacillati > Actinomycetota > Actinomycetes > Kitasatosporales > Streptomycetaceae > Streptomyces > Streptomyces sp. NPDC099050. The sequence continues at coordinate 32,507 of NZ_JBIWAE010000038.1, read as the reverse complement.
CCTTGCAGTTGAAGCCGAGGGGGTACTTGTCGACGCCGTCGATGTCGAGGGCCCCGGTGCCCTCGTTGTAGGAATCGAAGTTCGGCGGGTTGGCGTTGAAGTGGATGTGGTTTCCCGTGAGGGGCACGGTGATGCCGTCCGCGCGGGCCTTGTCGCGGATGTGGGCCACGTAGGTGCGGTCGGCTTCCGTGTACTGGTAGAACTCGTTCTCGACCTGATAGGCGATGACCGAGCCGGTGCCGTTCTCCAGCTGGTGGCGGGCGATGATCGGGTTGATGTGGTCGAACCACTGGTCGATGGCGGCCAGGTGCTCGGGGTCGGTGGTCTTCTCCCGTCCCGGTTCGACGTTCAGCCAGGCGGGGTAGCCGCCGCCGTCGACCTCGGCCTGGATGTAGGGGCCGGGCCGGGCGATGACGTAGATGCCGACCTCCTGCGCGATGTCGAGCAGCTTGTCGACGTCGCGCACTCCGGAGAAGTCGTAGACGCCCTTCTTCGGGGAGTGGTATGCCCAGTCGAAGTAGAGGGAGACAGCGTTGAACCCGCCTGACTTCATCTTCTGCAGCACGTCACGCCACAGGTCGGGGCTGGGGAGACGGAAGTAGTGGAACTCGCCCGCCCAGATGTAGGTGCGCTTGCCGTCGATCTTGAGCGAGTATCCGTCGTAGTCGACATCTTGGGCGGAGGCCAGGTTCGTGGGGAGGGCGGCCGGAGCAGCTTGGGCGGGCACGGTGCCCGCGAGGCCGCCGACGGCTATGGATACGCTGACCAGCAGGGCTGATATCGCCCTGGGACCAGTTCTGGGCATCGGATCTCCCATAGATCGGGTCGGGTGGGACCGCCCCTCGCGGGCCGGCAGCTGCTCCGCCCGAGCCACGCCCTCGGAGCTGGGCACGGCCCTGCGACGGCGTGGCGCGATGGAGCGGTCAGAGGAGCGGTCAGCCCCGCCGGCTACCGGTGCGGGGCTCGAAGAGCCTTGCGGGGCTACAACGCCTGGGTTCTGTGGAACCGCTGGATAGCCGCAAGAGCAACATGAAGCACCATGTCCGCTCATTTTCGAACAGAATGGGCCCAGGAAACAACCTGCGTCAAGGCTCAGCGCACCGGAAACCTTCTACCGCTCCACGAGCACTGCCCACTGGGGGGCCAGCCCGCCGCCTGGACTATGAAAGGCACGCCGGCCTCCACGGAGAAGGCGATGAGACCCTCCGCTCGGCCGAGAAGCCTGTCGGACGGAGTGTCGGGGCGGATGGAGCGAACGCCGTCGTCCAGGTGCGAAAAAGGGGCCCACAGGCCTTGTCTCTCGGTGTAGCGGCGCCACGTGACCTGGTGAGAGGCGAGCTCGAAGCCTGCGCCGAACTGTTTCAACTCCTGCATGGACCGAGCGATTACGGGTGGATATCGAAGCGGAGCGCTTCGGTCTGAACCCTTGACAGCTACGGAACCGGACGTTTACCTGTGCGTCACATAGTTTGAAAGCGATTGATTCTGAGTAATCATGTTTATTTGATGCTCAGGGCAACTGTGTGTCGCTCCGAGACTCCGCTAGTGGCGGGCAGGGACCACCTACCCCTGGCCGGGACAAGCTCTCGGCGGCGCCCCCCATCGGTCTCGACCCGCTCCACAAGGTGCCGGAAGGCCATGATCCCTCTCAGCAGTCACGGGGATCCTGGCCGGAGAGCACCCAGGCGAGCGGCACGGATAGCCATCGGATGGCCACCTTCAGGCGGTAGTCCGAACCATTCGCACCACGCACATGGGAACGAACATGAGCAGACACCGCACCACGGCCGGCCGGCGAATCACGGCCGCAGCATGCACGATCATGATCGCCGCCGCTGGTCTCTTGACCGCCACGGCCCTCCAAATAGCCGTCGCCCCTCCGGCCGCGGCGCTCGACAACCAGCTCGGACGCACTCCGCAGATGGGCTGGAACAGCTGGAACGCCTACCGCTGCGACATCAACGAGGACAAGATCAAGGCAGCGGCGGACGCCCTCGTCGACAAGGAACTCAAGGCAGTCGGCTACACGTACATCAACGTCGACGACTGCTGGCAGGCGGGGCAGCGCGGCGCGGACGGCAATCTGCAAGCCGACCCCGTTCGCTTCCGGTCAGGCATCAAGGCACTCGCCGACTACGTCCATGGCAAGGGGCTGAAGTTCGGGCTGTACGCGACCCCCGGCAGCCGGACCTGCGCCAACATCTGGGACCACTATCCAGGCCAGCTGGGCAGCCTCGGCCACGAGGAACAGGACGCCAAGACCTTCGCCTCGTGGGGTGTGGACTACCTCAAGTACGACTGGTGCAGGGCGAACGAAGACAACGTCGACGCCGAGCAGGCTTTCACCAAGATGCACGACGCTCTTACCGCGACCGGTCGGCCCATCTTCTACAGCATCCACCGCGAGCCCCAACTGCCCGTCGATCCGTGGCGCCCCGCCGTGGCCAACTCTTGGCGCACCACGTCCGACATCTTCGACAACTGGCGCAGCATGATCGGCAAGGCGCACGCCAATCAGCCGCTCGCCGATCTGGCCCGCCCGGGCGCCTGGAACGACCCCGACATGCTCCATGTCGGCAACGGCGGCATGACCACCGCTGAATACCGCACCCACATGAGCCTCTGGGCCGAAATGGCCGCTCCCCTCCTGATCGGCACCAACCTCTCGAACGCCAACCAGTCCACCCTCGACATCCTCGGCAACGCCGACGTCATCGCTGTCGACCAGGATCCCCTTGGCCGACAGGGGACCGTCGTCTCCTACACCGGCGGTCTGGTGGTCATGGCCAAGCCGCTGGCAGACGGCTCCCGGGCCGTCACGCTCACCAACGAGGGCGAAGCACCGGCCACGATCACCACCACGGCCAAGGCGATCGGCCTCGGCGGAGCCTCCAGCTACCGGCTGAAGGACCTCTGGTCCAAGGCGGTCACCACCTCGACCGGCAATATCAGCGCCACGGTGGCACCACATGACACCGTGATGTACCGGGCCACACCTGAGAGCAAGGTGGCTCCCCCCGCCGGAGTTCACCAGCTCTCCGAGCTGGGCTGGGCGTCGGCGGTGACCGGGTGGGGGCCGGTCGAGCGGAACCTGAGCAACGGTGCGAAGGGCGCCGGGGACGGCCGGACACTGCAGATCAACGACACCACGTACACCAAGGGTTTGGGCGTCCACTCCAACTCCGACATCACCTACTTCCTCGGCGGCCAGTGCACCTCTCTGACCGCCAAGGCTGGCGTGGACGACGAGGTCGCAGCCCGCGGCTCCGTGATCTTCCAGGTCCTGCGCGACGGAGCCAAGGTCGCCGACACCGGCAAGCTGACCGGTGCCGACCCCGCGAAGGCCATCTCCGCCGACCTCACCGGCGCGCAGGAGGTCACCCTGCGCGTCACGGACGCCGGCGACGGCCTTTACTACGACCACGCTGACTGGGCTGACCCTGTCATCAAGTGCGGCCCGGGCTCCGGAACTCACGACCTTTCCGAGCTGGGCTGGGCGTCGGCGGTCAACGGATGGGGCCCGGTTGAGCGGAACCTGAGCAACGGTGCGAAGGGCGCCGGGGACGGCCGGACACTGCAGATCAACGACACCACGTACACCAAGGGTTTGGGCGTCCACTCCAACTCCGACATCACCTACTTCCTCGGCGGCCAGTGCACCTCTCTGACCGCCAGGGCGGGCGTGGACGACGAGGTCGCAGCCGGCTCCGTGATCTTCCAGGTCCTGCGCGACGGAGCCAAGGTCGCCGACACCGGCAAGCTGACCGGTGCCGACCCCGCGAAGGCCATCTCCGCCGACCTCACCGGCGCGCAGGAGGTCACCCTCCGCGTCACCGACGCCGGCGACGGGACCTCCAGCGACCACGCCGACTGGGCTGACCCCGTCATCACCTGCGGCGCATAGCGTCCATGAACCCCGCGCCGTATCACCGTTCCCCCGACGGTGGTACGGCGCGGCTTGCAGCCGGGGCAATGCCGCAACCGACGAGAAAGCCAATGAACTTGGGTGATGCCGGCTCTGTTCGCCTGACGCCGGGTCAGAGGCAGATCCACGGGCATCACAGTGGCCGCCCAGCAGGTCAACGGCAGAGTTCGGCCATACCACCACACCCCGCTGACATCATTTTCCGTGAGCCTCCACAAAATGTGGACCAGAGCCCGTTCTCGCCTGCCTAGCCAGGCACCCGGGTGACAGTCGGCTTCTTGAGAGTGCGGGCGACGTGGTGCTCGAAGGTGGGTGCCGACAAGGCGGGATCCTTAGCGATGTCCTGGTTCGCGGCACGGACAGCAAGCAGCCGGTCGACCTGCTCCTCGCGGCGAACGCTCTTGTCCGTAGGGCGGCCGCCCCCGGCGGAGAGGCGAGCCGACCGCTATCGCTGGACCTGCTGGCAGCATGCGGCGTCGGAGATGGCACGGAAAAGCAGTGCATATGTCGTGAGCACGTTCCAGCACCTGAAACGCTTCGGACACCGCCACACCGAGTTGAACGCGGCAAGCCTGCTCCGCAACGCGAGCGGCCACTCAGGCGTCGCTTCTTCTGGCTGCGGTGTGGACTGGACAGCCTCAGGAAAGCCCAGCTCGTCCAGCAGCGCGTCGAACAGCTCCTCCACGAAGGGCTCCTGTGCGTGCAGCAGTTCCTCGATTCGAGGCAGCTGCGCCGCTGCGGCTGACACCAGCTGCTGACGCCCACATGAGGGCGCCTTCGGCATCGGCCGGCACTCCGCATCGAGCTCTGCACGCTTGTGTCCGATGGCCTCTTCGATGTCCGGGTGGCTATCCACAGGCTCACGTCGTCCACGTCCTCGGGTTCCTCGACGAGGGGGCCCACGGCGTTGTCCAGGTTGAGCCATGCCTGCCAGCGGCGCCCATCGGTGTCCAGGCCGGTCACGAGGGCGACACTGCTGTCGGAGACATCAGCGACGCAAGCCGGCGCGCCAGTCCATTCCACCAAGGCGATCAGGTAATCGTCCTCCCAGACGCCATGCTCCAGCTGCAGGGTCTGCCAGCCGCCCGGTCGCGGCTGCCACTCGTGCACGTCGTCCCTCAGCCCTGGAGCGGTACTGCCGAACAGGGGTGCTTCCAGCAGCGCGCGCTCGCTGCGCGCAGAGATCAGGTTCTCTCTGATCAGCCCATCGACCGGTGCCCCGTGGCGGATTCATTCCTTCACCGCTCCTGCGGTGAGGCCTCGGACGATGTGTGTGCCTGCGAAGGCGAAGAGCACCATGGTGGGCAGGATCGTCAGGACGGCGGCCGCGGACATGAGACTCCAGTCGATGTCGAAGCTGGAGATGAATCCGCTCAGCGCTGGGGGCACGGTCTTGTTGTCATCGCTGTTCATCAAGGTGACGGAAAGGAAGAGTTCGTTCCAGCACGTGACGAAGTTGAAGATGAAGGCCGCCGTGATCCCAGGCTTCATCACCGGCAGCAGGACGCGGAACAATGCTCCGGTCCTGGAGCAGCCGTCGATCATTGCCGCTTCCTCGAGGCTGTCCGGTACGTTCTCGAAGAAGCCGCGGAGCATGACCGTGCAGAACGGGACGCAGAGCGCGATGTAGACCAGCATGAGGCCGAAGCGGTTGTCGACGAGACGCAGGTTGGTCATCAGGAGGTAGAGGGGTCCCAGGGCGATGAAGGCGGGGATCATCTGCGTCACCAGGGCCGCCATGAGCAGGGTCCCTCGGCCTCTGAACCGGAACCGCGCCAGCACGTACGCGGACAGCGTCGCGGCGGCGGTGGCCACTGTGCCCGCGACGGTCGCTACCAGGAGGCTGTTGACGAAATAGGTGCCGAAGCGCGCCTTGTCGAACAGCTCGGTGTAGCTGTCCAGCGAGAAGTGGCGCGGCCAGTAGTCCAGCGGGAAGCTGAGCACCTCGCCCGGGCGCTTGAACGAGGTGATGGCGATCCAGTACAGCGGGAAGATGGTGACGAGGAGCCAGAGGGTGAGGAAGACGGCTTTGAAGGCCCTGCTCAGCGGGGACTCATAGCCCAGCGGTGCCTCGTGCCCGCTCATGCTTTCGCCTCCTTGCCGCGGGTAGCGGTCAGGAAGAAGACGGAGAACACCATGAGCGCCGCGAGGACAAGCAGGGCGAGGGCGGATGCCTTGCCGTAGTCGCCTTGCTGGGTGATGGCGATCATCCAGCTCGACACGATGTGGGTTTCGTTGTTGGGACCGCCGCCTGTCGTTCCGAAGATGATGTCCGGAAAGTTGAAGATCCAGATCACCCGCAGGAGCACGGTCAGCACCAGCGTCGTGCGGATGTAGGGGATGGTGATGTGGAGCAGGGTTCGTGCCCTGCCGGCGCCGTCGAGCGCCGCGGCCTCGTAGATCTCGTCGGGGATCGACTGCAGTGCGGCGAGGATCATGATGGCGAAGAATGTGACGCCGTACCAGATGTTGGCGATGATCACGGCCGCCATGGCGGTTTTCGGGTCGGCGAGCCACGGTACCGGTTCGTCGATGACGTGAGCCTTCATCAGCAGGTCGTTGACGACGCCGAACTCGCTGTTGAACATCCAGCGGAACAGGATGCCGATCAGGAAGCCGGAGATGGCCCAGGGGAAGAAGACCAGGGCCTGGTAGAGGCCACGGAATCGGAACTTTCGGCGCATGTACAGCGCCAGTGCGAAGCCGATCACCAGCTGCGGTAGGAGCGATGCGATCACCCACAGGGCCGTGTTGGCAAGGATGGTTCCCCAGGTGGGGTCGCGGAACAGCGCGGCGAAGTTCCCGAAGCCCACGTAGGAGGTGTCCGTCAGGTCGTTGAGGTTCCAGCGCCGGAATGCCATGTGCGTGCCGGCCAGGACCGGATAGTAGGTGAAGGCCGCGACGAAGATCACCGCCGGCGCCAGATACAGAGCGATCAGCGCTCCGTGCCGCGGCGTGAACTCGCGCTTGCGCCGTCTCCCGGCTGCGGGCTGCGCGAGGGTTGTGCCGCTCTTGTCCCTGGGAGGTTGCCGCTCATCGTGCGGAGGAGTCTGGCGCCTGCGCATGTCAGCTCTGCTCGCTCTTCCATTTGGCGGTCCAGTACGCGTCCCAGTCGGCGAGCATTGTCTTCGCTGTCGTCTTGCCGAGGAGCAGTTTCTGGACGTCGGCGTCCCCCTTCTGCGTCCACTCGGTGAACCACGGCACGTCGCGGGGCTGCGCCACGGTCAGGTACGTGCGCGGGTTCTCGTTCATGGTCACGTAGCTCGCCCAGGGGCCGGTCTTGTAGAAGGGGTCGTCGGCCGCCTGCTTCAGGATCGGGATGAGGCTGTTCTTCCGTGTGAAGGTGGCCGATGCGTCTCCTTCCGAGAGGAACTTGACCAGCGCGACGGCCTCGGCCTTGTGCTTGCTTCCCTCGGCGACCCCCCATCCTGCGGTGGCGAGGGGCTGCACCGCCTTCCCGGTCGGGCCGGTGAGGAGCGGGGCGGTCGTCCACTGTTTCGGCGTGATCGAGCTGGATTCGCGAAGGGTCGCGATCACTTCCGGGTCCTGGAGCAGGAAGGCAGTGGAGCCGTTGGAGAAGCCTTCGACCATTTCGGGATATCCCCAGGCCACGGAGGACGGCGGTGAGCCCTCCTTGAAGAGCCGGAGGTAGGTGGCGAGCGCCTCTTCGGCCTCAGGAGCGGAGAAGATGGTGCTGCCGTCGGACAGTTTGTAGCCGTTGGCCGGGTCGATACGGTCGGCGACGTACGCCTCGATGATCGCCGCGGCGTTGCTGACGGCACCGGGGCCGCCACGGAAGGCGTAGCCGTAGCGGCGTTTCCCGGTGTCCTGGATGGTGCTTGCCTGTTCGAGCAGTTCGTCCCACGTCTTCGGCGGCTGGTCGTAGCCGGCTTCCGCGATGAGATCGGTCCGGTAGAAGAGGCTCAGGCCGTAGAAGCCGTACGGTACGAAGTAGGTTTTACCGCGGGGGTCGGTGGCGGCTTCGGTTGCGGCCGCGGTCAGGTTCTGCCAGCCGGACCAGCTCTTCAGGTCACCGCCCATGTCGTGCAGCCAGCCGTTGTTCGACCACGACCCGACCGTGATGTCCCGGACCTCCAGCGTGTCGACACTGCTGCCTGACTGCAGCATCTGCTGGATCTTCTGGTCCGCCTGCGACGTCGGGGGCGACACCAGATTGACCTTGATCTTGGGATTCTTCTTCTCGAAGTCCTCAAGGAGGTTCCTCAGCACCTCGGTGCGTGCCGGGTTGGTCAGGCTTTCGACCATGTTCAGGGTGACGGTTCCGTCGGCCGTACCTTCACCCCCGGAGCAGGCGGTGGCCGCCGTGGTGAGTAGGAGAGCCAGGGCGGCGGCCGTGATCTTGTGTTTCATGACTGGTCTCCATGGGATGCGGCATAGGCCCACGCCTTCAGGACGGGGACGCAGCGGTCGGCGAAGTACTCGAAGTCCGCTGCCGTGTTGTAGACGTGAGTGGAGATGCGCAGGTAGCCCTGCCCACCGAAGCTGGTGAACGCCGCTGCCACGTTCAGCTCGCGTGCCACCCGGTCACGCAGCGCATCGGCTTCGGCGTGCGTGGCGGCCAGTGGGGCGGGCACCCGCACGAGCCGCAGAGCGTTGACCGGCATGCCGACATCCGTGCGGCAGTCCTCGCCCGTCGCCTCCGACAGAGCGGTGGCGACGGTCTGCTCCGCGTAGTCGGCGAGCTGCCGCATGTAGGTACGTGCGGTCGTCCATCCCCACGCGTCTTCGATGAAGTCGATGGCGGCCGGCGCTGCCAGGTAGCTGGTGGCGTCGCACGTCCCCTGTGAGTCGAAGCGTTCGGGGAAGGGAAGCTTCGCCCCCCAGGAGTCGATGAGGGGAAAGAGTTCATCGCGCAGCCGGGAGCCGGCCACCAGGACCGCGGCACCGCGGGGCGCGCAGGCGAACTTGTGCAGGTTGCCGATCCAGAAGTCGCAGTCGACACCGTTGACTGGCTCTTCGGCCAGACCGGGCACGTGAGCGCCGTCCACCAGGACCGGGATGCCTCGCCGGCGGCCCTCTGCGGCGATCCGCTCCACCGGCATCCACCGGGCGGTCGCAGAGGTGATGTGGTCGATGACGATGAGACCGGTGGCCTCGTTAACTGCTGAGGTCACCGCTTCGTAGGCAGTGTCGGCGTCGGCGTCGAGTGGCACGTGGGCCGTGCGCAGCGAACCTTGCCAACGGCGGGCGAGACGCTCGGCCCCCATGGTCACCGCGCCGTACCCGTGATCCGTGACCAGCACCTCACCTTCGGCACGAACGGGCAAGCTGGTATAGACCACACTGGCGCCCCCGCTGGCGTTCGGGACGAATGCCAGATCGGCGCTGCGCGCCCGTAGGAACCTGGCTACCTTCTCGCGCGCGGCGGCGATCTTCTCGGGCAACGAGGGGAACCACTCCCCGGGGGACGCCTCCATCTGACGACGCAGGATGCTTTGCTGCGCTTGGGCCCGGAGTGGAACCGCACCGTACGAGCCGTGATTCAGGTGCGTGATCTTCGACGACAGCGACCAAGCTGCCGCGGCCGGCCGGCCGTCGGCCATAGCCAGCGGGCTCGGCGCCGTCACGCGATTCGGCAGGCTCACGAGACTCCTCATTCGCCTTGACATCAGACGTGCACCAAAAGACATGTGATGGTATCTGGACAGCATGGGACAAGCGGTGCCAGCGTGGCAACAATTTGGCCACATTCATCAGATGAATCATAAATGCGTATGATGACTAGAGGAGCAAGTGGGGATCGCACCGGTTTGGAGAAGGCAGACATGTCCGCAGTCGACAGAGCGTTCCACGGCCTGCGCCACATGATTTCCAGTGGCCGTCTCGGGCCCGGGGAGCGTTTTCCCCCCGAGGGTGACCTGTGCGACGAGCTGGAGGTGTCGCGTGGCTCTCTTCGGGAGGCGGTGCGCATGCTGGGGGCTCTGGGCGCGGTCGAGGTGCGGCACGGCTCCGGCACGTTTGTTTCGCAGCTGCGGCCGGAAGACCTCCTGGGGCGCCTGTCCCTGACCGTGGAGCTCCTTCCCCTCGATGGGCTGCTTGAGCTGTTTGAGGTCCGGCGTGTGCTGGAGGCGCATGTGATGGCCAAGGCTGCGGCGCGGATCACGCCCGAGGAACTCCAGGTTCTCTACGGTTTCATCGAAAAGATCGAGGGGTCTGAGGATCCTGTGGAGTTCGCCGACGCGGACCATGGCTTCCACGCGGAGATCGCCCGGATCGGTGGCAGCCGTTCGATGGAAGCCCTACTCACTGTCTTCCGTTCCCGTTCGCGTCACTACCGGGTCTTCGCCCTTCCTGAAGGCCCGGAGTTCAAGCGCGGCGGAGATGAGGACCACCGGGCCATCATGGCCGCTCTGGCCGACCGGGACCCGACCGCCGCTGCCACAGCTGCGGCCGCCCACATCGCTCGCAGCGAGCGCTGGCTGCGTACCACCCGGCCTCCTGTCATCGACGACGACGCCCGGGACTAGCGCAGGTACGAGCGACCTCCGGGCAGAATCGTCGTCCGATCCCACCCGGAGGCGCCGACGTCACCGCCCTGCGGTCAGCACGTCAGCTTGGCGTCGACCCAGTCGGCGTGGTCGTAAGCCGTGCCGTCGCCGGCGTCGGTGACCACCAGACGCACACTGTGTGCTCCTGTCACGTCCGCGGTGACCGGCTGCGCGGGCATCGAGTTGTCCACCACACCCGTGGCGGCGATCTTCCGGTCGTCAGCCCAGACCTCGTAGGTGACGGTGCCCTTCGTCCCCGTCTCGTCGTCGAGACCAACCGACGCCCGGAGCGTGGAGCATTTGCCTCCGAGGTAGAGGTGTACGACGCTCGGGGCGTTGGCGCCCAGCCCCTTCTTGTAGGTCTGGCCGCCGATCGTCAGCGGCTTCCCGTCACGTGCCTCGCGTCCACCCACGCTGAGATCCCTCTCGACCGGACCCCAGCCGTTGCTGCTGCTCACCCACGGCATGTCGCTGACGTAGCTGAGGCCGGCCTGCGGTGGTACGACAACACTGACCCGCACCGGGTATTCGCTCTTGACCTTCCCCTCCTGAGAGCCGTACGCGGCGGACAGCACGAGGTCGTAGTCACCGGGCCTGGTGCCGGCGGGCGCCTTCACCTTCCAGCCGGTGGTGAAGGTGATGCCGGTGGACAGCTTGCCGGTTCTTGTCGGTGTCGTCGGGCGGATGTCCCACCCCTGCGGGCCGGACAGCTGCACCGAGACCGCCCGCGCCTTCTCGCGGCCATGGTTGGTCAGCGTGGCGCTCACCTGGGCCGGCTGGTCGGTTCGCGCGAACCAATCACCTATGGGGCCGAGCTCCACCGCGGGCGGATAAAACTCACCCCGGCGCTCGGGTGAGATGCGGAGCAGCACGGTGCCGTGCGCGGGCACGGTCGCAGCGATGGTGCCGGCCGAGCTGGAGTCGCTGTGGGCCCACAGGTCGCGCACGCGGTAGTTGCGCGCCTGCGGAAGTCCAGCGGCCAGGGCGCTGGTCTCGATGCGCTGGGGCCGGTCGGACTCGTTGAACAGCGCGACGGCACGGCTTCCGTCGGACAGCTCCTTGACGACGACCCACCGGCCGGCCTCGGAGCTGATGACCGCGCCCTGCCTGCCGAGCGCGTCCTGGTCTACGGCGATGACCTCTCGGTTGGACAGGATCTCGAAGGTCGCGGCGTCCGCCTTACGCAGATCGGTCCCGATGAGCAGAGGGGCCGCCATGACAGACCACATGGAGAACTGGGTGCGGTACTCCGTGTCCGTCATCCCGCCGTTTCCGACCTCGAGCATGTCGGGATCGTTCCAGTTTCCCGGCCCGGCGTAGGCGTGGAGCGGCAGGTTCCTCTTCATGATCGACAGCGTGGAGCCCCAGCTGTCATTGATGTCACCGGTCGTGCGCCACAGGTGACCGACGCCCGCGGCCCATTCCCAGGGCCTGGACTCTCCCCACTCACAGATGCTGAAGACGATCGGCCGGCCGGTCGCCTTCAGGGCGTCGTGCATGGTGGTGTAGCGCTTCTTCGCGTCGACGCCCGTGTTGTAGCAGTTGTCGTACTTGAGGTAGTCCACGCCCCAGTCAGCGAACTGGCGGGCGTCGCTGTACTCGTGGTTCAGCCCGCCCGGGAAGCCGAGCTTGTCGCACGTCTTCGTGCCGGCGCTGGTGTAGATGCCGAACTTCAGGCCCTTGGAGTGGACGTAGTCGGCGACCGCCTTGATCCCGTTCGGGAAGCGGACCGGGTCCGGGACGAGCTTGCCGGCCGCGTCGCGCTTCGGCAGGGCCCAGCAGTCGTCGAGGTTGACGTACTCGTACCCCGCGTCCTTGAGCCCCTTCGTGACGAAGAGGTCGGCGACGCCCTTGATCATGGCTTCGTCGAACTCCGCCCGGCAATGGGTGGAGTTCCAGTTGTTGAAGCCCATCGGGGGCGTCAGGGCCAGGTCGGTGCCTGGGGCGGACAGACGTAAGGGGCTCGGCGGCGCCGGGGCCGGCTCCGCGGCTCCGGCAGGGGCAGCCTGGACCGCCCCGACGAGGGCTGCGCAGGCCACACCGAGCACAAGGCCGCGAACGCGGACAGAGGGAAGTGCACGCACGGATGTTCCTCCGTTCGTGAAGGTTGGGGGATGCGCTTGAGCGCGGCGCCGACAGTACGGGCCCTGGCGGCCCGCGCGCTACACCTCAGACCAAAATCAAACAGATAACAGCGTGACTTTACGGTCGAATCTGTGGCTTCTGAGGCCTCCCGCGCGTCGCTGACCTGCGGCAACCGCCATCCCTCTCGCACCCACCACGCAGCGGAGACATATGATGTTCTGCATGACCAAGGACAAGTCATCCAATGTCTAGCCAGAAACTCTTGTAAACGAGCCCGCTGCAGCGCAGAATCGAGGCCTAGTCATCCTAAGTGTTGACAAGACGTCTGACCTCCAGTGGGAGAGCTGAGCCGTATCGACGGTTGCAGCGCCCTCACTGGTCGCGCGCTACGTCGGGTGGGAGCCTCGAGGCGCAGGCGCGGGATAACAGGTCAGCGGCACAGCTGCCCGGGGGGCCTGCACCGAGGAGTCGCCATGTCGAACAAACTGACTCGGCTCGCTGAACCCACTCATTACGCTCCGGAGAGCGAGACCCGGCACTCTGCCGATTTCTCGCGCCTCACAGAGGGCGGGGCACTGCGCCAATATGCCGTGTGGTACGTGGAGAAGTATGAGGTGACGTGGACGTTCATCACTCCGGACGGTCGGGCGGGGTGCCAGACGTTCGTGGTGGCGGCCGCATCACATTCCGAGGCGCTCGGCGAGGCACTTCGCGAGGCACGAACGGAACGCGCCGTAATGCATCGGCAAGGGGCCAAGATCGATCCCTACGGCGCAAAAGTCGCCCACCTGCAGCCCCTTCTGTAGCAAACGGTGCTGCACAGATGCACAGCACCGCTCCGGGGCCGTCGGCGGGACGAGCTGAACCTGCACATGGGCCGGGCCCCGCGCGGTTCGGCCGCGCGCATCCCTGGAACGGGTCGTCCGTCACCTCCGGTCAGAGCCGAATGCGGCCAGCCGCATCAGTTCCCGTCCTCGGAGCGCCGGCTGTGCGAACTCGCCGACGTACTGCCATCGCGCGCTGCTGCGCTGTCGGACGGCACCCTGTTGCCTCCAACTGCCGCGGAGCGGGCGGAAGTCACAGCAAGGTCTCGAAGTAGGGCGATTCGCCTGAAAGGCTTGACGAACGTCCAAGCTGAGCCTTTACGTGTGTGTCATACGTTTGAAATTTGATCGATTCTGGGTGATCGTGTTGTTGGGCCCGGGACGAGCGCGTCACAGGAGCCCTCCATGCACTTCCCGCGAATCCATTTGGCTGCCGTCGTCGGAGTGGGCGGCACACTGGGGCTTGCGGCCTCCCCCACGGGCCGCAAGCCCACCGCCTCTCCGTCATCCGGGGGCGAAGGTGCCAGGACAAAGGCTGCCGAGCTGAGTATTAACCTCAAGGTCGCCAGCCTCGGCAACGACGCCGACAGGGCCATCGGTGGGGTCCAGGACGAGTTACCCACAAGTCGAACGGCCTGATCATCGTGATGCTCGACCGGGCAGTAGGTCAGCAGATTGTGCAGCCGCCACGGGTGGGGACGTCCTCCTCCTGACGTCCCACGACCAGATCTGCTCGACCGGCCCATCACCCACGGGCTGCTCCAAGAACCTTGATTCGTGGATCGGGTTCAGCGGAACCTTCGTGAGCGACAAGGTAGGCACGGCCGCGAGGAGTACGTGAGGGCCGGATCGAATGGGTGATCGACAGCGCGTTCTGTAAGGCTGCGGGGCGAAGAGCCAGAAGTTCGACGTCGCCGCGGACAGGACCTCCACCCGGTTGATACGACAGAGCCGTTGCCACCTTCCCCGCGACCCCGATGTGAAGAACGGGATTGTCCGGGCGGCAACAGCGGGAACGTCCGGGGCGCCGTCACCGCCTTTAGGACGCCGGCGTCAAGACCGACACATCATCGGCTTGGGCTTGGGTGCCCACTTGGCCTGCGGGAACGGGAGTCTGGCAAGCTCTCCGGCAAGAAGGCTGCGCTGGTCATCAACGGCAATAGCGTTGGTGTCATGGCCGTGGATGTACGGCGAGCTCAGAGTCCCCAAGCCGTTCCCGTTCGGGGCTTTCGTCCCCCGCTGTGATCGACGTCAGCCACAGCTGGTGGATCGCCGGCACCACCTGTAGCTGACCACGCATCACTTTCGGGCCTTCCCTGGCCCATGTGCCGCCGACCGGGATCCCGGCTGGCGGCACCTCACCTCCCGCTCGACCGAGGTCACCATCATGAGCAGAGCGCACGGCTCGCAGGACGGCACGTCCGGCAACCGCCTGGATGCTGCTGGGATTCCTGACCGGAGAGCATCCCGCATTTGTCCGTCGTCAAGAATGTTCCGCGCGCTCTCCCGCCGGAGAGAAGTGAGCGCCTGGACCTCCGTGAGCCGGCCCGCCTTATTACCGGCCGCCCTGACACCGGCTTGCCGCGTCACCACAAGCGGCAAGCCAAACTGACGGTCACTCGCCCCGACCGGCGATCTGGGCCTGCACGGCGACCGGCCCGCCGCCGTGCTGCCGGTTCCCCGTGGCACGGCAGCACCCTGTTCACCCAGTCCCGCTTCCGCTGAGCCGCTCTAAGAGGGGTGCGTCCGCGGAACGCTGGTGCATCTCTCGCAGGAGGCAGGACACAGGAAACCAGTAAGGGGCAGGAGAACACCGGCGTGGGCCCGACGAGGCCGCTCTCACCCATGGGCGGAAATTCAACGGTGGTCGTATTCCTTCTCCCGTGAGCTGACGTCAGTTGATCTCCGGAGTAACGTCCCTGACTTTCTGGCGACTGCCGAGCCCCTTCGATAGGGCCGCTCAGTGCCCCTCCGAGAGAGGGCCTCGCGCGAATTTCGTCGTCTGCTCGGGACAGATGACGGAATGATCCATTCCGCGAAAGTCATTTCGTCATCGAACCAGTACCGTCACCCCCCTTGACGATGACGGTTAACGCAGATTTCATGTGTTGCAACCCGAGTGGAAATGTTCGTTCCTGTGGGTTTGGCTTGCCGAGTTGGACCACGTCATGACGAGGTCAACCCTGGTTACCCCTCCCCCGGCGGCTGCCAGATCCAGAGGCGGCATACCTCCCCCCATCCCGGGCTGTCAATCACAGCTGTGCCCCTCCCACATTTCAGGAGCTTTAATGAGCAGCTTGATCCCCTCTGGCTTCGCCAGAAGCAGCGTCGGTCTTCCGGCCCTCGCCACCGTAGCGGCGCTGGTCTGTTCGGTTGCCGGCGTCCAGATCGGCGCCGCCCCCCAGGCCGGGGCCTCGACCCTCGCCGAAGAGGTGGCCACTCCCCCGATGGGCTGGAACACCTGGAACTCGTTCGGCTGTGACATCGACGAGGAGCTCATCAAGGCGAGCGCCGATCGCATCGTCACCTCGGGGATGAAGAGCGCCGGCTACGAGTACGTCGTGGTCGACGACTGCTGGATGGACCCCGAGCGCGATGCCCAGGGCAACCTCCGCGCCCACCCGGATCGCTTCCCCAATGGCATGAAGGCGCTGGGCGACTACATCCACGCCAAGGGGCTCAAGTTCGGCATCTACCAGGTTCCCACCGAGCGGACCTGCGGACAGCGCAACAACCAGTTCCCCGGCTCCACCGGCAGCTTCGAACATGAGGTTCAGGACGCCAAGAGCTTCGCGGCCTGGGGCGTCGACTACCTCAAGTACGACTGGTGCGACTACGATTTCGCGCTCTCCAAGGCCTCTGACCCCTCCAAGAGCCAGCAGGAGAACCAGCAGGCCGAGCTGGCGTACCAGAAGCAACGCTTTACCATCATGCGCGACGCCCTCGCCGCCGCCACCGCCGGCGCCGCGGCCGCCACCGGTAGTCCCGAGCGGCCGATCGTCTACAGCATCAACCCCAACAGCTTCCACAAGGACAAGACGGGGGCCACCTTCGACTGGAGCGGCATCGCCAACCTCTGGCGCACCACGGAGGACATCAAGCCGGCCTGGGACACCAACAAGGTCAACGGCTACGCCATGGGCGTGCTCAACATCGCGCGCATCAACGGCCCCCTCGGGGGCCAGGCCGGACCGGGGCACTGGAACGACCCTGACATGCTCGAGGTCGGAGTCCGGAAGGGCACCGAAAGTCTCACCCCGGCCGAGGAACGCAGTCACATGTCTCTCTGGGCCCAGATGGCCGCGCCCCTCATGGCCGGCAACAAGCTCACCGAGATGACGCCTGAGGTTCAGCAGATCCTCACCAACCCAGACGTGCTCGCGGTCGACCAGGACAGCCTCGGCAAGGCGAGCAGGACCGTCGTCAGCTCCGGGACCCAGCTGGTGACCATCCGCGAACTGGCGGGCGGCGACCAATCGGTGACTCTCACCAACCTCGGCGCGGGAGAAGCCACCGTGAGCACCAGCGTCGCCGAACTCGGCATCGCTGGGGCGCCCTCCTACAGCGTCAAGGACCTGTGGACCGGGGCAACCACGACGACCACCGGAGATCTCTCCGCCACCCTTCCCGCACACGCCACCGCCATGTACCGCATCACACCCAGCGGTGCGATCAGCGCCAACCAGGCCCTCCCGGGCAGCGGCACCTATGAGATCGCCTCGGCGACCGCCCTCGCCCAGGTGCTCGACAACCCCGCTTCCTCCACCGCCAACTTGACGCAGATGGTCACCTGGCAGCGCAAGCACTCCACCAACCAGCGCTGGGCCCTCACCGCCAACACCGACGGTACTTACGCACTGAAGAACAGCGCCTCCGGGAAGTGCCTGGACGTCGACAATGTGTCTAAGACGGCCGGGGCGAAGATCATCCAGTACACCTGCAACAACCAGTCCAACCAGAAGTTCACCCTCACGCCCGCCGGCAACCACACCTACAAGCTGATTGCCAAGCACAGCAACCTCGCCGTCACCGCCTCCGGCACCATCGACAAGTCCGCCCTCACCCAGCAGGCCCCCGCAGCCAACCAGACCTGGTCCCTCACCCGCACCAGCTGACACCCCACGAGTACGACCAACCGGCGGTGGTCTTCAAGGACACAACAACCTTGAAGACCACCGCCGTCACCGTACGCCGAGCGACTGAAGCGCGTCCGACCTGCTACGGATCTACATCAGCGGTGAACGCCTGCCCCGCAGTGGGAGGCGTTCACTGAGGACGGACCGACTGCCAGAACGCTGTGAATTCGGCGCGGTCAAGGTCACCGTGGACTGGGCCGGAGCTGCCACTGCCCGGCTGTTGACCAGGGCCTTGGCCCAGCTGACGCACTCCGCCAGAGCACCGATCACGCCCCCAGCGGGTCGGCGTCATCGGCCGTTTCATCTACTTGGAAAACACGGAAGGAAAGTCGTGGCCGCGAACCCCGGGCTGCATGCCGTCACGGCAGCCACTGTTACCGCAGTCGTCCTGGTGGCTCGATACTGGGCGACCCGCAAAATGAGGCAAGAACAACAAGGCGCCAGTCGCGCCAGAGCCTACGGACGCCAGACGACGCCCGCAGCCACCAGCACAGACACCAAGCACGAGCGCACGGCCCCATTGCAGGCCTCGCTGCTCGACCCGGCTCTGCGAGAGACAGACGCCTACCTCGAGCAGTACTGGAAGAAGATCAGGTCACTTTACCCAAGCCCACGGGGAGAGCGCTGGCACCGTGAGCCCGGCTGAGGACCTATTCCCGCACGTCTAGGACAGGTACGCCCGGGTGTCGAGTTCGGTAAGGAGAACTTCGGGACTGATGGGTCCTCGGCGTCCTGGCCCTCCCCAGGGGAGGATGCTGCGCGGCACAGCCCGTCCACCCTCCAGCGGACCGCCCCTCGGCATCGAGCGCCGCGCCACACAGAGGACACCGTTCACCGGGCACCTGCGGGCATGTCCGGCGCGAGGTGGCGCAGTGTCAGTGGCCAGTTCTGATTCCCCGCTGGCGGCCACTTAGCGGGGAGCTATCTGGCCGCGATTGTCGCAGTGGGTGATCAGCATGGCGGAGCCAAAGCGGCAATACGCGTCGAGCGCGATCAGGCTGACTGGCCGCGGACGGAGATGTAAATCCGACGGTGGTCGAGCGCACGGTGAGCCATCCGCAAGAGCAGTACGGGCTTGAGGGATGTCTCCTACTTGCCGTTCCTAGGATCTCTAGGCTAAAACTAGGAGTCCTAGGAACGCGAGGAGGGCGACGCATGGTGCGGGCTGGGCTGACGGCAGAGCGGGTGACGATCGCGGGTGCCGAACTGGCGGACGAGGTCGGGCTCGACCAGGTGACCATGTCGCAGGTGGCGCGGCGGCTCGGCGTAAAGGATGCGAGTCTCTACACGCACGTCCGCAATCTGGAGGATCTGCGCGGACGGATCGCGCTGCTGGCGGCGGACGAGAAGACCATCCGCATCGCGGAGGCGACCACCGGGCGGGCGGGCAAGGACGCGCTGGTCGCGTTCGCCAACGCCTGGCGGGAGTACGCCCACGAGCATCCGGGCCGCTACATGGCCACGCAGACCCCGATCCGGATCGACCCGGAGCTGGCCGCGAAAGCGTCTGGACCGCGCCGCGCGGTCGAGCTGACCTACGGCATGCTGCGCGGCTACGGACTGACCGAACCCGACCTGACCGACGCGGTCCGGTTGCTGCGCAGCACGTTCCACGGCTTCGTCGCCTTGGAGGCCGCGGGCGGGTTCGCACACGAGCGTTCACCGCAACAGTCCTGGGTCCGCACCCTCGACGCCCTCCACACCCTGCTGGAGCACTGGCCCCCGTCCCGAGAAGGAGACTCATCGTGACCGCCCCGACCATCGGCACCCTGCGCGTGAACGGTGCGAACCTGCACTACGAAGTGCGCGGCCAGGGCCCGCTCCTGCTGCTGATGCCCGGAGGGGCGGGCGGTGCGGCCTCCTGCGACGGCATTGCCGACGACCTGGCCGCCGAATACACCGTCGCGACCTACGACCCGCGCGGCATGTCCCGAAGCACGCTGGATGACCCCGAGGTCGAACAGCACGTGGCCGAACACGCCGACGACGCCTCCCGGATGCTGGAAATGTTGTCGCCCGGTGAGCCCGCCCGGGTGTTCGGCTCAAGCTCGGGCGCGATCGCCGCCCTGCACCTGCTCACCGCCCATCCCGAACGCGTCGCACGCCTCGTGGCGCACGAACCGCCGGTGGTGGAGGTCCTGCCAGACGCCTCCGAACACCGCGCGTACATCGCGCGCGTACAGGCAACGTTCCACGCAGAGGGGCTCATGCCGGCGATGGCCGTGTTCGCCGCGGGTCTGAAGAAGGGAGGCGACACCAGCGAGCCGAAGGCCGAGACCAAGCTGCCACCGCAGGCAGCAGCACGGGCCGAGCAGACGATGGCCAACCTGCCGTACTTCGTCGGACGCATCGTGCCGAGCTTCATGTCCTACGCCCCGGACGTCCACCAGTTGGAGGCGCAGTCGGACCGGCTCGTGCTCGCCTGCGGACAGGACTCACGCGGCGAGCTGCCCTACCGTCCGGCCGCCTTCCTGGCGGAGCAACTCAGTACGGAACACCTACACTTCCCGGGCGGGCACACCGGCCTGACCACGCACCCTGCCGAGTTCGGCGAGCTCCTCAGGAAGGCCTTCCGAGCCTAAGACCGAATCAGACTCGCCAGGGTTGGCGCCCACCGAAGGTGGTCACTGAACGTCACATCCGCAACTGGCCGTACGTGGGGAGATCCTCGTGGCCGCTGTCAGCGCAGGAGCTTCAGCTCGCGGGGGTCTGCCGTCCACTCGCAGCCGGACCCGTCCAAAGGCCGCATGTGCGCTGTCCGGGACGTGGTGCGGCCCGTCGTCTTCGCTGTGCGTACGAGTACGGTCGCGACGGTGCCGGTGCGGCCCGTGGCGGGGTGTACGACCTCCCGTCCCAGCAGCCGGTGAGCGGTGTCTTCCCGGATCCACATGTTCGCTTCTTTCCAGATCACGTCCGTCCCTCCTGCGTGTCGGTATCGGGGGTGGGACCGGGGCAGGCGGATGGCGGGGACTCCGTGCTCTCTTCCACCCGCGGTGACGGCGCGGGCTCGGTGTCGTGCTTGCCTCGCCCGGTTCTGGGCAACGGCGGGTTGCCAGAGGGGAGGCCTGGTCACGGGTTGTGCTGGAAGAGGTCGCTGGCGAGCCCGAGGAGGAAGCGGCAGGTGCGGGCGAGCTCTTGGAGTTGTACATAGGCGGCTTCGGCTTCCTCGGGCAGACCACGCTCCAGTACTCCGCGTACGAAGTTGATGGCCTCCGCGATCAGCTGGTCATCCCTGGTTTCGGGCGGATGACTGGAGGATGCGGTGAGGGCGGGCAGGAGAAGGGCGAAGTGGCCGCTGAGCCAGCTCATCCACAAAGCACGCAGGGCGGCGGACGGCAGGGCCTCGCGCAGTTCGAGGATGAGCGAGACGCTCTCGCTGATCACCACGGTGTCGAGCGGCAGTCCTGGTACCGCGTTGACTTCGCTCACTACCTGAAACGGATGGGCCTGCACGGGTACGGTCACGTTCCCTCCCTTGGTCCTGGGCCTGGCCAGCCCTGCTGATCTCCAGTCAGAACCCTTGCCTGGACCGTAAAGGGGGGTGCGGGATGCAACGAGGACACATCCGAGGACATCTCGCGGGAGTACCGTCGTGAGTCACTGCTTCCGCTCGGGCGGGCGCTGTTTCGTCCGCAAGCCGTATTGGGGGTCGCGATGTCCCAGAGCCCGGGGAATCCCGCCTTCCGTGCCGCGCGTCTGCAGCGGGGCTGGCACAGCCAGAGCGACGTCGCCACCGCGTACACCGCTCACGCCGCCCTGCTCGGCGAGGAGGCCGGCGTCGACGTGCGGCAGGTGCGTCGGTGGGAGTCGTCGAAGCCCGGATGGCCCAACCGGCAGGCCCGACGGATTCTCCAGTCCATGTTCGCCTTGTCCCTCGAAGAACTCGGCTTCACCCCACCCCGGAACGGCAGTGACGACACCACGACCAGGCCCGAGGAGGACGGGGTGCACCGGCGGCTGCTCATACGGGGGGTGCTCGGCGCGGCGCCCGCACTCACACTCGGCAGCGGACCGGACCGGCTGGCGGCCGCCGTCGCCCACGCCCGCCGCTTCGGCGACCACAGCCTCGCCGGTCATCTGCGTGCAGCTCTCGACAACATCGCGCGTGCCGACAACAGCACCGGCCCCCGCCACGTACTGCCGGCCGCGATGGAACTCCTAGCCGTCATCGACACCCTCGCCCGCGAGGCCACCACCCCCGTAAGGCGCGAACTCCTCGGGGTCGGTGCGCGGGCCGCCGAGTTCACCGCGTGGCTCCACCGCGACGCCGGCTCCCCCGCACACCTCACGGTCTTCTTCCACGACCGGGCCGCGGAATGGGCCACCCTGACGGGCGACGGCCCGATGCACGCCTACGTCCTGCTGCGCAAAGCCCAGGCCACCGACCGGCATGATCCCGCGCGGATGCTCGACCTCGCCCAGGCCGCGGCCCGCGGGCCCTGGACCCTGCCGCCCCGGGCGCGGGCCGAAGCCCTCCAGCAGGAAGCCCGAGCCCTCGCGCTGACCGGCGCCCCCGCAGACACCGTCAACCGCACCCTGGACGACGCCCACCACGCCCTCGACCAGGCCGGCACCGCCGAACCCGCGTCCTGCACCGGACCCCTGTGCGCCGGATACACCCTCGACCGGCTGATGGCCCAGAGCGCCATCAGCCACCGCGAAGCCGGCCAGCCCGCCCAAGCTGTCGACGTCCTCCAGCAGCACCTCGCCCGCGGGGTGTTCGCCGCCAGGGACCGGGCGTTCTTCACCGCGCACCTCTCCGGTGCGCTGGCCGCCGCGGGCGAGCCCGACCAGGCCGCCACCACCGGTATGACCGCGCTCCGACTCGCCGCCACCCCCGGCTTCGGCCAGGCGCTCGGGGAACTGCGCCGCACCGCCGCGCAGCTGCGCCCCCACGCCCGGCGCCCCGCCGTACGCGAACTACGCCAAGCACTCACCGCCCTGACCACCTAAACGGTCAAGAAGCCCGCCACGTGCTCGATGACCTGCGCCTGCCACGCTTGCGTCTGCGGATCGGCATAGTCAGGATCCTCATGGACGGCGAACCCGTGCTGCGCGCCGTCCAGCTCCACCAACTCCGCCGGGCCGGCGAAGAGTGGCAGGTAGCGGCGGGAGGACTCCACCGGCACAAAGGTGTCCTTCGTACCGTGCACCAGCAGCACCGGCGCGTGCACCGCGCGGAGGTAGACCTCGGGGTCCAGGAAGAACACCTCGTTGTGCAGGGCACGCCCCAGCTCGAACGGCGACTTCTCCGTATAGCCGCGCTCATCCAGGTCCCGGGCGGCGGTGGTGGAGATGTAGTCGCCGTCGAAGTACGGGCGGCTATCGACGTATCGGTCCCGGTAGTCCAAACGCGGATTCAGCAACACCAGTCGATCGACCTCCCGCGGGCGCGATCCGGCGTACAGAGCCGCGGCGCCGCCGGAGAACGACGCCGCGATCACGTGCAAGGGGCGGTCGAGGCCTGACTGCTCACGCAACTGATCAGCGGCTGCCCTGATGTCGTTGGCCACACCCGCCATCGTGATGTCCGCCGGCCTGCCGCCACTCGCCCCGTGCGCCCGCAGATCGAACCGCAGCGACACCAGCCCGGCCGCCGCCAACCCTTCGGCCAGCCGGGTGAAGAAGCCGCCCTCCTCCCGGGTCACGCCCGCGCCGTGCACCAGCACCGCCAACCCAGCCGTCGCCCTTCCCTGCGGCGCCCTCACCGTCCCCGTAAGCGCCGTACCGTCCAGGGACCGGAACCGAACTTCCCGCTCTGAAGCCATACTCCCGATCGTAGGCACCAGCCCACGACCCCGGCAGCGAATCCACTGCGACTGCCCAACGTGGCTCACCACGGCGCCCTGCCCACCCGGGCCACCGCCTAAGGCCGTGTCCTATGTGGTGAGGCGGACGAGTCGTTTGTAGCAGCAGATGGCGGCGGCGAGGCCGAGGAAGGCCAGGTAGTTGCGGGGGTGGCGTTCGTAGCGGTGGTTGAGGCGCCGGTAGCCGGTGAGCCAGGACATGGTCCGCTCGATCACCCATCGGCGTCGACCGAGCCGTTCGGAGGACTCGACGCCCTTGCGTGCGATACGCACCCCGATCCGTTTCCCGCGTAGCCATTTACGCAGGTGGGGAACGTCGTAGGCCTTGTCGGCGTGCAGGCGCTGAGGCTTGAAGTAGCGGCCTCGGTGGGGGTCGTGTCTCGTTTGGTGACCCATGATCATGGGCTTCAGCCCGAGGCTGTCGTGGGTGTTGGCCGCGGAGATGCCGACGAGGAGGGGCAGTCCGTTCGCGTCCGACAGGACGTGCATCTTGGAACCCGGCTTGCCCCGGTCCACGGGGCTCGGACCTGTGAGTTCGCCCCCTTTTTAGCCCGAACATGGGCGGAGTCGAGGACCGCTCGGGAGAGATCGAGGAGGCCCGCGTCGTCGAGACGGTGCAGGATCTCCTCGTGGAGCCGGCCCCAGACTCCGGCTCTCGACCAGATCAGGAACCTGCGATGGGCCGTCGACTTCGATATCCCGAAGCACGGCGGTAGCGACCGCCAGGCGCATCCGCTGACCAGCACGTAGATGATCGCCGCGAACAGCGTCTCATCAGGCGTGTCCTGCGTCCCGCCACCCTGTGACCGCACCTTCGACGGTGGGATCAGCGGCCTCGCGATCTCCCACAGCCCGTCCGGAACAATCCAACTCCAAGTACCCCGCCCCATACCGAGTGTCCCGTCTCAAATGATCTGGTCTGCGAGTAGGACTGTGACCTGCGGCGACCAGATCAATTGAGACGCCGAGGTGCCGAAAATCTCAGGGGATCTGGTCCTGGAAGCTGGGATGCGCGGTGTTGTCTCAGCTGATCTGGTCTGTCCCTGCTGTTTCGAAGTGATACCAGCTTTGGGTATTCAGCCATGACTGGTAGTCCCTGAAGATTCTTGCGAGGCCGTCGGGCTGCTCTCGTTGGTCCAAGAACTCGCCCAAGAGCTGGAAGAGCGTCGCGACGGCCTCGATGTCGGCGTGGGGCGTGAGCGGATGGATCCATCCTGCTGGGGCGAGGTGGCGAACGAGAGCAGGCCAGGTGAGGTCGTGCCCCCTGCCGAGCCGGACGACCAGCCATTCGTGAAAGCCGGCGAGCATGCTTCAGGAGGACCCGGCGTCGCAGCCCAGGACGAAGGCGGTGGTGGTCGCGAAGGAGCCGTCGATGCCATGCATCGCGGGCTGTTGGCGAATGGCGGCCAGCAGGCCGCGGTGGTTCCTGATGACGTTGACTTGCAGAGCCTGATGGGTGGCCCCGAGGAAGTTCCCCGCTGTACGCCGTGGGGTGCCGGCGACGCCGTTGGGGTTCGTGAGCGGATGACCGACGAGGAAGCGGCGCACGGTGGCATAGGAGACGTCGGCGTCGTGCTCGTCCAGCAGTCTTTCCCAGATCAGACGGGTGGGAGGGAGTTGGCCGCCGTTCGTTGCCGCGTATTCGTCGAGGATGGCATCGAGGGCGGGCCGGATGCGGTCCAGGACCGGGTTCTCCTTGACGGTGCGCGGCTTTCGGGGCGGGGGTGTCGGGGAGGCGAGGGCTTGCAGAATGGTGCGGCTGTGCACGTGGTGCCGTTTCGACAACGCACCGACCGACAGGTGTTCCGTGTGGGCATCGCGTCGAATGGCGGCGAAGAGAGCGGGCTTGTCCGCGCTGAGGGTGACGTGCCTTTTGGGCTTCTCCGGCTCGTCGGACTCAGCCGATTTCCTCGGAGCCAGGTCTGGCAGTGCCCGTTCGAGCGCGTCTTGCTGACGTCCGGTCACTGCAGCGAGCCGATCGCCTCGGGGGCGACCTCCGTAGCCGTAGTCGGGTGGCCCGGCCAGGTATCCACGCAGGTAGCTGGGCTTGAGGTGGTTGGCGCGAGCCAGTCGGCGGATGTAGGAGTCGGTGCTCTCCCCGCTCTTGGGGCGGGGCCGGGCCGGCAGTGGGAGGGGCCGGTCGCCGTCGTCAACGCTGGTGGTCACGAGGCCGATTTGGTCTTGCGGGTCTGGGCTGCGCGATCGAGTTTGACCCGTTCCAGCGACTTCCGGGTGATCTTCTCGGTGCCGTCGAGGATGGCGTCGATGGCGGCCCCGCGAATGAGGTGGGACAGGCTGCCGATCATGCCGCCAATGCGTTGGTGGAGGTAGTGGGCCAGTCCTTCGAGAGTCTTGGGCCGGTGGTAGTGCAGTCGCAGGGCCTCTTCGAAGGTGCTGACCAGGCCGGTCCACTCCGTGGTGCGGGGGAAGGGAATGGTTTCGATGACCGCGAAGCGCCCGGCGATCTGCCGCCCGCGGGTGCCGTTGAACAACCCGTTCGCCTCCAGGTCCACCCCCGCATAGACGAAAGTGGCCGGGATCCGCTCCGAGAAGTACTTCAGCGTGTCCGAGACCTCGGCACCGTTCCTGGTCGCCAGCGAGAGATTGTGGAGCTCATCGACACACACGACACTCACTCTCGCGTCGATCAGGACGCCGCAGACGGCCTCGATTACGTCGGTGATGTTGGCGCGGGTGGTGACGGGAAGGCCCAGGAAGCGGGCGAACTCGACGGCCAGCATGCGTGAGGTCGCGGCGGGCGGGACGGTGACGTAGACCACCGGGATCCGGCCGTCGACGCCGGGGTGCTGGCGTCGGTCGATGACCTCGATGGTCTTGCCGAACTGGGTGAGTGCGGTGGTCTTGCCGGTCCCCGCCGCGCCGGACAGGATCAGGCCCCGGCGGGCGCTGATCGCGTGCCGGTTGAGCAGGGTCAACCGCCTGCCGGCATGGACGACGGTGCGCAAGGTGGAAGTCGCGGCAACGGTCAGGCGGGTGTGGTAGTCGAGGCGGGCGTCGTCGTAGTCGAGTCGGCCGTCACCGTCCAGGTCGGTGAGTTGGTTCTCGGTCAGGAGGTCGGGAGGTGCCGGGTCCTGGGTGGTGAACTCCCGCCAGCCCTCCAGGGTGGTGAGGTAGCGGTGCAGGTCTTCGCGGTCCAGGGCGCGTCGCCATCCGTGCTGCCGACCTGGGTCCGTGTCCTGGCCGGGGGTGGGTCCGGTCGCGGTCACCATCGCTTGTCCGCCTCCTTGAAGGGGTCGAAGATGCCGAGCGGGATGACTTTCGCGATCGGCTCGTCATCTGTGCTGTCCACCGCCTCATCACCATGGAGGGACAGCTCGTTCTCGGTGGCTGGTGGTAGTTCTGGCCTGGGTGGACGTGGACCGGTGCTCTCGGCGGCGGCTCGGGTCCTGGCGGCGACGCGCCGGTCCCGCTTGGATGGCCACGCGGCAGGTTCGTCGTCCTGGTCGGTCGGTCCCTGGTTGGCCCTGATCAGCAGCTTGGCGACGGCCTGGGCGATCTCCTGTTCGGTCGGTGTCGGGTTGCCCTTGCTCCGCAGGTCGGCTGCCGCGTGGTCCCAGGCCAGGTCGCCGAAGGGCTGCGGGACGCTGCCGAGGTGCTTCCAGGAGACCGGGATCCAGCCGGCCTCCCAGTGGTGACGCATCCAGATCCAGGCGGCGTCGTAGGGGTCGCGGTGGATCTCCCACAGGTTCCGCTTGCGTGTGACACCGGAGGGCTGGCGCCGGAACGGGGTCAGATCGGGGCAGTCGTAGATGCGGTTGTTGATTTTGATGCCGTAGGAGTTGACGGCCCGCCAGGTGGCTGGCAGCAGTTCGACGTAGTCGTCGCCGCTCAAAGCGAGGGGGACGTAGCCGGCGCTCTCGACCAGGGCGGCGTACTTCTGGTTCGGGGTGAAGGTCCGGCTGGGAACGCCCGGGTCGCGGAGCCCGTCATGCGGCCGATTTTGCCACTTGGCGACAAGCCACTCGTCGAGAAATTCCTGGATCTCCAGCATCGACCACAACGGCTCGTCCTCCACGTCCCGGCCGCGGTGCTCAGCGGTGCGACCGAGGTAACCGGGCAGGAACTGGCAGAACAGCGTGGCCACAGATTCAAGTGTGCGTTCGATATGGGGCTTCTCCGCCGGGGAACGCGGGTGGCAGGGCTGGAAAGTAATCTCCAGAGTGCGGCAGGCGGAGCGGAAGTTGTCCGAGATGAACGCCTTGCCCCGGTCGCAGACGATGGTCTCCGGGATGATCACTGGCCGAGCCGCGGCGTGCCCGAGGCGCTCGTCCAGGGTCAGCAGTCTGCGGTGCGGCAGTACCGAGCGGGACATCGACAGAGCCTGGACCCAGCCGGGCCGCATCGGCTCCGGGGTCAGCGCGCGGGCCAGCAGCAGCGAAGCATCCACCGACTTGGTGGTCGGCCGCACCACCGCAGCGGCAACGGTGCGCGTCGCCAGGTCGATCAGGGCGCAAAGCTCGACCCTCCCGGGAACCCCGTGGTCCAACCGCACCAACACGTCCAGCGGGGTGGAGTCGATCTGCATCAGCTCGCCCGGCGCCGCGACCGACTCGTAGCGGAACGGCCCCTCGGGCTGGTCGGCCAACGAGCGGCGGGTGCGGGCCGAGCCGGTGACATGGACCCCGTGCGACAGCTTGTCGAAGAGCCGGTAGAACGTGGCCCGCGACGGCATCTCCACCACGCCCTGGCCGTGCTCGGCCTCCAGGATCCGCCCGGTCCGCCAGCGCGCGTGCTCGATCGTGCGGGTGGAGGCCGGGATGCTCTCGCCGATCGCCTGGCGGATCGCGGCCACCACCCGCGGATCGGCCCGGCCGACCAGCGAGGCGTGCGGGGCGAGCCGGTGGTCCACCACCGCCGCGATCCCGTCGGCCTCGTACTGCTGGCGCTTGCGCTTCACCGTCCGCGCCGTGACCTCCTCACCCGACGCGATCAGCTCGGCCGCCTTCGCCTGCTCGCGTTGCGCCAACGAACGGCAGGCCGGGTCGTACTCGGGCTTGACCCGGGCCCCGGCCGGGGCGTCGGGCCGCAGCCCGGTGAGGAGTTCGACCAGGTGCCGCTGCCACCACAGGGCGCGCTCGGCCACCGGCCCGGGCAGACGCTCCAGCAGCGCGGCCGAGCCCAGCGCTGTGCGGTCGCCGGCCCCCAGGACCGCGAAGTCCTCGGCTGACTGCAGGTGGACCTGGTCGACGAGCATGCCGGTGCCGTGCGTGTCGGCCAGCCGGATCCGCATCCCGGTCAGGCCGACCACGGTATAGGTGTGCTCCTGGAACCTGACCCGGTCACCGAGCCGCAGCCTCCCGGGCCGCGCGGACGTCACGGCCGGTCCCGGGACGCCAGGTGCACCAGCGTGTCGGTGCCCAGCGGGGCCGTCACCAGGTCTGCCGTCAGTTCCTGCTGCCAGAGCAGGTGGTAGAGCACCGGCAGCACGGCCAGCCGGTCGCCGACGTGCTCGGCCCCGGCGAGCAGGGGCTGGGGTTCGGCGAAGACTTCCCGTAGCCGGTCAGCCGATGGCGCGTGATAGCAGCGGCCGTGGCGGTAGCGGGACAGCCAGCGCAGGTTCACCCGGTAGGGCTGGTGCAGGTCGCCGACGTGACGAAACTGCCAGCCCACCTCCTCGCAGACCCGTGCGGTGAACGCGAAGACCTCGGCGGTGTCCTCGTCGACCAGGTCTTCCGGTCGCACGTCGACAACGACACCGGTGCCGTCCCGTAACCGGACAAAGTAGTCCGGGGTATGCCCTCGCTCCCGCTCCCCGTCCGTCCAGGTGAGTCGGAAGGGCTGCGAGGACAGCGCGACGACAGCGGGATCGAAGTCCAGCGCCATCGCCGCGTCCCGCTCCACCCACGACTCGTAGCCCACCTGGGTCCGCGAGGTCGCCGCCCAGTACTCACCGGTGAAGTTCTTCTGCCCCTTGAACGAGGCGAACGACCGCGCTGGCGAGGCCAGCTCGAACGCCTCGGCCCAGCAGCGTGCCAGTGGCTCGGAACGCTCGACACCGTCAGCGTCGACGAACCCGACCTCGATGCCTGAGGCGTACTCCGGGGCAGAGGCCCTCAACGCCGATCCGTCCATCGACACCCCCAGCCGCGATCTCCCCGTCACTGCGAGGGTGATGCACCCCGTGGGGCCCATGGCAGAGAGCTGGTTGCCGTCACTCAAAAAGGTGACAACCCGTCTCAAACCATCTGGTCGACGCAGGCCAGCAGGGACTTGACGACTCCGTGCCGGGCCGTGGCCGTGGCCGCTGGGGAGCTCACTCCCGGCTGGAGAGAGGAGCGCGTAGTTCGACGCGCAGTCGGATGGACGTGTCGATGGGCAGTCCCAAGCCGGCGTGGCGAAGATCCTTTGAGTAGCGTGCGATGAGGTCCAGATCCCGTAGTTGCCGCTGGAGCTCGGAGGCGAGTGCCTCGTCCGTGTCGACGGGGAGTTCGTCTTCTTCCTGATCGGCCAGGTACTCAAGGTGCTGGTCGATCGCCTCAACCGCCCGGCTGCTGGTCCAAGCGGCGAATTCCTGGCAGGTGAACAGGTAGGCATGTGCGGCATACAACGCCGCCGCTGCAGCCGACTCGTCCGCGTCATCCGGCCCCTCCTGGCCGTCGTTGTGGCAGTACTCGCTGAGCATGTATTCGCCGACACTGCGCTTGACGGCCGAGAAGGCCGTCGAGTCGCCGAGGACGCCCTCCCATACGGAATTCAGCAGAGGTCGCAGGCTCACGGTGAACGGCGCCTGCTCGTCCTCGGGCAGTGCCTCGTGCCAACTCATCAGGCGCTCCGCGACACCGGCGGCGAACACACCACGCTCGCCGGACGACACCGCCTTCAGCCGCTCCTCCACCAGCGCGGAAAGCTCCCGCCACGTATCCATTCGAAGCCACCCCAGATTCGCGATGCCAGCGTGCTCACGCCAGCCGAGGCGATCATCGCAGTCACCAGTGACAGCTCCACCCGTGAGCCCTCAGCGGCCCGTACTCTCGTCGACGCCGCTGTGTCCCACTCGCGCTTCTGGCTAGTCTGCGGGCATGACGGAGCACCCCGGATTCGGCACGATGCTGGCGTGGCTGCTGGACCACAGAGAGCTCGGCGCGCAGGAACTGGCCGACCGCGCCGGGCTGAACGCAGACGAGGTCCGCGCAGTGCTCGCAGGGGACAGCCCCGGCGAGGAACTCCTCCGACGGCTCGGGCCCGCACTGGGCTTCCACGCCGTCGATCTGTTCATCCTCGCGAGGCTGGCGGTCCCGGACGACATGGCGCCGCTGGACGCCACGGCCGCGATGTGGGTGAAGAACACGGTGACGGATGCGGTGCGTCTCCCCGCAGCGGGACGTCGTGAACTTCTGCAGCTGGTCCGCTCACTGCCGCAGGAGGAACGGTGTTCCAGCTTCGCCCCGAAGCCGCTCGTGCCCCTCGCCGGCGGTCCGGGCGCTTGGGTCATCCGCATGCTCCAGTACCGCAATCTGAACTGGACGGGCATGGCGATGACGCTTGCGTTCGTGACGCCCACGTACCTGTCGGCGGCCACTTATGGTGTGATCGGGTCTGATCGCAAGGAGTTGACCCCGCGCTTGGTGACGGACTTCGCTGCCCTGCTGGGGATCGACGCCCGCGACCTAGCCGCGCTGACGGGCGTCATTTTGACTGAGGTGCCACCGCCTCCGGCCCCGGAGGCGGTGGATGCCGCAGCACTGCTGTGGGAGGCGCGGCGTCTATCCGCTGCCCAGGCACGACACACCTTCGATTTGGCACGCTCCATGCGGGGTGACTCCTACGACGCGCACCTCATGGAACCGCCCGGATTCGACACCTGCTGACAGTCCCGGCGGACCAGATCATCTGAGACGCCGAGTGAATCGGACCAGATCATTTGAGACCGGGACCAGATCGCCTGAGACGGGACACGTCGTGACACGAGGGCCGGGCGGCATCGAGCTGAGCCGTGGCACGATAGTTGTCACATAGGCAGGCTTGTTTTCACCGGCACGGCCGCAGGTGCGCACGGGTGAGACTTTGGCAACGACGACTTCGCCGCGCTACACGGCATCAACGACCGGCCTGCGGGTCCGGAGTGAGCTCCGGCCGTGTGGAACCGGGCGCTCGGGGCCGCGCGTCCCCCCGTACATGCTGATCGTCCTGGGGATACTCTTCGCCGTCGCGCCCGCCGTCGTCTGGATGACGATCGCCCGCACCCGCCCTGTCGGCTTCGCGATCGGCGGCACGCTGCTCGCCGGAGCCGGTCTGCTGATCAGTGTCCAGCAGGGCTGGATCCACGCCCCCGGGCCCGACGCCCATCTCGTGTTCACGGCCCTGGCGCCTGTGCTCATCGCCTGCGGTGCGGGACTGGAAGGCCGGCACGAGAACTCCCCTCCCCCGGAATGGATTCCCCGCCGCAACGGAGCGATCGGCTTCCTGGGGATGCAGTTCGCTCTCACCCTCGTGGTCGGCCTCCTGTATGCGCTGATGATCAGTGAAGGCTCGGACGCCCCGCCGTCCAAGGCCCTCCCCTCATTGCCGCCAGGCATCAGCATGGTTGACGAAGGCACCAGCTGCGGTTCCGGCGGCTGCTGGCGCGTTGCGACGGTGGCCAGCGGGGACGGCCTGTCCCGCCCGGAGATCATCCGCGAATTGGGCCTCCAGCAGGAGAGCTGCCGTTCCAGCGGCTGGCTGCTCGACTGGCGTGACGTGTGCGTCGGAGCCAGGGACAACGGCGAGAACGTCACCATCTACGCCGGCTGGGGATACTGAGAGGCCGTTTCCGGTCGGTCACGGTGATCCTCAACGAGGACCTGTGACAAGCCGCGTGCCTCAGTGGCTGTTGTCTTTCCGGTCGTGGCTGTGGTGTTTCCGCTGGTCAGGAGTAGGAGCGGTGGGTCGGTGGGAGGGTTGGCCTGTTGGGTTGTTGTTCTCCGGGAGGTCGTGGATGCCGCCGGTTTCTGGGTTGCTGGAGGAGCGGCAGCTCGCTGCTCGTCGTCGTGTGGAGAGCTTGCGGGAGGAGGCCGACCGCGTCCAGGCCGAGCTGGTAGTGGCCGAGCAGGACTGGAAGGAGTGGGTCATTGCCCGCTCGCGGGTCGGCGAGGTCCTCGGTCCGGGCGGTGCTGGAAGTGCCGCTCCGGATTCCACTGTGGGTCTGCGAGAGACAGGTCCGCAGTCCGGGCCGGCGAAGCCGAAGTCGGTGGTGCCGGTGTGGCACGAGAGGTTGCCCTGGT
>NZ_JBIWAE010000037.1:0-59308 GCF_044759865.1 Streptomyces sp. NPDC099050 | reverse complement strand
AGGGGCACTCAACGTTCTACGGGCCGGGCTGGTCCGTCGCGACGCCAACCCGGCATAGCGAGAAGCCCCCTCATTTATGAGGGGGAGGAGTCACGAAGACCGCTGCTCGGGCGGGGTACTCCCTCGTACGCGAAACCAGTGGCATAGTCGCCGCAGGGCCGCAGGGGCGGCCGCGGAGGAGCCGGCGGGGGCGGGACAGTGGCTGTGGACACAGGGGCGTTCGAGGAGATCACGACCGAGGGGGAACTGCACGAGCTCGTCGGCGACCCGAGCGCGGTGGCCCTGGGCAAGGAACGGCGGACCCTCCACGAGCACCACGCGCGGTGGCTCGAGGCCTCCCCGTTCTGTCTGATCTCCACTTCCGGCGCGGACGGCACC
The DNA here is from genome assembly GCF_044759865.1 of Streptomyces sp. NPDC099050. Classification (NCBI taxonomy): domain Bacteria; kingdom Bacillati; phylum Actinomycetota; class Actinomycetes; order Kitasatosporales; family Streptomycetaceae; genus Streptomyces; species Streptomyces sp. NPDC099050. The sequence continues at coordinate 58,930 of NZ_JBIWAE010000037.1, read as the reverse complement.
TGCGACGTCTCGCCCAAGGGCGACCCGGCCGGCTTCGCCAAGGTCCTGGACGACAGCACCCTCGTGATCCCGGACCGCCCCGGAAACCGCCGGGCGGACGGCTTCCGCAACATCCTCACCAACCCCCACGTCGGCCTGCTCTTCCTGATCCCGGGCCGCGGAGACTCCCTGCGCGTCAACGGCCGGGCCCGGCTGCTGCGCGACGCGCCCTTCTTCGACGAGCTGACCGTCCAGGGACACCGGCCCGCCCTCGCCCTCCTCGTGGAGGTGGAACAGGTCTACTTCCACTGCTCCAGGGCCTTCGTGCGGTCCGCCCTGTGGAAGCCGGAGACCTGGAACCCGGAAGCCGCCCCTTCCCGGGCGAGGATCTCCAAGAGCCTGGAGCGCACGGACGAGTCCCTGGAGGAGCTGGAGCGCTACTACGGGCCGTCGTACGACGAGAAGAACATGTACACCTGACCGGATGGGTCGGCCCCGGCTGGAAATCGTTGGTCCTGCAATCAAACCCCGTGGGTACAGGATCACTGGAACGAAGCAACGGCAACGTTTTTTCACGGTAGTTCAGGGATCTCCGCCGTTACGGTTCCCCGGGATCTGGACGGACGCCCAGGCGTTCGTCCTGCTTTCCCGCTGAGGAAGCCGATGAAGGAGAGCTCGACCGATGACCGTTGACACCAGCCCGGAAGCACAGCTGGATCCGCCCAAGCAGTCCAGCCTGGGCACGTCGGCCGCCCGCAACCTTGCCACGACGACCAAGTCCGCCCCGCAGATGCAGGAGATCACCTCCCGCTGGCTGCTGAGGATGCTGCCCTGGGTGGAGACCAAGGGCGGCGCCTACCGGGTGAACCGCCGGCTGAGCTACACCGTCGGCGACGGGAGCATCGAGTTCGTCCAGGACGGTGCCCGCGTCCAGGTGATCCCGCGCGAGCTCGGCGAACTCGCCCTGCTGCGCGGCTTCGACGACGAGGAAGTGCTGACGGCGCTCGCCGGCCGCTGCGTCCAGCGCGATTTCCGTGCCGGCGAGGTGCTGGTCGAGCGGGGCGCTCCCGCCGAGCAGATCCACCTGATCGCCCACGGCCGGGTCAGTCAGACCTCCGCCGGCAAGTACGGCGACGAGATCTCCGTCGCGGTGCTCGCCGATGGAGACCGCTTCGGCGAGAACGCCCTGCTCGACTCCGACGCCCGATGGGACTACACGGCCACCGCCGAGACCCCCGGCACCCTGCTCACGCTCTCCCGCGCCGACTTCGCCGGCATCGTGTCCGGGGCGCCGCACCTCCAGGAGCACATCCAGCGGTTCAGCTCGCTGCCCCTGCAGCGGCAGAACAAGCACGGCGAGGCCGAGATCGCGATGTCGGCCGGCCACATCGGCGAGGCCGAACTGCCCGGTACTTTCGTCGACTACGAGTCGAAGCCGCGCGAGTACGAACTCTCCATCGCCCAGACCGTCCTGCGGGTCCACACCCGGGTCGCCGACCTCTACAACGGGCCGATGAACCAGACCGAGGAGCAACTCCGGCTCACCATCGAGGCGTTGCGCGAACGCCAGGAACACGAGTTGGTGAACAACCGGGAGTTCGGGCTGCTCCACAACGCCGCCTTCAAGCAGCGGATCCAGACCCACTCCGGCCCGCCCACCCCGGACGACATGGACGAGCTGCTCTGCCGCCGTCGCGGCACCAAGCTCTTCCTCGCCCACCCCCGCACGATCGCGGCGATCGGCCGCGAGATGAACGCCCGCGGCCTCTACCCGGACCACGTGGACGTGGGCGGGCAGCAGGTCCCGGCCTGGCGCGGGGTACCGATCCTGCCCTGCAACAAGATCCCCATCACCAAGGAGAACACCAGCTCCATCCTCGCCATGCGCACCGGCGAGGACAACCAGGGCGTCATCGGACTGCGCCAGACCGGCCTGCCCGAGGAGTACGAGCCCGGCCTGTCGGTCCGTTTCATGGGCATCGACGAGAAGTCGATCATCTCCTACCTGGTCACCACCTACTACTCCGCCGCGATCCTGGTGCCCGACGCCCTCGGCGTCCTGGAGAACGTCCAGATCGCCCGCCGCAGCGACTGACCGGCCGGCGGACCCGTACGACGACGGCCCGGACCCTCCCGGGCCGGCCGAGCGCGCCCGGGATCCGGGACGGACCACCCACCTCAAGGAGTTACGGATGCCCGAGCCCGGGCCTTCCCCTCTGCAGTCGAGCCTGCCCGGCGCCGCCGCCCCGTTCGGGGCCCACGTTCTCGGCAGCGTCAAGGTCCCCGCATCCGGAGGCCTGCCCGCCCCGGCCGCCCCTTCGCGGTCCACCGCGCCGCCCGCCCCGAGCGCCGCCCTGCGGCGGCTCCTGAGCGGACCCAGCGGGCTGGGCACGGCGGGCCTGCACCCGGCCCGCCGGGAGGCGCCGCCCGCACCCCCGGCGGCTCCGGAGCCCGCGGCTCCCGCGGCCGGAAACCCGATCCCGGGCCTCTACCACCACCCCGTGTCCGAGCCGGACCCGGTACGGGTGGAGGAGGTCAGCCGCCGGATCAAGGCCTGGGCGGTGGAGGAGGTCGACCTGTTCCCCGATGCCTGGGAGAACCAGTTCGACGGCTTCCACGTCGGGCGCTACATGGTGGCCTGCCACCCCGACGCCCCCACCATCGAGCACCTGATGGTGGCCACCCGGCTGATGGTCGCCGAGAACGCCGTCGACGACTGCTACTGCGAGGACCACGGCGGCTCGCCGATCGGTCTCGGCGGACGGCTCCTGCTGGCGCACACCGCGATCGACCCCCTCCACACGACGAAGGAGTACGAGCCCGCGTGGGCCCGGTCGCTCCGGTCGGACGCGCCCCGGCGCGCCTACCACTCCGCCATGGAGTACTTCCTCCGGCAGGCCACCCCTTCACAGGCGGACCGCTACCGGCACGACATGGCCCGGCTGCACCTGGGGTACCTCGCCGAGGCGGCCTGGAGCCAGACGGAGTACGTCCCCGAGGTGTGGGAGTACCTGGCCATGCGGCAGTTCAACAACTTCCGCCCCTGCCCCACCATCACCGACACCGTCGGCGGGTACGAGCTTCCGGCCGATCTGCACGCCCAGGCAGCCATGCAGCGGGTCATCGCACTCGCCGGGAACGCCACCACCATCGTCAACGACCTGTACTCCTACACCAAGGAACTCGCCGCTCCGGGGCGGCACATGAACCTTCCCGTGGTGATCGCCGACCGGGAGGGGACCTCCGACAAGGAGGGCTATCTGAAGGCGGTCGAGGTCCACAACGACCTCATGCACGCCTTCGAAGCGGAGGCCGCCGCCCTGGCCGCGGCCTGCCCCGTCCCCAGCGTGCTGCGCTTCCTGCGGGGAGTCGCCGTCTGGGTCGACGGCAACCACTACTGGCACCAGACCAATACCTATCGCTACAGCCTGCCCGACTTCTGGTAAGGACGGACCTCTTAGTGACCAGCATCGACCTGACCACCAGCTCCAACGGCACCACCGCGTCCTCGGTGGTCATTCCCGGTCCGGCGACCCCCTACCAGGGGGACATCGCCCGCTACTGGAACAACGAGGCCAGGCCCGTGAACCTGCGCCTCGGCGACGTGGACGGCCTGTACCACCACCACTACGGCATCGGCGACGTCGACCACGCCGCCCTCGGCGACGCCGACGACAGCGCGTACGAGAAGAAGCTGGTCGCCGAGCTCCACCGGCTGGAGTCCGCGCAGGCCGAACTCCTCCTGGACCACCTCGGTCCCCTCGGCCGCGAGGACACGCTCCTGGACGCCGGCTGCGGCCGGGGCGGCTCGATGGTGATGGCCCACCAGCGCTTCGGAGCCAAGGTCGAGGGCGTCACCCTCTCCGCGAAGCAGGCCGACTTCGCCAACCAGCGCGCCCGCGAGCTCGGCATCGAGGACCACGTGCGGGCCCGTGTCTGCAACATGCTCGGCACGCCCTTCGAGACCGGGCAGGCCGCGGCGTCCTGGAACAACGAGTCGAGCATGTACGTCGACCTGGACGACCTCTTCGCCGAACACTCCCGCGTCCTGAAGGTCGGCGGCCGGTACGTGACCATCACCGGCTGCTGGAACCCGCGGTACGGCCAGCCCTCGAAGTGGGTCTCCCAGATCAACGCCCACTTCGAGTGCAACATCCACTCCCGCCGGGAGTACCTGCGTTCCATGGCGGACAACCGCCTCGTACCGCAGGCCGTCATCGACCTGACCCCCGCGACCCTGCCCTACTGGGAGCTGCGGGCCACGTCCTCGCTGGTCACCGGCATCGAGGAGGCGTTCATCGAGTCCTACAAGGACGGCTCCTTCCAGTACGTCCTGATCGCGGCCGACCGCGTCTGACGACACCGACCGCGTCCGACCACACCGCCCGGGTCCGGGCCCGCCCCCGGCGGGCCCGGACCCGGGCGCGGCCTCAGAGCAGCCGGGCGGCGTGCGCGAGGAGTTCCGCGTACACCTGCGGACGGTCCCGGTCGATCACGGGGAAGCCCTCGCCGAAGTCGCCGTTCACCCAGCGCGCCTCGATGCCGGGATTGGCCATGCCGGTGCCGTCGTGGAGGAACACGTGCGGGCTGCAGTTGACCCGGCCCTCGCGCGCCGACTCGTACTGGGCCGTCACGGCGGCCCGCGCCGAGCCGGTGTCCAGGGCGTGCGCGAGTCCGTCCACTTCGACGGCGCCCGTCCCGGCGGCCACGTCCAGGATGACGTGGCGCATCGAGATGCAGCGGCCCTCCGCCCAGAAGGCCCGGCGCAGCGCGCGGTCGAGCCGTTCGCTGGCCTCCATGGACTCGGACTTGGCCGCGTGCACCGCTTCGAGCGCGGGCAGGGTGGTGACCGGGTAGGTCCAGTCGGGCCCTTGCCACAGCCGCCAGCCGGCCTCCGGTTCGAGCGCGCCGAGCACCGAGATCTCGGAGTCGACGCCGGGGCGGGCGTTGACCTCCCGGTTGAACAGTTCCAGGGGGAAGGCCCGGAAGTCGAACCAGATCCGTCCCTCCAGGCCCAGCTCGCGCCGGGTCTCGTGCAGCCGGTGCACGGCCACGTGGGCGAAGGAGCAGTTCAGATCGGTGTAGACACTGATCGTGTCGGGCGTCGCGGGCAGCCGCGGGTCGGCGAGCGGGCCGCCCGCCGTGCCGGCCGTGGTCGCCGGGCTCGCTGCGGTCGTCGTGGTCACGGGTTCAGCCTTCCTGGTCGGGCCGGGTGCTGTGCGCGAACCGGGCCACGGTGACGTCCCCGGAGACGACCGAGCCCTCCCAGCCGTAGACCTGCCCGAAGGATCCGGATCCGGTGTCGGCCGGGTGCCGCCTGGAAAAGGTGAGCGCGATCCGGTCGCCCGGCCGTACCGGCACGGCGTCCCGGACCGGCAGGTAGGCGTGCTTCCAGCTGTCCGAGGTCGTACGGGCCCGCGGATCGTCCGCCGCCACCTCGTCACCGGAGATGTCCAGGGCCACCGTGTCCGAGAGGGTGGCCACGAAGTAGCCCTTGAAGCCGGTGAACAGCCCCGCCCGCTGGACGGTGTACACGAGCGGAACCTCGTACGAGGTCTCGTGCGCGCCGTGCGCCCCCTCGAAGGCGTACCGGCGCACGACCCGCGGTGCCGAGAGCTGGCCGCCGACCGGGATGATCGCGTCGTAGTAGAGGTCGAAGGCGTCCCGTGCCCCGCGGCCCTTCAGCAGCTCGGCGAACTCGGCCGGGCCCCCGGCGTCCTGCGGCGATCCGTCGCGCACCGCTCCGTGCGCCGCCTCCGCGGTGACCGGTACGAGATAGCTCTCCACGGCCACCGGAAGCATCGCGCCGCCCGGCCGCAGGAAGCGGCTGCGGGCGTCGTCCAGGATCGCGACGCAGTTCTCGTTGTCGGCGAGGTTGCCCATGATCTCGGAGATGATCAGGTCCACCCGCTCGGGCAGCTCGATGCCGAAGGAGAACCCGCGCAGCGGATGGAAACGGCTCCCGAACCCGGCTTCGGTGAGCCGCCGCGCCGCGGTTCGGAGGATGTTCTCGTTGAGGTCGATGCCGTAGACCCGGGCCGCTCCCGCCTCCAGAGCCCACTGGGCCAGGATGCCGGTACCGGTGCCCAGGTCCAGGACGGTGGCGCCGGGCCGCACGGCCTCGGTGATCGCCGCCTTGTACGCGGCCATGCGCAGCCGGTCGCCCAGCATCAGGTCGTGGAAGCCGTCGTCCCATTCGAGGAGCCGCTCGGAGGCGGGCAGCCAGACGTCCTGCTGCGCGTACAGCTGCCCGAGCACGCCCGTGTGGTGCACCGTCAGCGGATCCGCGGACGGGCCGGCCACCGGGCAGCCGGTGGCGAGGTCGAAGCCGGTGCCGTGCAGCGGGCACGTGATGCGCAGGGTGCGCGCGTTGACCTGTCCGTGCACGAGCCGGCCGAGCCGGTGCGTACAGGCGGCGTCGATCACGAACTCCCGGCCCGCGACGCGGACCCGTACCCGGTCGCCCGGCAGCTCTTCCAGCACGGCGTCGCTCATGCCACCTCCCGCGCACGCTCGACGGCGGCGTCGAAGGCGCCCCCGATCAGTCCGGACAGCAGCCGCGCCCCGATCCACAGCTTCGTCGCGTCGAGACCGCGCGCCGCTTCGTACTCCTTGATCGCGGTCTGCATCTCCCGCATGTGGAAGGTGTCGATGTGCAGGTGCTCGGTGTAGTACCCGCCCCGCGCGATCCCGAGCCGGGCGCAGGCGCGGGCCTGCACCGTGAAGGCGTCGGGGATGCTCGCCTCCAGGTAGGCGAGTGCGCCGAGGAAGTACTCGACGTCCGCGGCGCGCTGGGTGAGCCAGTAGAAGACGTTGAGGAACGCGTACGTCTCGTCGCCGGTGGTGTCGAGGAAGCTCTCCAGCTCCTGGGGGAGACCCAGTTCGGCGAGCAGGTCGAGGTAGAGCTTGGAGTGGGTCTGCTGGAGGTTGCCGCAGCCGAACTCGTCGATGAGCACCCGCATCACGGCCATCTGCGCGCGGATCGGCAGCCGGGGTATCGCCGGGAAGAAGTTCTGCGCCTCGGTCAGTCCGTCGAGCGCGAACTCCCGCACCACGTGGGCGAACTGTGCCCGGGTGGCCTTCTCGGCGAGATAGCTTCCGGCCGGGCTGCCCGTGCGCTCCAGGGCCAGCAGTCCGGCGAGCCGCTCCTTCCACTCGGCGCGGCCGGCGAGCGGCGGAGTGCGGTCGGTGAGGTCCTCGACGAGGGGATCGATCCAGGCCGCCTCCAGATCCTCGATCCGGGCCAGCACCGTGGAGCTCTGGAGGGCGCGGTTGTGGAGGAACAGCCGTTTGTGCGGGCTGTCGGCGGGCTTCGGTGTCACGTTCAGCACGGGACCTCCCGGTCGGTCTCGATCACGGAGCGCCGTAGCAGTTCGGTCTTCAGCGAGCGGTACCAGTCGTCCCGGTCCAGTCCGTACCGTGCGTACGCGGCGTGCAGCTGCGCCGCCCGCCCCTCGCCGCGGTCGGTCAACAGGGCCTTGCAGAGCTCCGGTTCGACGTTGGCCAGCGCGACGACCCAGCCGTCGACGGGGCCGGACTCCAGCAGCAGGTGTTCGAGCCCCTGGGCCACGGGTACGCCCGGGCCGGCGGCGATCAGCGCGCGGGTGAACTCGGGTTCCCCGGCGGAGTCCTTGACCCCGGCCACCCCCGGCAGGGCGCAGACGCGCAGCAGGGTGCCGAGTTCGAGGACGTTCCCGGAGACGGCCGACTCGTGGTAGACGATCACGGGGAGTCCGGCTGCGGCCACGGCCTCGAAGTGGCGGAACATCTCCTCCTGGGTCACGTCCGCCCCGTACGGGGTGGTGACCACGACCGCGGCGGCGCCGAGCCCGGCCGCGCCGCGGGCGAGGTCCAGGGCCCCGGCCGTGGTGGGCCGCAGGATGCCGGCGAGGACCGGCAATCCGCCGGCGTACCGGACGGCGGCGGTCAGCGCGTCCCGCCACTGACGGTCCGACAGGGAGCCCCCCTCGCCGGTGCTCAGTGCCGGCAGCAGGGCGTCCGCGTAAGGCCGTACGGTCGCGATCAGGCGGGCCGTGCTCTTCTCGTCGATCTCTCCCGCCGCGTCGACCGGGGTGACGAGCGCGGTGGTCAATCCGGTGATCATCGGTCCTCCGTCACAGGGCTTCGGCCGGCACGCGCAGGGCGAGGGACTGCTGGTAGAGGCTTTCCAGCGGCTCGGGGAAGCGGGCTTCCGGCCCGTCGCCGCCGGTCACGGCGCGCAGCGCGAACCCGGTCGTGGCCGCGAGGCGCGGGCTGGCCGTGTGCAGCAGTCCCTTGCGGCACTCGACCATGCCGAGGAGCAGCCGCTCGTGCACCGGCAGGGTCCGGGGCAGCTCCGCGCCGGTGGCGCGCAGCACGTCGGCCTCCTCGTAGCCGAGCCGCCGGATGTCCATCACGGTGTGCAGGTTGTCCATGAAGGGGTAGTAGGCGTCCTGGAGTTCGCGGGAGAAGCCCCAGATGATGTCGTCGCAGCGGCCCACCTGTTCCAGGCTCATGACGATCCGGCCGTCGAGCCGCTCCACGAAGAAGGCCTTGCAGGCGCGGCGTACGTCCTCGTCCTCGCCGTTCATGCCGAGGAAGAGCGCGGCGTCGGCGTACTCCTCACGGACGTGCGTGTCAGAGGGCATGGCGGTCGAGCACCTCGCGCATCCGGGCCATGGCGTCGGAGAACACCTGCGGGTCGCGGGCGAGGGCGAAGCGGACGAAGGCCTCGCCGCGGTCGGGCTGGCTCCAGTAGAAGAACCGGCCGGGCAGGACGTACACCTCGGCCTCGGCCAGGAGCCGCTGCAGTTCGGTCGCGGTCAGCTCCGGGTGGTTGATGCGCGCCCAGGCGACGCTCACTCCGGCGACGGGCTCCTGGTACTCCAGGATCGTGCCGTCGATCGCCTTGCGTATGGCCTCGCGGTTCTGGGTGAGGACCTCGCGGACGGAGGCGAGCCGGTCGCGGGTGGAGTCCTGGACGTACTGGGTCAGCATGTTGAGCACGAAGGGCGAGACGTTGAGGAGCACGCTGGTGTGCAGGTTGTAGACGTCCTCGCGGATGTCGTCGCTGGCCGTGATCATGGCCGCCTTGGCGTCCTGGACCGGCCAGGTCTTGCCCGTGTCCTCGATGGCCAGGTAGGAGATGCCGGAGCCTTCGAGCAGCTCGTAGATGTCGAAGCGGGCCAGCTTCTCGTCGTAGAGCGTGAACGAGGCGAAGCAGAAGTCGATGACCAGCAGCTTGTTGTGGTCCTTGCAGAACCGGACCACCTCTTCGAAGCCCTTGCGGCCGTGCTGGAGCAGCGTGAAGCCGGTGGGGTTGTTCGGGTCGACGAGGAACAGGGCGTCGGTGCGGACCAGGCGCTTGAGCTCGGAGTAGATCCGGTCCGGGTCGTGGAGCGCCGACTCCTCGATCGGGTACATCGGCACGCCCATGTTGTTCAAGACGTCGTAGAGGTTGTCGAAACAGGGCTCGACCAGCGTGACCGACTTGCGCTGCTGCTTGAGGTACATGCCGGCGACCATCGTCGAGATCGACGCGGCGTACGAGAGCAGGGTCTTGTTCTTGGCCAGGGCGGTGTCCTGGCGGTGCAGGGTGAAGAAGGCCTCGATGAAACGCTCCTCGGCTGTCGCCTGCAGGCCGCGCTCCGCCTCGTACCAGAGCTCGGGCAGCCGGGCGACGATCTCGCGCTGGCTGTCCGACTGCTGCTGGTGGGTGTGGGCGTCGGCGAGGTTGAACCTGGTGCGCAGCGCCTGGATCTCGTGCTGGGTCAGGTCGAGGAGCTGGTTGTCCGGGCTGGTCGGGCTGGGATGCGTGGTCATGCTTCCTCCGGTCGGGGCGGGCGTGCCAGGGGGAGTGGTGCGCGCTCGGGCGGGCTGTGCTCGCGGTGGGCGGGATCAGCTGCCGCTCGGGCTGACGGAACTCTCCCGTGGGCGGCCGGCTCCTGAAGGGAACGCAGTGCGGCGGCCCTTGAGCTGTGTCATGGTGGTCCCCCGTAAGCGGACTGCGGTCCGTTTCGGCAACGACCCTGACACATCGTGTTCACGCGGGCAAGCAAACGAACGGCGAAGAACGGCAGTTGGGGGTTAGGTGTGCTCGTCGCCCGCCAGGCGCAGGTGATGTCCGAGATGGGTACACTCGCGACGACCGACGGACCTACGACGTCACGGACGAAGACACCGCATGACCAGAGGGTCACCTGAAGTGACCGAACTCATCCGGAAGCCGGTCCGCGAGCGGGCGGACGCGGCGCGAAACCGTGACCGCATCCTGGCGGTCGCCGCCGAACTCTTCGGGGAGCACGGCGTCGAGAACGTGTCCCTCGACGCCATCGCGGCACGCGCGGGCGTGGGCAAGGGAACGCTGTTCCGCCGGTTCGGAAGCAAGTCCGGGCTCGCCGTGGCCCTGCTCGACGCCCAGGAGAGCGAGCTCCAGGGCAGGATGCTGTTCGGGCCGCCGCCCCTGGGGCCCGGCGCCGACGCGGGCACGCGGATCACCGCCTTCTTCGATACGTATCTGGACCTGCTCGACACGAACCTGGAGCTGGTGCGGCTCTCGGAGACCACCGCGCCCGGCGTCCGGTACCAGATCGGCTCCTACTGCCTGTGGCAGCGCCACCTGTCCGTCCTGCTGGCCGAGGCACGGCCGGAGCTGGACGCCCAGGGCACCTCGCACCTGCTGCTCGCCATGGTCGACGCGGACCTCCAACAGGCGCTGCGCAGCAGCGATTTCACCCCCGGGCGGATCCGGGGGGCACTCGGCGAGATGGTGCGGCGGGTCCTGGAGGCCTGATCGGGACGGAGCCGCGGGCAGGGGTGGTCCCGGCACGGCGGAGGCCGTGCCGGGACCGGCAGGTCGGCGTGCGGGACGTCAGACCTCCCTGACCGCCTCGATCTCCAGCGAGAGCTCGATCTCCTTGGAGACCAGGAAGCCGCCGGTTTCCAGGGCCATGTTCCAGGTCAGGCCCCAGTCCTCACGGTTGATCTTGCCGTGGGCCGAGAAGACCGTGCGGTCGTTGCCCCACGGGTCCTTGGCGTGCCCCAGGTAGTCGACGTCGAGCTCCACGCGACGGGTGAACCCCTTGATCGTGAGATCGCCGGCGAGCGTACCGCTCGTACCGTTCCAGCTCACCGACGTGGAGGTGAACGTGGCCCGGGGGTGCTCGGCCACGTCGAAGAACTCGGCGGACCGCAGGTGGTCGTCCCGGGCCCTGTCTCCGCTGTTGACGCTGGCCATGTCGATCACCGCGGTGACCTTGCTGTCCTCGGGCCGCTCGCCGATGTAGACGGTGGCGTCGACGCCGGTGAACCGGCCGCGCACCTTCGTGAGCATGAAGTGCCGGCCGAGGAAGCCGACCTCGGCGTGCCCCGGGTCGACCTTCCAGTCGCCCACGGCCGGGAGTTCGACCCCGTCCACGGTGCGGGTCGGGGATGTCGCGCTACTGGTCATCGTCCGTTCCTCCTGCTCGTGTGTGGGCGTGCTGCCGCTCAGACGCCGGACTCGGTCGGGAGCCCGCCCCCGATCCAGTCCTCCTTGCCGTCCTTGTAGGTGAAGACCTTCGAGTAGCCGAGCTCCGCGAGGCGCTCGGCCGCGATCCCCGAGTTGGAGCAGGTCGTACCGGTGCAGTAGACGATGACCTCGGCGTCCTTGTCCGGCAGCAGGCCGGGGGCCAGCTGGTCGACGTCGTCGACGGGGAGGAGCAGCGCCCCCGGCAGGTGCGCCTCCTTGTAGTACTGCTCGGGCAGGGCCTCGACGACCGCTGCCCTGCCGCCGTCGAGCTTCTGCTTGACCTCGTCGCGGGAGAGGTTCTGAACCGCCATGTGCCAGCCTCCGAAAATCAAGGATCAATAAGTGCGTACGCACGCACCTTAACAAGTATGTGCGGGCGCACGCAATGGGAGTAGGATCGCGGTGTGACCGAACGGGATGATCGACTCGAGGCGTGGCGGGCGATGCTCCTCGCGCACAACACCGCCGTACGCGCCATCGAGGGCGACGTGCAGCGCGACGGCCGGATCCCCTTGACGTGGTACGACGTACTGCTCGAACTCAAGGCGGCCGGGAAGCACGGGCTGCGCATGCAGGAAGTGGCCAACCGGGTGGTGCTCAGCCGGACCCGGGTCAGCCGCCTGATCGACGAGATGGTGCGCGCCGGCCTCGTGGACAAACTGCCGGACCCGCATGACAAGCGGTCCTCCTGGGCGGTGATCACCCCGGCGGGTGCCGAGGCCCACCGGGCGACGGCCCCGGTCTACATGCGCAGCATCCAGAAGCACTTCTCCGCGCACCTCACCGACGAGGACGCCGCGGTGATCGCACGGGCGCTGTTCAAGGTCGCGCAGCCGGACTCCGACATCCAGCTGGGCTGACGTCCGGCCGGCCGGCGTCCACCTCGTTCACCGTGCGCGGGTACCCGTACGGGCGTCATCGGCCGGGCCCGCCGCATCGCGCGGCGGGCCCGGCCCGTTTCATGCGCAGGAGGAGCAGAGTCCCCGGTAGGTGACCTCGACCCCGGACACCGTGAAGCCGAACCGCTCCTCGGCCGCGAGGCCGGCCAGCGGATCGCCGGTGGGGTGGACGTCGCGGATCAGGCCGCAGCCGGAACACACCAGGTGCTGGTGCGGGTGGTGCGCGTTGGGGTCGTACCGTTTGGCGCGGCCGTCGGTGGTGACCTCCATGACCTCGCCGAGGGAGACCAGCTCGCCCAGGGCGTTGTAGACGGTGGCCCGGGAGATCTCGGGCAGCCGTTCCACGGCGCGGGCGTGCACCTCGTCGGCCGTGAGGTGCACGTGGTCGCCATCGAGCACCTCCGCGACCACGCGCCGCTGGGAGGTCATCCGCCAGCCGCGCTCGCGCAGCCGCTCCAGTAGGTCACTCATATCGGCTCACCACTTTTCATCTTCGGAGGGGCCACGTTCGGTGGGGCCACTTTCGGAGGGGCCGCGGTCGGAGGGGCCGCGTTGGGCGGGGCGGCCCGGCGTGACCCCCGGAATGTACCGCCTGTGGTCCGTGATCCGACTCGATGCGGGCTTGGTGTCGTTCTTGACTTGGATTGAGTCCATCGTAGGATCGGATGCGTTGACAGCCAAGGGACAGGAACGGTTCGGAGCAGCGTGAGACTGGACGTGAGACCGTCCGCGACGGTGACCGCCCCGGCGTCAGGACGACCGTGAAACCGGGGCCCGCCACCGGGTTCCCGTGCCCCAGAAATGTTCCATCACATGCAGTTCCTGATCACCGTGACCCCCGGTCCGGTCCGGAAGGATTCCCATGTCTGAGAACCATGACGCAATCGTCACCGATGCGAAGGCGGAGGGCGGCGGCGGCTGCCCGGTCGCGCACGAGCGGGCCCCGCACCCGACCCAGGGCGGCGGAAACCGCCAGTGGTGGCCGGATCGGCTGAACCTGAAGATCCTCGCCAAGAACCCCGCCGTGGCCAATCCCCTCGGTGAGGAGTTCGACTACGCCGCGGCGTTCGGCACGCTCGACCTCCCGGCGGTCAAGCGGGACATCGCCGAGGTGCTGACCACCTCGCAGGACTGGTGGCCCGCCGATTTCGGCCACTACGGCCCGTTCATGATCCGCATGGCGTGGCACAGCGCCGGCACCTACCGGATCAGCGACGGCCGCGGCGGCGCCGGAGCCGGCCAGCAGCGGTTCGCCCCCCTCAACAGCTGGCCGGACAACGGCAACCTCGACAAGGCGCGCCGCCTGCTGTGGCCGGTCAAGAAGAAGTACGGCCAGAGCCTCTCCTGGGCCGACCTCATGATCCTCACCGGCAACGTCGCGCTGGAGGCGATGGGCTTCGAGACCTTCGGCTTCGCCGGCGGCCGCGCTGACGTCTGGGAGCCGGACGAGGACGTCTACTGGGGTCCCGAGAGCACCTGGCTCGACGACGAGCGCTACACCGGCGACCGCGAGCTGGAGAACCCGCTCGGCGCCGTCCAGATGGGCCTCATCTACGTCAACCCGGAGGGCCCCAACGGCACCCCGGACCCGCTCGCCGCGGCGCGCGACATCCGCGAGACCTTCCGCCGGATGGCGATGAACGACGAGGAGACCGTCGCCCTGATCGCGGGCGGCCACACCTTCGGCAAGACCCACGGCGCGGGTCCGGCGGAGAGCGTCGGCGACGACCCCGAGGCCGCCCCGATCGAGGCGCAGGGCCTGGGCTGGGCCAACTCCTACGGCAGCGGCAAGGGCGGCGACGCCATCACCAGCGGTCTGGAGGGGATCTGGACGAACACCCCGATCGCCTGGGACAACACCTTCTTCGACATCCTCTTCGGCTACGAGTGGGAGCTGTTCAAGAGCCCCGCCGGCGCGCACCAGTGGCGGCCGAAGGCGGGCGCCGGGGCGGGCACCGTACCCGACGCGCACGACCCGTCGAAGACCCACGCCCCGACGATGCTCACGACCGACCTGTCGCTGCGCATCGACCCGGCCTACGAGCAGATCTCGCGGCGTTTCCACGAGAACCCGGCCGAGTTCGCCGACGCCTTCGCCCGCGCCTGGTACAAGCTCACCCACCGCGACATGGGCCCGATCGTCCGCTACCTCGGCCCCGAGGTCCCCTCCGAGGTCCTGCTGTGGCAGGACCCGCTCCCCGCGGTGACCCACTCCCTCGTCGACGACGCCGACGTCGCCGCCCTCAAGGCCAAGGTCCTCGCCTCGGACCTGACGGTGTCCCAGCTCGTCTCCACCGCCTGGGCCGCGGCCTCCTCCTTCCGCGGCAGCGACAAGCGCGGCGGCGCCAACGGCGCGCGCATCCGCCTCCAGCCGCAGAGCGGGTGGGAGGTGAACAACCCCGACGAGCTGGCCACCGTACTGCGCACGCTGGAGGGGATCCGGGAGTCCTTCAACTCGGCTCAGACCGGCGGCAAGGAGGTCTCGCTGGCCGACCTGATCGTCCTCGCGGGCGGCGCGGGCGTCGAGCAGGCCGCCAAGGACGCCGGTGTCGAGATCCGGGTGCCGTTCGCTCCGGGACGCGTGGACGCCTCGCAGGAACAGACCGACGTGGAGTCCTTCGCCGCGCTGGAGCCGCTCGCCGACGGGTTCCGCAACTACCTCGGGAAGGGCAACCGCCTGCCGGCCGAGTACCTGCTGCTCGACAAGGCGAACCTGCTGAACCTCAGCGCCCCCGAGACGACCGTCCTGGTGGGCGGCCTGCGGGTACTCGGGGCGAACCACCAGCAGTCGCCGCTCGGCGTCCTCACCGCGACCCCCGGGTCCCTCACCAACGACTTCTTCGTCAACCTGCTCGACCTGGGGACGACCTGGAAGCCGACCTCCGAGGACGCCAACACCTTCGAGGCCCGTGACGACGCCACGGGCAAGGTCAAGTGGACCGGCAGCCGGGTCGACCTGGTCTTCGGCTCGAACTCCGAGCTGCGCGCGCTCGCGGAGGTCTACGCGAGCGACGACGCGAAGGAGAAGTTCGTCAAGGACTTCGTCGCCGCCTGGGACAAGGTGATGAACCTGGACCGGTTCGACCTCGTCTGACCCCGGCATCCGGCCCGGGCCGGCCGCGCACCCCGCGGCCGGCCCGGGCCGTTCTTTCACGGCTCAGCCGGCGGGCGTTCCCGCCGAGGCGTCCTGCAGCGTGCCGCGCAGCAGGGCGAGAGTGGCGGCGAACCGCTCCAGCGAGCCGGCCGTCAGCGGCCCGGTGAGCCAGGAGCGCAGGCCGTCCTCGAACGTGGGCGTGGCGGCGGCCAGCCGTTCGCGGCCCGGCTCCGGCCGGGGTGGTCGTCACCCCCTCCGTCCTCGGCGGGCGTCCCGCCCTGACCATCGTGCCGCGTGCTGGACGAGGCCGACGCGGCCCTGGACCGCGCCGCACGTTTCGTCACCGCCGCACTGGCCCGCGCCTGAGCCGTTCCCCGGGGAGCCGGGCACCCGGGCGCCCGGGTGAGTGCGCCGCGCCGCGGGCCGCGTTCACCCGGACGGCCGAGCAGCGGGAGCCGCGCGCGCCGCGCCGGGGCAGTCTGTGCGTAGGACCGCCACCACCGCACAGACGAGGACCGCGCCATGTCCCACAGCAGGCGTATCAGCATCATCGCGGGAACGGCAGCGCTGCTGCTGACGGCCACCGCCTGCTCGGGCCTGGGCCGGAGCACCGTCGGGATGCTCGAGTTCCGCGGCCACGACTCGCCGGTCGAGGTGAGCTACATCAACACCTCGGTCAAGGGCTGCCACCGGATCGCCCTGCCGAAGGGGGCGACGCACGTGGAGAACAACACCCTCGTGGACGTGGTCCTGTACCGGACGGAAGACTGCCGCAAGCTCGACCGGGGCGACGGCACCTACGTGGCCACGACCCTCTCGAACGTCACCGCACCCGAGGCCCTGCCCTGGCGCAGCTTCACCGTCATCCACTGACGGATCCCGTCGGCGGACCTCCACCGACGGACCGGCCGCCGGGCCCCGGCGGCCGACACGGCATGCTGGGGCGGTGTCCTCTCCTTCCGCGCATCCCCAACCAGCCGAATCCGCCGACCTGATGGTCGTGTGCGGGGACGACGGGCTCGCCCGCCGGTTGGCCGCCGAGCTCCGCGAGGTGTACGAGGAACGGGTGACGCTGGTCGTGCCGGCCGCCCGCGAGGTGCGCCCCGGAGCGGGGCCCGTGCGGGACCGGACCCGCGCCCGGGTCGGGGCCGGGCGCGCGCTGCTGGGGCGGTTCCCGGCCGCGCGGATCCGTACGGCCGCCGGGGACCGGGCCGCCGCGGGGGAGGACCTCGTACCCGAACTGCGGGTGCTGGAGGCTCCCGCCCCCGACGAAGAGGCCCTGGCCGCCGCCGGGGTCGCCCGGGCGGCCGCGCTGGCGCTCGTCTACGAGGACGACGAGACCAACGTACGGGCCGCCCTCGTGGCCCGGCGGCTGAACCCCAGGCTGCGGCTCGTCATCCGCCTCTACAACCGCAAACTCGGCCAGCACCTCGAGGAGTTGCTCGATCAGGCCGCGCTCGTCGCGGAACCCGGCATCGACCTGCGCGCGCTGGACTCCGCCACGACCGTGCTCTCCGACGCCGATACGGCCGCCCCCGCACTGGCCGCCTCCGCCGTCGCGGGCACCAGCAAGGTGGTCCAGGCCGACGGCCTGCTCCTGCGCGCGGTCGAACGCACGCCCCCCGGCCGGGGCGAGGTCGCCGACCCGGGCCTGTGCACCCTGGCCCTGCTGTCCGCCACCTCCGTCGATCCGGCCGGCGCGGACGGATCGGAGATCGGCGGGGACCTGGGCCCGCAACTGCTCCCGGACGACCGGTCCGTGGCGGCCGCGACCGGGCGGGGGACCGTCGCGCTCGAAGCGGTCTCCCACGCCACGCCGGCGCCGGACGGCCGACGGCTCAACCAGGTCTCGCTGCCAGTCGGTTCACTGTTCTCCCGCAGGCTCCGCTGGTCGCTCGCCGGGATCACGGCAGCCGTCGGCGCCCTCGCCGTGGCCTCCTCCCTGGTCACGGGGGACACCCCGCTGCACGCCGTCTACCTGACCCTGCTCGACGTCTTCGCGATCAACGACCCCGCGCTCGACCAGCCGACCGAGCGTCAACTCCTGCAGATCCTGGCCGGGTTCGTCGGGCTGCTCCTGCTGCCCATCCTGGTCGCGGCGGCCCTCGAAGCCCTGGGCGCCTTCCGCACCGCGACGGCTCTGCGCAGGCCGCCGCGCGGACTCTCCGGCCACGTCGTGCTGCTCGGCCTCGGCAAGGTCGGTACCCGGGTGCTCGCGCGGCTGAGGGAGCTGGGGATCCCCGTGGTGTGCGTGGAGTCCGACCCCCTGGCCCGCGGCATCGCCCTCGCGCGCCGCCTGCACGTGCCCGTCGTGGTCGGCGACGTCACCGACGAAGGGGTCCTGGAGTCCGCCCGGATCCACCGCGCCCACGCCCTGCTGGCGGTGACCAGCTCGGACACCACCAACCTGGAGGCAGCGCTCTACGCCCGCTCGGTGAAGCCCGACGTACGGGTGGTGATGCGGCTGTACGACAACGAGTTCGCCACCGCGGTGTACCGCACCCTGCGCGAGGCCCACCCGGCGGCCCTCACCCGGAGCCGCAGCGTCTCCCATCTGGCCGCGCCCGCCTTCGCCGGGGCGATGATGGGCCGCCGGGTGCTCGGCGCCATCCCGGTGGAGCGCAGGGTGCTCGTGTTCGCGGCCCTGGAGGTGGCCGATCACCCCCTGCTGGAGGGCCGCACCATCGAGGAATCCTTCCGGCCCGGTGCCTGGCGGGTGATCGCCCTGGACACCGCCGCCCCGGGCAACCGCCGCCCCGACCTCCGGACGCAGCCGGGCCACGACGAGGCCCGGAAGCCCGCCCTGGTCTGGGACCTGCGCCCGGGCTACGTCCTGCGGCCGCAGGACCGCGTGGTCGTGGCCGCCACCCGGCGGGGCCTGGCGGAACTGCTCGGCCGCGCGCAGGCCCGTACGGCCGGAGCCGCGGACACCGGAGGGGGTCAGGCGGGCTCGTCCGGCTGAGCCCGGTAGTTCCGGTAGTCCCGGTGGTCCCGGTACTGCTGGTGCTCCTCGTACTCCCGGTGCGCCTGATCGGGGCGATCGGCTTGATCAGCCTCATCCGCCGGCGCCGGCGCCGGCGGCCCGGACGGGGCGGGGTCGGTGCGCAGGAGGACGTGGTGCGAGCCGTGCCCGGTGGCGTCGACGTGCACCACGTGGTTGCCCACCCGCACGGTCTGGGTGCCCGCGGCGAACCAGCAGCCCGTGGGGCCCTGGGCGTACGGCAGGGGGGACCACACCTCCAGGAAGGTGCTGCCGTCGGGGTTGGTGCCCATTTCGACCAGGCGGTTGCCCTCGGGACGCAGGACTCCGACGTCGTGGCCGGGGGCGCCCACGTGGTGGTGGAAGGTGACCCGGCGGCCGTCGTACGAGGTGGTTCCGGCGAACCCGCGGCTGTCCGCGTAGAGGGTGTCGGTCTGGACCCACACGACGTGCTCGGTTTCCCGGAGCGGGCCGCCGTCCCGGCTGATTCCGGTCCGCAGCCAGGCGCCGTGGAGGGGCGCGTCCATGGCGGGGGCCTCAGGCCCGGTCGCCGGGGACGCCGGTGGACTTCACCCGTGCGGTGGTGGAGGTCTCCATGGCGACACAGTAACGGCGCAGCGGCCTGCGCGACGGGTGTCGGAGAGTTTGCGCCGCCCCGGTCCGGGAGGGCGCCGGGCGGCTGTCGTAGCATCGCGGACATGCAGCCCATAGGCCCCCTTCGCCGTGCCTCGGCCGTCGCCGCGGGCGTGGTGGCGGTGCTGCTGCTCGTGTGCGGCGGGCTGTTCACGCATCCCGCTTCGGCGGGGCACGAGGCGGGCATGCGGCCGGCCGGGACGGCTCAGACGGCCGGCACGGCCGGGATGCCTGCGCTGGCGGGGATGGCCGGGATGCCTGCGCCGGCGGGGATGTCTGCGATGGCGGACCCGTCCGCCACGTCTGCCACGGCCGGGCCTCCCGCGATCGCCGGGACGCCCGCGCGGGACAGGGGCCCGGAGCGCGCCTCGGGCAGGGCCACGGGCGCGGGTACCGACTGGGGCTGTTCCGCCTTGGGGCGGGACTGCCCGCTGGCCTCGGCGTACGCGCCCACCGTGCCGGCCGGTCCCGCGGGAGATCTCGCCGGTTCCGCCATATGGGGGACGACGTCCGTGGCTCACGGCCACACGGGCCCCGCGCCGTGCCCGGAACGCTCCCGCCCGAGAGCACCCGATCTCGACTCCCTCTGCGTCAGCCGGACCTGACCGGTCCCGCACCCGTACCCGCCCGCACACCGGGCGACCGGAGTGCTTCGCCGTGTCCTGATCCACTGCCGCACTCGATGTACAGGGAGTCCGTTCCCCATGGCTTCGTCCACCGCGTTGTTCGTCACCGGTGTCTCCACCGGTCTGTTCGCCGGCGGCGCCTCCTGCGCCGCCGTCCAGGGAGGTCTGCTCGCCGGGGCCGTCGGCCGCCGGTCCACGGAGTGGTCCCAGGAGAGGTGGCGGCGCAGCGGCCTCTTCGCCCCCGTCGGGGCCTTCCTCGGCGCCAAGCTCCTGTCCCACACGCTCCTCGGCGCCGCCCTCGGCCTGATCGGAGCCGCGGTCCAGCCCGGTCCGCGCACCCGGGCCGTGCTGATGCTGTGTGCGGGCGTACTGATGCTCCTGTTCGCCCTCGACATGTTCGGGGTGCGCGGGGTACGCCGCTTCGTGCCGCGCACGCCCGCCTCCTGGGGCCGGCGGGTCCGCCGCTCGGCCCGGAGTACGGCCGTCACCACCCCGGCCGTACTCGGCTTCCTGACCGTGCTGATCCCCTGCGGGGTGACCCTGAGCGTCGAGCTCCTCGCCGTCACCTCCGGCGGCCCGCTCGCGGGCGCGGCCGTCATGGCCGGCTTCGTCCTGGGGACCGGCCCGCTCTTCGCCGTCCTCGGCTTCTTCCTGCGCTCCGCGGCCCGGCTGTGGCAGGGGAGGCTTACCCTGGCGACCGCCGTCGTCGTGCTGCTCGTCGCGGTGTGGACCCTCGGCAGCGGGCTGCGGCTCGGCGGCTGGTGGCCCGCCGCGGCCCCGGCGGCGGTCGCCGCCGAGGTGGCGCCCGAGACGGTGGTGCTCCACCCGGACGGCACCCAGACCGTGACCGTCCGGGCCCGTACGAACGCCTACGCCCCGGCCGACGTCACGGCGAAGGCCGGTGTCCCCACCACCCTGGTCGTCGCCACGCAGGGGACGGGCGGTTGCGTCCGCGCCTTCGTCATCCCGGACCTCGGCATCCAGAAGATCCTCCCCACGACCGGGACCACCGGCATCGACCTGGGGGCCCGGCAGCCGGGGACGCTGGAGTACAGCTGCGGCATGGGCATGTACGGCGGCCGGATCACCTTCGAGAGCCAGGAGGCCACCTCGTGAAGGAACGCATGGAGTTCACCGTGACCGGCATGCACTGCGACAGCTGCGGCCTGCTGATCGACGACGAGGTGGAGGAGCTGGCGGGAGTGGTCGCCAGCGCGACCAGCGTCCGCAGGGGCCGCACCGTCGTCGACGCGGACCGGCCCCTCGACCCGGCCGCCGTCATCGCGGCCATCGCCTCCGCGGGCTACCGGGCGGAACGAGCACGGTAGCCCGAACGGGCCTCAGCCGGCATCGGCCCCTGCCCCTGCCCCTACGCCTGCCCCTGCCCCGGCCGCGAGCGCGTCGAGCAGTTCGCGTTCGCGGCCGGGGCCGAGGCCGGCGCGCCTGGTCCGGTCCAGGCCCTGGGCGCGCTCCCAGCGCAGCGTGTCGGCCAGCAGTTCGGCGCGCGGGCGGTGGCGCAGGCCCGCCGCGCGCGCCGCCGCCCCGCTGCGTGCCGCCCAGCTTTCCCAGCCCTTCTCGATCACCCACATCGGCAGCGAGCCGGGGCCCATGTACTCGGCCACGCCGTGGGCGAGCAGCCACTCGGAGCCGGCGCGGACCACCGGACCGGTGTGGCCTCCGGCCGCGCGGGACAGTTCGATCCACCGCGCGAAGGGAACCACAGGGCCGACCGCGTCGTAGGTGCCGGTGGTTCCCTTCGCCGCGCAGTCGAGGAGCCAGCCGGTGAGGTCCCGTACGTCGACGGCCTGGGTGGCGAGGTCCGGTTCGTCGGGGACCAGCATCGGCCCCACCGGATCGGCGGCCGCGCGGGCCGCCCAGTAGCCGGAGCGGTCACTGTGATCGCCGGGGCCGCCGATCAGGCCGGCGCGGGCGATCAGCAGCCGGTCGCCGACGGCGGCCGCGGAGGCCAGTTCGCAGGCGACCTTGGCCTCGCCGTACACCGGGCGGTCGGCCTCGCTCGTTTCGATCGGGGTCAGCAGGGCCGCGGACTCGTCGGCGTCCGGGACCCCGTGGGAGGCGTAGGCGCTGACGGAGGAGACGTAGGTCCAGTGCCCCGCCCGGTCCGCGAGCGCGGCCAGCGCCCCGCGTACGAAACCGGGCTGCCAGGACACCTCGACGACCGCGTCCCACGCGCGGTCCAGGAGGGGTTCGTACGCCGAAGGGGCGCGCCGGTCGGCCACCACGAGCCTCGCCCCGTCCGCGACGGGGCCGCTCTCGCCGCGTGCCAGGCAGGTCACCCGGTGACCGCGCTCGATCGCCTGCAGGGACAACTCCCGGCCCAGCCATGCCGTTCCGCCCAGAATGAGGATCTCCATGGCGCCAGCCAAGCACCGCCCGCGCCGTTTGCCGAGGCCGGTTCGCCGACAGCGGAGCGGGGGCCGGGGCCCTCCGTACGGCCGTTCTCAGCCGCGGTGGCCGCCGCCCGGCCGGTCGCCGCCGCCCGGCCGGTCGCCGCCGTCCGGCCGGTCGCCGCCGCCCTGCGGGGCGGTGAGCAGGACCTCGCGCAGCCGGGCGACCAGGGCGGAGGCGCTCTCCGGCTCCTCACCGACTGCCTCGGCGCGGGAGTCGCCGGTCGACAGCTGCTCCAGGTTGTCGGAGAGGGCGTCGGCGTAGGCCTGCTCCTTCTCCACCATTCCGCCGGGCTGGCGCAGCCCGATGGTGACCTCGATGGCCTTGCCGATCAGTGCGGTCATCACGAACGAGAACAGGCCGAGCACCACCGTGGCGGTGAGCTGCCTGCTCAGCAGGTCCCAGGAGCCGCCGTAGAACAGGCCCTTGTGGCCGGTCAGGGTGCCGGTCGCGCAGAGGCCGGCCATGACCATGCCGACGATGCCGCCCCAGCCGTGGATGCCCACCACGTCCAGGGTGTCGTCCACGCCCAGCCGGTACTTCCAGCTGATCGCGAACGCGCAGGTCAGCCCGGCGAGGAAGCCGATGACGGTGGCCCAGACCGGACTCACCCCGCCGGCCAGCGGGGTCATGGCGACCAGTCCGGTGACGGCGCCCATGCACATGTCGAGCAGGCCGACCTGCCGGGTGCGCCACCAACTGGTCACCGCCCAGCCGGCCATCGCGGCGCCCGCCGCGAGCTGGCTGT
Organism: Streptomyces sp. NPDC099050; assembly: GCF_044759865.1. Taxonomy (NCBI): domain Bacteria; kingdom Bacillati; phylum Actinomycetota; class Actinomycetes; order Kitasatosporales; family Streptomycetaceae; genus Streptomyces; species Streptomyces sp. NPDC099050. Next base: position 36,074 of record NZ_JBIWAE010000037.1, on the reverse strand, counting down.
TGAGGAAGGCCATCGCCGCGCCGCCCGGGGTTTCCAGGGAGGAACCGGTGTTGAAGCCGAACCAGCCGAACCACATGAGCGAGAGCCCGATGACCACGAGCGGCAGGTTGTGCGGCCGGATGCCCTGGCGGTCGAAGTCGGCCCGCTTGCCGGCGACGATGGCGAGGGCGAGTCCGGCGGCCCCCGATCCGATCTCCACGACGGTGCCGCCGGAGAAGTCGACGGCGCGGAGCTGCTTGGCGACCCAGCCATCCGGATCGAACACCCAGTGGGCCATGGGGATGTAGACCAGCAGGGTCCACGCGATGACGAAGGCGATCCAGCCGCCCATCTTCGCGCGGCCCGCGATGGAACCGGCGATCAGTGCCACGGTGACCACCGCGAAGGACAGGTGGAACACCACGAAGGTGACCGTGGGCACCGAGCCGGTCAGCGAATCGGCGTCGATCCCGCGCAGGAAGGCGTGGTCGAGCGTTCCGATGACCCCGAGCCCGCCGGCGTCGGGGCCGAAGGCCAGGGAGTAACCGATCGCGAACCAGAGGACCGTGACGATCACCATGCAGAAGAAGATCATCTTGAGCATGGCGACGATCTGGCCGGTGCGGACCATGCCGCCGTAGAAGAAGGCCACTCCGGGAGCCATCAGCAGCACCAGGGCCGTGGCCATCATCAGCCAGGACGCGTTGCCGGAGTCGGCGACGGCGGGTGCGGCGGAGACCGTGGAGACGGTCGCGGCAATCGTGTGCGCGGTCACTTGTCACGCTCTCGTCGGTCCAGTACGGATACGATTTCGGCGAGCAGCGCGGCGTCCCGCTGCTCCGCCCCGTCTTTGGAAGCTCCCACCGCGGCGGGCTCGCGCGGAGAGGTCGCGGCTCCGCCGATCCGGTCGCGGATCTCGTCCAGGGTCGCGTTGTCGTAGGCGACCTCCTCCTCCCGGCCGGGTACGTTCTCGTACTCCTCCGAGGCGCGGAAGCCGACGGCCTTGTCGATGGCCTTGGCGATGAGCCAGGTCATCGCGAAGGCGAAGGACCCCACCGCCAGGACGCCGACGGCCTGACGCCAGAGCTGGTCCAGGCCGCCCCCGTAGAAGAGGCCCTTCTTCCCGCTCATCGCGGCCGTCGCGAAGAAGCCGATGGAGAGGACGCCGACGATGCCGCCCCAGCCGTGCACGCCGACCACGTCCAGGGTGTCGTCGACACCGATCTTGAACTTCATGTTGATGGCGAAGCAGCAGACCACACCGGCGGTGAAGCCGATGATCAGCGCGCCGAGCGGGGAGACCTCGCCGCAGGCCGGGGTGATGGCCACCATGCCGGCGACCGCGGCCGAGGCCACGCCCAGCATCTCCACGTGCCCCAGGCGCCACTTCTCGATGATCGGCCAGCCGATCATCGCGCCCGCGGCGGCCAGTTGCGTGTTGAGGAAGGTGGTCGGTGCGCTGCCCTCGACCTGGAGCGCGGAGCCCGCGTTGAAACCGAACCAGCCGAACCACAGCAGTGCCAGACCGATGACGACCAGGGGCAGGTTGTGGGGGCGGATCGTCTCGCGCTCGAAGTCCTTGCGCTTGCGCAGCACGATGGCCACCGCGAGCCCCGAGGCGCCCGAGCTGAGCTCGACCGGCAGGCCGCCGGCGTAGTCGAGCGCGCCCAGGGACTTCTGGATCCAGCCGTCGGGGGCGAACACCCAGTGCGCGGTGGGCACGTAGACCAGCATGGTCCAGGCGACGACGAAGACCAGCCACCCCTTCATGGTGGCGCGGCCCGCGATCGAGCCGCTGATCAGGGCCACCGTGATGATCGCGAAGGACATCTGGAAGCAGGCGAAGATCACGGTGGGGATGGATCCGTGCAGGGAGTCCATTCCGATGCCACGGAAGAAGGCGTAGTCGAGATTGCCGATCAGGCCGCCGCCGGAGTCCTTGCCGAACGCGAGGGAGTAACCGACCGCGACCCACAGGATGGTCACCAGCGACAGGCAGGCGAAGCTCATCTTGAGCATCACCAGCACATGCTTGGTTTGGACCATGCCCCCGTAGAAGAAGGCGAGGCCGGGGGTCATCAGCAGCACCATGGCGGTGCTCGCCATCATCCAGGCGGTATTACCCGTATCGTAGCCACTGGGCATCTGGTGGAGCTCTCTCTGGTCGTGAACAGCCGGAAGAGGGTGGGGAGTTCAGGTCTTGCGCAGGTCCGGGGCGGGTACGCCGATCAGCCTGCGCCGCACCGCGTCCCAGACGGCCCCGAGCGCCCGGGTCACGGCCTCGGTGTGCTCCCCGAGCACCCGCACCCAGGCCCCGCAGTCCTGCGGCAGCACGCTGACCCCGTACGACAGCCCGCGGCCGGCCAGGGGCGCGTGCAGCAGGTCGGCGAGCTCGCGGGCGGGGGCGAGCGGGCTGACCGCGAAGAAACAGGCCATCACCGAACGGCCGGCCAGCACGGCGGGCCCGTCGACGGAGCCGAAGGCGCAGCCGGAGCCCGAGCCCGAGCCGGAGCGGCCGGTGGAACCCGCGGCCCCGCCCGGCTCCAGTCGTACGGTGTCCAGTGCGACCAACTCACCGTCCGGTCGGCGCAGTTCGAAGTCGGAGGCGAAGACCTGGTAGGCGTTGCGCTCCCCGCGCGCGAGCCGGCCGGACAGGACGGTCTCGCTCACCAGGACGGTGGCCGTGGGGTCGGCGGTGATCACCGTGCGCTGGTAGAAGCGCGAGTCGACGTACGGGATGACCGGGTCCGGCAGGTATTCGACGTACGCGTCCGGGCCGGCGGTCAGCAGGGTCTGGGCGACGGCGTAGTCGTGTTCCATCCGGTAGACCTTGGTCGCCGCCTGGGTGGTGACGTGCGCAGAAGTACCGGGGCCGAAGGACAGGTCGGTGCGCAGCCGGTCGGCCTGGATGACCCCGCCGCCCGTGGACATCAGGAAGGTGATGGGCAGGTCCGGGCGGTACGGGTCGAAGTAGAGCGGCCGCATGATCTGGAGCGGGGACTTCTGGTAGTGCCGCACCAGCTCGGTGCGCCCGCCGACCCGCTCGAAGGCCAGCTCCAGCAGGCCGACCTTGCCGGGGCGCCCGACACCGAGGGTGTCGGGCACCGAGGAGTGCCGCAGAACCTCCAGGGGGACGCGCGGCGGTTCGTAGTGCGCGGCCTCCAGGCGCGCCGGCGGCAGGAGGGCGCGGGGCGGAGTGTGGGGCGCCGCCGGGTCCGCCGCCGGGGTCGCCGCCGGGGTCGCCGCCGGTTCCGCCACGACGCTCACGCCGGTACTCGGCGGAAGGACTCGATGAAGTTGGCCACGTCCTCCAGGCCCTGCCCGGTCAGGCAGTTGGTCAGGACCACGGGGCGGCCCTCGCGCACGCGGTGCGCGTCGGACTCCATGACGCCGATGTCGCAGCGGACGTACTGGGCGATGTCGATCTTGTTGATCACGAGCATGTCGGACTCGGTGATGCCCGGACCGCGCTTGCGGGGCATCTTCTCGCCCTCGGCGGTGTCCAGGACGAAGAGGAACAGGTCGACCAGGACCGGGCTGAACGTGAGGGTGAGGTTGTCGCCGCCCGACTCGTAGAGCAGGGTGTCGACATCGGGGAACCGCTCCAGCATCTCCGCGCCCGCGGCCAGGTTCATCGTCGGGTCGTCGCGCACGGCGGTGTGCGGGCAGGCGCCGGTCTCCACGCCCACGACGCGCTCGGGGTCGAGCACCCCGGCCAGGGTGCGGCGGACCTGGCGGGCGTCCTCCTGGGTGTAGATGTCGTTCGTGATCACGGCCGGCCGGTGGCCGCGCGCGATGAGCACGGGCACCAGAGCCTCGATCAGTGCCGTCTTGCCGGAGCCGACGGGGCCGCCGACGCCGACGCGCAGGACGTTGTCCTCGGTCATCAGAATCACACACCTCAAGTAGGAGACAGCTTGATAAACGGGCGGGGGAAGGAGTGAGGAGGAGGGGAGGAGGAGGGCCGGTCGTTACGTCGCGAACAGGCGTGCCTCTGCCCGCTCGTGACGGCCCGACATCACATCGGCCATCGGAACGCACCCGCCGAGGTCGGCGAGTTCGCGGCGCAGGGCCGCCCCCGCCACCTCCTCGATGACGGGCGCGATCCCGCGCAGCACCACCTGCGCCTTGCGGTGGTCCGTGAGGCGCAGCCGCAGCGCGGCCCCGGTGAAGCTGGCCGCGTAGGCGAACAGATCGCTGACGACGGCCTGTTGGGCCGGGACGCCGGCGGCCGCGTACGCGACCCCGGCGGCCACGGCCTGCGAGCCGGGGGCCCGCTTGGCGGCCACGAGCTCCGCGTACCGCTCCAACGGCTCCCCGCCGACGCACTCGCGGGCCATGTCCAGCAGCTGGCGGCCGGTACGGGTGGCGGCGCGGCGCAGCCCCTCGTTCAGCTTGGCCGCGTTCAGCCGCCGGTCGGTCTCGGCCAGTGCCTCCCAGTCACCGGCCAGCGCGGCCCGGTGGGCCAGCGCCAGCGCGGTGGCGTCGGACGGCCCCACCGCATGCCGCAGCAGGTCGGCCAGCAGCCCCGGTACGCCCTCCGGGGTCACGGCCTTGGCCTGGGCGTAGCCCTCCAGGCCGTGGGAGAGGGTGTAGAAGCCGCTGGGGAAGGCCGAGTCGGTGAGCTGGAGGCTGACCAGCAGGGCCTGCACCGGCGTCACGGCCGCGGGGTTCACGGCCTGATCGGCTGCGCTCATGCCAGGTAGAACAGGTGGTTCAGGGGCAGCTCGCGGGCCGGCTCGATGGTGGCCGGAACCCCGTCGAGGGTGACCTTGTAGGTCTCCGGGTCGACGGTGATGACCGGGAGGGCGTCGTTGCGGACCATGTGCTGCTTGCCGACGGTGCGGCAGTGCCGCACCGGCAGGACCCTGCTGTCCAGGCCCAGCTTCTGCGGAACGCCCAGATCGATCGCGGCCTGCGACATGAAGGAGACCCGGGTGGCCTGCTTGGCCTTGCCGTACGCGCCGAACATCGGCCGGTAGTAGACCGGTTGCGGGGTCGGGAGCGAGGCGTTCGGGTCGCCCATCAGCGCCCAGTTGATCAGCCCGCCCTTGATGACCATCTTCGGCTTGGCGGCGAAGGAGCCGATGGGCCACAGCACGATGTCGGCGAGCTTGCCCGTCTCCAGGGATCCGATGTGCTCGGCGGTGCCGGTGGCGACCGCCGGGTTGATCGTGATCTTGGCGAGGTAGCGCAGGGCGCGGAAGTTGTCGTTGCGCTCGGTGTCGCCGTCGAGCTTGCCGCGCTGGTCCTTGCAGTGGTGCGCGGTCTGGAAGGCGCGGGTCCAGGACTCGCCGATGCGGCCCATGGCCTGGGAGTCGGAGGAGAAGATCGAGATGACCCCCTCGTCGTGCAGCACGGTCTCGGCGGCGATCGTCTCGGCGCGCACGCGCGAGTCCGCGAAGGAGACGTCCTCCGGGATGTCGTGCGACAGGTGGTGACAGACCATCACCATGTCGAGGAGCTCGTCGACCGAGTTCACCGTGTACGGCAGCGTCGGGTTCGTCGAGGACGGAAGGACGTTGGGCTCGCCGGCCACCCGCATGATGTCGGGGGCGTGGCCACCGCCCGCACCCTCGGTGTGGAAGGTGTGGATGGTGCGCCCGTCGATGGCCGAGCGGGTGTCCTCGAAGAAGCCGGACTCGTTCAGGGTGTCCGTGTGCACCGCGACCTGTACGTCGTAGGCGTCGGCCACGTCCAGGGCCCGGCTCAGCGCGGCCGGGGTGGTGCCCCAGTCCTCGTGCACCTTCAGGCCGCAGACACCCGCCTCGACCTGCTCGATGAGGGCCTCCGGCAGCGAGCCGTTGCCCTTGCCCAGCAGGCCGACGTTGACCGGCAGGTCCTCGGACGCCTGGTACATGCGGCCGATGTTCCACGGACCCGGGGTGCAGGTGGTGCCGTTGGTGCCGTCGGAGGGGCCGGTGCCGCCGCCGATCAGGGTGGTGATGCCGTTGGACAGGCCGTGCTCGGCCTGCTGCGGGGAGATGAAGTGGATGTGGCTGTCGATGCCGCCGGCCGTGGCGATCATGTGCTCGCCGGAGATGACCTCGGTGCCGGGCCCGATGACCAGCTTGGGGTGGACCCCGGACTGGGTGTGCGGGTTGCCGGACTTGCCGAGGCCCGCGATGAACCCGTCCTTGATGCCGAGGTCGCCCTTGACGACCCCGAGGATCGCGTCCATGACGACGACGTTGGTGATGACCAGGTCGAGGGCCCCCTGCAGGCTGGTGGCCTGCGGGTCCTGCGCCATGCCGTCGCGGATGCCCTTGCCACCGCCGTAGACGGCCTCGTCGCCGTAATGGCCCTCGTTGTGGTCCTTCTCGACCTCGATGACCAGGTTGGTGTCCGCCAGGTGGAAGCGGTCGCCGACGGTCGGCCCGAACAGGTCGGTGTACTGCTTGCGGCTCAGGACAGCCATCGCTACTTGTCGCCCTTCTTGGAGGTCTTGGCCTTCTTGGCGGCCGCGGCCTCGGCGGGTGCCTTGGCGGCGGGCTTCGCCTCGGTCTTCGAGTCCGGCTTCGCGCCGGCCTTCGGGTTCTTCGCGGTCCTCGGGGCCTCCACGGCCGGCGAAGCCGCCTGTGCGGCCGCGGCCTGCTGGGCCGATTCCGCCCGGGCCCCCAGGAATCCGAGCTCGACGGCCCGGTTCATCGCGCGGACGCGGGTGTCGGTGGAGCCGAGGCCGCCGTTGGTGAGCGAGCTGAAGCCGATGAGGCGTCCGTGGCCGCTGTACGCCGTGAGTTCGACCTCGCGGGTGCCGCCCGGCTCGAAGCGGACGCCGGTGCCCGCCGGGAGGTCGAGGTGCATGCCGTAGGCGGCGTTGCGGTCGAAGTCGAGGGCTCGGTTGACCTCGAAGAAGTGGTAGTGCGAGCCGACCTGGACCGCGCGGTCACCGGTGTTCGACACGGTGACCTTGGCCTTGCGGCGGCCGGCGTTGATCTCTACGGTGCCTTCGCCGTAAAGGTATGTGGCGCCACCAGACATGGTGGTACTTCCCTTCCTTCGGATCAGTGCGGGGTGTGGCCGTGCGGGTGGCCGTGACCCCGGCCGTCCGCGCGACGGTGGCTCTCGCCGTGCGCGTGAGGGTGCGCGTGAGTGTGGCGCTCGTCCGGGTGGCGCTCGTCCGGGTCCGGGTCCGGGTCCGGGTGGGTGTCGGGGCCGTGGCCGTGGTGGCCGTGGCCGTGGTCGTCGCCCGGGCCGTGGGAGTGCGCGTACCCGCGCCCGTGTTCGGCGTCGAGCCCCTCGGCCACACCGTCGTGCCCGTGGGCCAGCCGGTGCAGCGCCTCCTGCGCGCGGGCCCGTACGACCTGGGCGATCGCCGCGTCGGAGAGCAGCGGACCGGTGTCCAGGACCCCGGCCGGGAGCTGGGCCGGCGGCGCGAACGCGGCCCGGACCAGGGCGACGTGGCCGGCGCCCAGACGCCGGCAGCGCTCCGCGCCCTCCGCCAGGTCGGGATCGCCGCCGTCGAACGCGACCTCGACCCAGCGGTGGTGCCCGTACTGGCGGACCAGCCGGGCCACCCGGAACAGATCGGCGTCCTCGAAGGGACCCGCGACGGGTGCGGTGACCAGCACGGCGGAGGTGTCGGGTGCCTCGCGCACCGCCTTGAGGGCGGCGGTACGCAGCCACGCGGTCAGGTGGTCCACCGTGGCGAAGGGAGGCGCCAGCACGAGCCGCCCGGGTCCCTCCTCCCGGCTCAGCCAGCGCAGGGCGCGCGCGCAGTCGGCGATCAGCCCGGGGTCGCGCCCCAGGGTCATCGGGACCACGCACACCGGCTCGGGCGAGGCGGCGAGCGCCGCGCGCACCGCTTCGGACAGCGGCCGGCCGGGGTGCACGCCGCCTGCCGCGGCGCCGCGCTCGTGACCGCCAGCCAGGATGACCGAGGCCGCCGATTCCGTGGCACGGTCGGGCCGTTCGGGTGCGATGACCGCCTTCACCGCTCAGGCGCCGACGGGGTCGTGGCAGGAGACGAGCTTGGTGCCGTCCACGAAGGCGGCCTCGACCTGGAGCAGCGGGAGCATCTCCCGTACGCCCTTCATGACATCGGCGGCGGAGACGATCTGCTTGCCGAGCTCCATGCACTCGGCGACGGTCCTGCCGTCGCGGGCTCCTTCGAGGATGCCCTCGCTGATGAGGGCACAGGCCTCGCTGTAGTTGAGCTTGACGCCCCGGTCCCGCCGCTTGCGGGCCAGGTCGGCCACGACGTAGATCCAGAGCTTGTCCATCTCACGGGGAGCGAGATTCATCGGTCACTCACTTTCGGCTCTCAAGGTGGTTCAGGTACCGCTGGTGCTGCGCATGTGGTGCTGGTGTTGCCGCGACGGCGTCAGGTCCGGTGCAGCCGGGGGATCTGGGGGACGGCGGCGACGAAGACGACCGTGGTCAGGACGAACGGCCAGGTGAAGGTGTGGCCGCCGAAGGGGGCGAAGAAGGCGGTCATCGCGGCCGTGAGTCCGGTCGCGGCAGCGGCGCCGAGGACGGCGAACGCGAAGCTCCAGTTGGAGCGCACGAGGAAGACGCCGCACAGGGCCATCGCGACGAGCACGCTGCTGTAGCCCATGAGCCCCTGCGAGACGCCTTCGGACGGCGAACCCATCGCCCAGGCCACGAAGATGGCCGTGAGGCTGCCGACGCAGGCCATCACCCCGGCGACCCGGCTGGCCACGAAGATGCCGGCGAGGAAGATCAGGCCGACGTACCACTGCGGCATGAAGAAGATCTGGCCGACGTTGGCGAAGAAGGCCCGCCAGAGCTGGCCCCAGTCCAGCGCGGTGGTCCCGGCGGCGGCCCCGGGCAGCGCCGCCAGATCGGGGCCGGTGTGCCACACCCGGGAGAAGCTCGGTGCGGCGATGGTCATGACGCTCGCGATGATGCAGAACGGCGCCGTGAACGTGGGGATGTTCCAGGTGCCGAGGATGGTGGCCAGCGCCGAGGTGACGACCACCACGGTGATACTGCCGCCGATCGCGAGCAGCAGGGTGGACAGGTGGTCCCACCCGAGGAAGACGGCGAACGAGAGCGAGACCAGGGTGCCGTTGAAGCCCCGCAGTCCGGCCGAGACGATCTCGCGGTCGATGCCGAACGCGTAGGCGGTGGCGGTCCCGACGACGGCGCCGAGGAGTCCGTAGAGGGCGTACTGCCAGCCGGCGGCGGCGAGGGCGGCGAGGAAGAAGATGCCCGTGATCGCGCTCGGCATGAAATCGACCTGGGCGACGCCGCGCAGGACTTCCTGGATGAAGCTCGCGGGTTGAGCGGGAGCCTGGCGTGCGGGCTCTGTTGCCAAGGCCTGCATTTCATTCTCCAATGTGGAAAAAGAGAGGGCCCATAAGGGCCCTTGAATCGGCGGTGCGTTGACGACGACAGTACCGGCAAATCTGAGCAATTCCCCCTGGATGTGGGCGTGTCGGGGCAAGCCGGAGAATGCGGCAGGGTTGTCGTAAGTGTGCTCTTCATTTCCGTTCCGGACAAAGAAAATAGGATCGGAATACCGGATACCGGATACCAGATACCGGATACCAAATGGCGGGGGGAGGGTCGTCGGCCGAGCCCGGAAGGGCTATCGCGGCCGACGCGATGGCGCGCCGCAGCGGCCTGACCGCCTGTGGTGGTGTCCCTTGGCAGGGTGCGATTCCTTGCGGGTGCCCGGTGGTGGGCCGAGCTGTCGCCGGCCGCCGGCGCCGCCGTCATGGCGGCCGGGATCATCTCGGCCGGGCTGCACCTCATCGGCCGGGACGCGCTGTCGATCGCCGCGCTGGCCGTCTGCGCCGCGCTGTGGCTCGTCCTCGCCGCCGACTTCGCCGCCCGGCTCATGGGCGACCGGCGGCGGTTCCGCGCCGAGGCCGACACCCCGGCGGCCCTCACCGCCGTGGCCGCCACGGCCGTGCTCGGCAACCGGATCTCCCTCCTCGGGTGGCAGCCCGTGGCCCTCGGGCTGCTGGCGCTGGCCGCCGCGCTCTGGCCGGGGCTGCTGGTCGCCGTACTGCGGCACTGGGGCTACCGGATGCCCGGTGCGGTCTTCCTCGTCTGCGTGGCCACCCAGGGGCTCGCCGTCCTGGCGGGCACCCTGGCCGCCCCCACCGGCCATGCCTGGCTCGGCCGGGCCGCGCTGGCCGCCTTCTGCCTGGGGCTGCTGCTCTACGCCGAGGCGCTCGCGCGCTTCGACTTCCGCCAGGTGGCCTCGGGCGCGGGTGACCACTGGGTGGCCGGCGGAGCGCTCTCCATCACCGCCCTGGCCGGATCCGGGCTGACAGCGTCACCGCTGTGGACGGGGTGGGTGCACGCGGGGCTGCGTACCGTCACCCTGGTGACCCTCGGCCTCTCCCTGGCCTGGTACGCCGTGCTGTTCGCCGCCGAAGCGGTCCGGCCGCGCCCCCGCTACGACGTCCGGCGCTGGGCGAGCGTCTTCCCGCTCGGCATGACGGCGACCGCCTGCCTCTCGGCGGCCGCCCCGACGGGGGTGGAGTGGCTGCGGCCCCTCGGCGCGGTGCTGCTCTGGGTGGCGGTCGGGGCGTGGGTGCTGACTTTCGCGGCGCTCCTCATGGAACGCGGGCGGACCCGTCCGCGGAACTGAGCGGGCGGGCGGCGGCGGCATTCGGCCGTGTTCCCGACGGGGCGGGGGCGGGGAGGGGGAGGGATACGGGGTGGGATCGGACCGGAATGCCCGATCGGAAGGACACTGCGGGAACGCTGCTCTGGAAACACGGCTCTGGAAACACAGCTCTGGAAGCACTGCTCCGGAAACGCTGCTCCGGAAACATCTGCCGCCAAAACTCCGACCCCCGGAATTCCGGCGAGCACGGCCGGAAAGGGAATGAGGGCATGGGGGGCGGGCCGAAAGAAGCCTCGGGCGACGCTCAGGGCCGTGTTCTCGCCGATGGGCATGTCGACGGCGATGGTGAGCTCGTGCAGCGGCGGGGTGAACAGGGCGGGGCCGGCCACGCCGATGAGCCGGCCCCAGGCGATGCGGGAGCGGCCGAGCCGCGCTCTTTGCCGGCCTTCATGCGTCGCCGCCACCTGCGCGTATGGAACGCGTGAAGAGAGCCGGGGGAGCCGTATGGATAGCGCCAAGAGTGCTGGCGGCCGTCCGGCGGGCCTCCGACGCTGTCCTGACTTTGCTCATTCGGAGGGAACGGCTACATGGCCATACACATGGGAAAACCGACCGCGACTGTTCAGGGGACGGGCCGGGAGGAGCCTCCTGATACGGGCGCGGGCGGGGCGGGGGACCGGCACAAGCTGACTGCCCTCCAGGGCCTGGCCGCGCTGTCGCTCGACGCGATGGCGTCTGTCGCGTACGGGCCCGAGTCGATCGTGCTGGTGCTGGCCGCGGCCGGAGCGTACGGCCTCGGTTTCACCCTTCCCGTCACTCTGGCGATCGCTGCGCTGCTCGCCGTACTGGTGGCCTCGTACCGGCAGGTGATCGCCGCTTTCCCCGACGGCGGCGGCTCGTACGCCGTGGCGAAGAGGCACCTGGGCCGGCGTACGAGCCTGGTGGCCGCGGCCTCGCTGATCCTCGACTACGTGCTGAACGTCGCGGTGTCGGTCACCGCCGGCGTGGCCGCCCTGACGTCCGCGTTCCCGGGCCTGCACGGTGAGCGGGTCTGGATCTGCCTGGCCGTGCTGGTGCTGGTCACCGCCGTGAACCTGCGCGGGATCGTCGACTCCGCCAAGGCCTTCCTCCTACCGACCGCGCTCTTCGTAGGCTCGATCCTCACGATGATCACCGTCGGGCTCTTCCGCGACGGCCCGGTCAGTACCGGCTCCGCCACCGGGCACGCTTCCGCGCTCGGCGGGGGTGCCACGACCGTAGGCGTCCTCCTGCTGCTCAAGGCCTTCGCGGCCGGCTGCTCGGCCCTGACCGGTGTCGAGGCCGTCGCCAACGCGGTCCCCTCCTTCCGGGCCCCGGCCGCCCGCCGGGCCCAGCGCACCGAGGTCGCCCTCGGCGCCCTCCTCGGCGTGATGCTGATCGGCCTGTCGATCCTCATCGGCCGCTTCCACCTCCAGCCCGTCGAAGGCGTCACCGTCCTGGCTCAGCTCGCGGACGCCTCCTTCGGTCACAACGCGGCTTTCTACGTAGTCCAGTTCGCCACCATGGTGCTCCTCGCGCTCGCCGCGAACACCTCCTTCGGCGGCCTGCCCGTGCTGATGAGCCTGCTCGCCCGCGACAACCACCTGCCGCACTTCTTCGCCCTCAAGGCCGACCGCCAGGTACACCGCCACGGCGTCATCTGGCTGGCCCTCGTCTCGGCCGTCCTGCTCGTCTTCTCGGGCGGCGACACCAACACCCTCGTCCCGCTCTTCGCCATCGGTGTGTTCGTCGGCTTCACCATCTGCCAGATCGGCATGGTCCTGCACTGGCGCGGCGAGCGTCCGAAGGGCTGGCCGGGCAAGGCCGCCCTCAACGGATTCGGCGCACTCCTGACGGGCGTCGCGGCGGTCGTCGTCACCGCGACCAAGTTCACCGAGGGCGCCTGGCTGATCGTCCTGGCCCTGCCGCTGATCGTCCTCGGATTCGGACGCGTCAACCGTGCCTACGCCGCGATCGGGCAACGCCTCGAACTCGGCCGAATCCCGCAGCCGCCGCACCGGGCACGGTCGCTCGTCGTGGTTCCCGTCTCCGGGCTCTCGAAGCTGACCTGCCAGGCCCTCACCGCAGCCCGCTCCCTCGGCGACGAAGTACACGCCGTGACCGTCACCCACCCGGCCCCCGAGGATCGGGAGACAGCCGAAGCGCTGCGCCGGGACTGGGAGTTGTGGAAGCCCGGAGTCGAACTGACCGAGCTCGCCTCCGACACCCGGTCACTGGGCCGGCCCCTGTCCGGCTACGTGCGCGAGCTCGCGCTGACGCACCCGGACGCCCAGGTGACCGTACTGATCCCGGAGACCGAACCCGCCCACCTGTGGCAGCGAATGCTCCAGAACCAGCGAGGCTCCGTCGTCGCCCACGCCATGCGCCGCGACACCAACGCCGTCATCTGCCGACTGCGTTTCCGGATCACCGACGGCGCACGCTGACGCCCCCCTGACGGCGGCCTGACGCATCTCGTGCACCGCCGTCAGGAAAGTGCCAATTCCCTCTGCTGCTGGAGTATTAGCCGGACCTGGCGTTGAGCGGCCGACCTAACGCGTTCCGGGAGCGTACCGGCCTGCCTCAGCCGGTGCCGTCCTGCACCGGATAGCGGATGATGACCGTCCCGCCGGTGGCGTAGTTGGCGACATCGGCGGCCAGCCGCCGGCCGTGCGGCGACGCCAGCGCCGCGTCCATGGCCGCGGCGCTGGCGAAGTCGGCTTCGAAGACCGCGAAGTACGGGGCTTCTCCCTCGAGCGCCGCCACGTCGAAGCTGTAGCGCCACGCAAGTGGGCCGGGCCAATTCACGACCAGGGGCAGGTGGTTGGTCACGTAGTAGTCGCGGAAGTGGTCAGGGTCGGCGGGCTCGGAGTACAGGACGACAAGCTTATGCATGATGGCCTCCGCCCAGAGACGTCGGCTGGCTGCCCACGTCGTAGTACGGCGGGTCCAGCAGGGCTGTCCGCGACATCGGCTCTCCCGTCGGGTTCGTTTCGAAATCAGAAACACCTGGGGTGGATGGTAATGTTTCGAATAACGAAACGCAAGGAGGGTCATGCCGACACCGCGCCCAGGAACACCGGTTCGTGGATCGACTACCGGCCGTCCCCTCATGGCCGCGATGGACCTGTTCGGCCGTCGGTGGGCGCTGCGCATTCTCTGGGAACTGCGTGCGGGTCCGCTCGGCGCCCGCGCGCTGCTGGCACGGTGCGAAGGGCTGTCGTCCAGCGTCCTCTACCAGCGGCTCCGCGAACTCACATCGAGCGGGATCATCGCCCCCTCGGCCGATGGCTACGAGCTCACTCGACTGGGGACAGCACTCCGTGATGCCCTCCATCCGCTCGACGAATGGGCGATCACCTGGGCGCAGGAGCAAGAACACGCCGATCAGGCGCCCACGGAGACGTGAAGATCCCGCCCGACCAGGTGGAGCGGTGATCTGACGGACGCCGACTCGGGACACGGATGTCGAGCGCCCTGACGGCGTGAAGATCGGCGCCTGCTTCAACGCCTGCTTCAACGCCGGCATCATGGCGCACTCCCTCCCTCCTTGCGCGCGTCTTCGAGTTGCGCGTCACGGACTTCGAATCGGGCATGCGGGTCCGCGGCGAAGTGCTCCACGGCCGATTCCGGGTTCTGACCCTGGAGAGCTCCGGCGTCAAGAAGCCGACAGGAATGCCGTCGGCTCCTCGACGCGCGGGGGATCCGGCGGGATTCCCGCTGCTGTGACCATCGACTGGCGTCCCGACCGCGGCATCCACCGGACCGTACTCGCCCTCGGGGCGGGCGGCCTGGTGGTCGTCACCACCGGCGCGGCCCTCGACGTGATGTGGCTCTTGGGAGTCGGCGTCTGGGGGCTCATCGCGGCGATGGTGATCGAGCTCGTCTACCGGCCCGAGTGAATGCCCCGTTCTGCGCGAATGAGCGTGTCGAGTCGCTGCCGTGCGGGGGACGAGGAGTCGACCGTGCGGGGGACGAGGCGTCGACCGTGCCCTGTCGGCAACGCGTTCTGCGTCTCCGGCTGACCGGTCCGGGACAGGGTCCTGCGGGGTGGTTCATTCGAAGCCGGGAGCAGAGTGCTCACCGACGACCTTCGGCCCCGTCTTCACGAGCCGGCCGACCTCGCCCCTGCGGTCCGGAGAGCCGAAGTCGACGTGGACACGGTTCTTGCCCGCCTTCGTCTCGGGCACGCGCTGGAACCCCAGGACGAGCGGCCGGGCCGCGAGGATGACGACCTCGCCGGGCAAGAGCCCTGGTCCAGCCGGCGAATGCCGCCCGGGACGGTATCAGCCCCCGATGTCGCGCATCCGTACGTCGTCCAGTGTTTCGCGCCGTATGAGCGTCCGGGCCGTGCCTTCGTGGACCGCGATCACCGGGGGCCGGCCGACCATGTTGTAGCCGGAGGCCATGGACAGCTGGTACGCGCCCGCCACGGGGACGGCGAGCAGATCTCCGGGACGGACGTCGCCCGGCAGTTCCACACCGCCGGCGAGGACGTCGCCGGCCTCGCAGTGCCGGCCGACGACCGTCGTCGTACGCGGGGCGGCCGTCGAGTGGCGGCCGATGAGGCGGGGCGCGTAGCGCACCCCGTACAGGGCGGGCCTCGGGTTGTCGCTCATGCCGCCGTCGACGGCGACGAAGACGGTGTCACCCGTGTGTTTGACGGCGAGTACGCGGTAGAGGGCGACTCCGGCCGGTCCGACGACGGCTCGCCCCGGTTCGATGACCAGTCGGGGTACGGGCATGCCCGCGGCGGCGCAGGATTCGCCGAGCTCGGCGCGCATTCGGCGGGCGAGCGCGGTGAGATCGAGGGCGGGTTCGCCGGGCCGGTAGGCGATGCCGTGGCCGCCGCCCATGTCCAGCTCGGGCAGGACGACGCCGTGCGCGTCACGGACCCGGGCCATCAGCCCCACCATGCGGCGCAGTGCCACCAGGTACGGCTTCACTTCGGTGATCTGCGAGCCGATGTGGCAGTGCAGGCCGGTCAGTTCGAGCTGCGGCTGGTCGAGCACGCGCGCGATGGCGTGCTGCGCCGACCCGTCGGCGAGCGAGAGCCCGAACTTCTGGGCCTCCGTACCCGTACGGATCTTGGCGTGTCCCCCGGCGGAGACGCCCGGCACGACGCGCACCAGCACCTTTTGATGCCCGTCAGGTCCGACGGCGGCCGCGATCCGGGCTATCTCGGACGGACTGTCGATGACGATCCGCCCCACGCCGAGCCGCAGCGCCGCCTCCAGGTCCCGGGGCGACTTCGCGTTGCCGTGGAGCACGATGCGCGCGGCGGGGAAACCGGCGGTCACGGCGAGCTCCAACTCCCCGGCGGAGCACACGTCCAAGCCCAGCCCCTCCTCCTCCACCCAGCGCACCATCGCGCGGGAGAGGAACGCCTTGGCTGCGTAGAGAACTTCGGCCTCGGGGAGGGCGGCACGGTAGGCGCGGCAGCGCTCGCGTACCTCGCGCTCGTCCAGGACGTAGACCGGTGTGTCGAACCGGTCGGCGACCTCTGTCAAGGACACGCCGCCGACGGCAAGGTCGCCGTGCGGCAGTGGGGTGGTGGACGCGGGCCACACGGACAGTTCGCCGGCGGCGGTCAGAGCATCGGGGAGGTCGGTGATGGTCATGGTGCGGTTCCCCTTCAGACGGTTCGGGCAGTGACGTCGGGGTCCCGCGGCACTGGTGCGGTGACCGGACTGGTCGCCGTCGCCGTCGCCGTCGCCGTCGCCAACACCGCCAGGGTGGCCGCCGGAGCGGTCAGCGTCGGATCGACGGTCAGCAGCGAGGCTCCGACCGGCCCGGCCATCGCGCGGAGCGCGGACTCGGAGAGCCGGATCCAGGGCCGGCCGGCGCCGAGCGTGGCCGCCAGCCGCTCCGCACTCGTGAAGCCCACGGCGGTACGGGCGCCCAGCGGGGTGCGGAACAGGTGCACCACCACCTCCGCCCTTCCCGGCAGGACCGGCACGTACAGCGGTCCGGCCGGGACGCGTTCTTCGGGCTCCGGGTCGTCGTCGTACTGGAACAAACACATGGGGCCCTCCCAGAGGAACCACGAGTGGCAGGTGAGGCCCCGGGACGCGGGGAGGCGCTCCGGGGCACGACACCGAAGCTATCCCCGCGTCCCCACGCCTACGGTCACCCCATGACGGGACCTTGACGACGGACGGCCAAGTCCATACGGATCACTGACGCCCAGGGCAGTCCGCTTCCTTTGAGCGCATTTGCGCATGTCTGGATGTGTGCATGTGCGCAACTTTGTGGGCAACCACCTCGAACTCCGTACGCCCGTCGCTCGCCCGTACGTCCCGGAATCGGTCGTTTCCGGGACGGTCGCCCGCCGCGGCGGACGGAGCCCGGGAGGCGTCCCGAAAGGCGTCCCGAAATCGGCGGGCGCGGCGGAGAAGGGGACGGGTATTCGGGACGGTCGCATCGAGCGGCTGGGCGGGAGGGGAACACATGAACGGCGACCTGGACGAGATCGCCCGCGCTGAGCTCGTCGAGCGCGAACCGTGCCCGCGCTGCGGGGCGGCGCCCGGATCGGCCTACCGGGCCAACTCCGGCGTCGTCGCCGTCGACTACCACACCGGCCGGTACGCGAAGGTCCCCGGACTGAAGACCGGGCCCGCGATCCGCATCCCGGCCGCCCGCGGGCCCGGCCGGCCCTGGCAGCCCGGCCCCGAACCCGACCCGGGCCTGCTCGCCGCGCTGGAGCGCACCGGCGACCGGATCGGCTACGCGCGCGTCTCCAGCAAGGGCCAGGACCTCACCGGACAGGTCCGCGCCCTCAAGGAAGCCGAGTGCGTGCGCATCTACGTCGAGAAGGTCGGCACGCGGGAGAAGATCCGGCCCGAGTACAACGCCGCCCTCGCCGAACTGCGCCCGGCCGACACCCTCACCGTCACCATGCTCGACCGGCTCGGCCGCAACATGGTCGAGCTGATCACCAGCGCACAGGATGTCGCCGAGCGCGGCCAGCGGCGCCGCGACGCGCAGGAGTCCGTCACAGCCATCGCCTCGCACCTCGGCGTCGGCCGCTCCACCCTGTACCGGACGCTGTCCGCGTACGACGAAGCCACCGCCACCACCGGCCGTGGGTGACCGCCCGCTACGCCGCCATCAAGATGACTCCGTACGGCTGGGCGCTATTGGCGAACCCAGTGCCGGAACCCTGGTGATGGAGACGCCTCCCTAGCCTCTAAGGGCCACACCAGGGCGCAGCCTCAGACGCTGAGGGCGTCTGCTTTGATCAGCCCTATGACGGAATGGTCCCAGCTCACCCATGCATACGGAACTGCCGAAGACGTGCCTGGCCTCCTAGAGACAGCCGGGCCCGACCCGGAGAGTCCCGCCTGGGACGAGCTCTGGTCCCGCCTGTGTCACCAGGGGACGGTCTACCCCGCGAGCTACGCTGCCCTGCCGGCGCTGGTTGGCAAGGCGCGCCAGTTGACTGCGACAGACCGAACCATGCCCCTGCTCCTGGCCGCTTCCATCCTCGCCAGCACCGACCGGCCCTACGGGACACCTGATCCCAAAGACGCCTACGCCGCGGAGACCTCCGAGCTGATCGAGCTGGCTGAGGAGGCTCTGAGCCATCCGTCACTGGCCGACAGTCCAGAGCGCTATGTGGAACTCCTGGAAGCCCTGCTCGCCTTCGAGGGAGTCGAGGTGTGGGGGGAGCAGCTGCACGGTCTCAGCGGTGAGGAGTACGAAGTCCCCTGCCCCGCGTGCGAGGCGGAGAACTTCGTCGTCTTCGGCGAGTGCGGCTACTTCTCTACGACCGACAGCCTGTACATGAACGAGGCCACTGGGCACCGCAGGGAGTTGCAGGCTGCAGCCATCTCCTCCCTGGAAGGGCTGGCCAAGCGGCTCCACGCTCGTGCTCTCACCGACGGTCAGCACAAGGTCGCGGACGCATTGACCTACATCTTCGGAAGCGCGCACTGCGCCGAGTGCGACGCGCTCTTCCAGGTCGATCAGGCCATCGTGGCCCGCTGGAGCAACTGAGAGCCGGCGCGCTACTGACAAAACCCTGCGCCGCACTGACATCTACTCTGCGCCCGACAGCGGTGGAGAGGCGGTCCGACCCTACGGCCGCCGTCCCGTGCCGTCCCACCGGGGAGAGAGGGCTACGCAGCCCAGCAGGACCACGGCCAAGGCCAGTGCCCACAGCGCTCCGTGACGGAGCGTCAGCAGCCCGCCGGCGAGGGCTCCGAGGAGCAGGGCCGCGACCGTCACGAGGCGGCGGAGCGGTCCCGGCCCCCACGGGTCGGCCGCCAGTCCGGTCAGGGCCCTGGTGGCGACGGTGGTGGTGAGATCGGGGACGGCGAGCCGGTGCACGACGGCGTTCTGCAGGCCCATGCCGAGGGCGAGCAGGGCGATGACGCCCGGCGGCCCCGCCCCGAGCGCGGTCAGGGCGAGCGCGCCGCCCACCAGGACGGTCTGCGCCGCCACCAGCGGCGCGAACATCACGGCCGCCCCGGTGGTCCGGCGCAGCCGCCCGGCGGCCGCCGCCCCGGCCAGGAACGCGCCGACGGCGAGGAGCGAGTCCGGGGCGGACAGGGAACGGTCCCCGGCGATCGCGAAGCCGAGGAAGACCACATTGCCCGTCATATTGGCCACGAAGACGTGGCCGAGGCCCAGGTAACTCACCGCGTCGACCACACCGCTGACGAAGGTGAGGACGATCAGCAGAGGAGGCAGCACCCCGTGGGGAGATTCGGCGCCCTCCGCCTCCGGCGGGAACAGCCGCGCGGCCAGGGGGCGCAGGATCCCGCGCGACCGGGGCGGGGTGGAGGTCATGGAGTACCTCTGGTCATCGCGCGGGGCCGGTGCGGGGACCGGCGGAAGCGGAGGAGACTCGTCCCGGACCTGCTGGGGGACTCGTCCCGGACATGCTAGCCGTGGCCGGCGCACGCGCGGCGGAGCGACCCGCAGGGCGTCGGCGGACCCACGGCGCCTCCTTCCCGGGATCGGCGGGGCGTCACGGGTAGGGTCGCCGCATGGCTTACACATTCCAGGTCACGGTGGACTCCGCCACACCGCACGCGCTCGCCGACTGGTGGGCCGAGGCCCTCGGATGGCAAGTCGAGCCCAGTGACGAGGAGTTCATCCGCGAGATGATCGCCGCCGGGCGGGCGACCGCGGAGGACACCACCACCTACCGGGGCGTCCTCGTCTGGAAGACCGGCCAGGGGATCCGCCACCCCGAGGGCCTCGAACAGGCGCCCCGCATCCTCTTCCAGTTCATCGAGGAGCCCAAGACCGTCAAGAACCGCGTGCACCTCGACGTCCGCACCGGCGAGGACGACCCGCGGGCCCTGGTCGAGCGCCTCCTCGCCAAGGGGGCCGTGCACCTGCACGAAGGCAACCAGGGCCCCTCCACCTGGACCACCCTCGCCGACCCCGAGGGCAACGAGCTGTGCGTCTCCCACTGATCCGCACGACAGCTGTGCGTCTCCCACTCATCCGCACGGCATCCCGACCTAGGCTGGCCCCGTGAACGTCATCCTCTTCGGCGCGACCGGCATGATCGGCCGGGGCGTGCTCCGCGAGTGCCTGCGCGAGGAGTCCGTCGACAGCGTGCTCGCCGTCGGCCGCAGTCCCCTCGCCGTCTCCCACCCCAAACTGAGTCAGCTCGTCCGGGCCGATCCGACCGACCTGTCGCTGCCCGGCGGGCCGGACCTCGCCTCGTACGACGCGTGCTTCTTCTGCCTGGGCACCTCCTCCTTCCGCATGAAGGAGGAGGAGTACTGGCTGATCACCCACGACCTGACGCTCGCCGCCGCCCGCCCCCTCGCCGCCGCCAACCCGCGGCTGACCTTCGCCTACGTGTCCGGCGAGGGCACCGACAGCACCGAGAGCGGCCGCTCCATGTGGGCCCGGGTCAAGGGGAAGACCGAGAACGACCTGCTGAAGCTCCCCTTCGAGGCGTACATGTTCCGGCCGGGAATCGTGCAGCCGGACCGCGGCATTCCCTCCAAGACCCCGCTCTACCGCGCCGGGTACGCCGTCACCGCGCCGCTCTTCCCGCTCCTGCGGCGCTTCGCACCCGACCTGGTGACCACCACCGGGGCCCTGGGCCGCGCCATGATCGCCGTCGCCGCGGCCGGGCCCGGCGACGCGGACACCCGGCGGATCCTGCGCCCGGCGGACATCAACCGGCTGGGCGGCGAGAACCCGAACAGGGCGAAGGACCTGCGATAACGAGCCGATATTCGGTTTCGGCCAGGGCCTCCCGCACCCGAGAATGAGGCATCTCGAACCGGGAGGCACCCCATGAGCCAGGACCGCCTGACTCTGCACGACCTGATGCCCGCGCAGGCGCTGACCGAGGCCATCGACGCCGGATACGTGGCCCGCAAGGCCCACCCCGAGCTGCCGCTGTCCCTGTACAGCTACACCCGGACCGCCCAGTACGAGCAGGTCTGGAACCAGGCCACCACGCGCTGCCGCGGGCTCGTCGCCGACGACGTCACCGGCGCGGTCGTCGCGCTGCCGCTGCCCAAGTTCTTCAACGTCGGCGAGCACGGGTCCGGCCGGCCGTACGCCCCGGCCCTGCCGGAGGACGAGCCGTTCGAGGTGTACGACAAGGTCGACGGCAGTCTCGGGGTGTTCTTCCACTACGCCGGGAAATGGCGGGCCGCCACCAGGGGTTCCTTCATCAGCACGCAGGCCGTCTGGGCGCAGCGCCGCCTCGACGGACGCGACACCTCGGCGCTGGTCCCGGGTACCACCTACCTCGCGGAGATCGTGTACCCGCAGAACCGGATCGTCGTGGACTACGGGGAGCGCCGCGACCTGGTCCTGCTCGCCGCGTACGGAGCGGACGGCGCCGAGGTGCCGCTCGCCGAAGCCGCCGGGCACTGGCAGGGCATCGGCTCCGTGGTCACCGTATGGCCCGCCATGCCGCTCGGCGAACTGCTCGCGCTGACCGGGTCCAGCACCCTGCCGGGCGGCTCTCCCGCGACCGGTACCGACGCGGAGGGCTTCGTCCTGCGCTTCGCCTCGGGAGTCCGGGCCAAGGCCAAGATCGCCGAGTACGTACGCCTCCACAAGCTACTCACCGGGGCGACCGAGCGGGACATCTGGCGCGGCCACGGCATCCAGCGGTTCGCCGGCCTGCCCCTCAAGCAGCTCGCCCAGGGGCTGAACTGCACCGTCGCCGACATCGAGGCCTCCGGCGGCAAGCCGCTCGACGCCCTGCTGGAGCAGGTGCCGGACGAGTTCGACCACTGGGTGCGCTCGGTGATCGAACGCCTCGAGACCGAGGCCGCGCTCCGCGAGCGCGCCATCGACGAGGCGTACGCCTCGCTGGCCCATCTGGCCGGCGACCGGGGCGCGTTCGCCCGCGCTGCGAAGACGACGATCCGGGACAGCGGGGTCCGCGGCGCGCTCTTCCAGCGCCTCGACGGCAGGACGACCGAGCTCGTCACCTGGCGGCAGGTGCGGCCCGAGAACGCCGATCCCTTCACGAACGACGAGGAGAACTGAACCCGTGTCCGAAGCACCCGAAACCGAGACCCCCGCGCCCCCGGCCGCGTCCCCCGCGCTCCCGGTGGTCCACATCATGACGGGGTTGCCGGCCTCCGGGAAGACCACCGCCGCGCGCGCCCTCCAGGCGGAGTCCGGCGGCCGGATGCGCCGCGTCAACCTCGACGACCTGCGGGCCATGCTCGACGTGCCGGACCCGGAGCGCGCGCGCTCGTACAAGCACGAGCAGACCGTACTGGACATCCAGGACGCGGCCGTCAGCGCGGCCGTCGAGGGCGGCTTCGACGTGGTCGTCGACAACACCCACCTGACCTCGTACATCCCCAAGCGGCTGAAGGCGGCCGTCGCGGGACGGGCCACCTTCGTGGTGCACGACCACACCGACGTGCCCGTGGAGGAGTGCCTGCGGCGCGACGCCGCGCGCGAGCGCCAGGTCGGCGAGGAGATCATCCGGATACTCGCGGACAAGCACGCGAAGGCGAAGAAGGGCGGCTGGCGGCTCACCGAGGACTGGCTCAACGACCAGCCGGACGTGTCCCCGTACGTCCCCGACCCGGCGCTGCCCACGGCGGTGATGTGCGATATCGACGGCACGCTCGCGATGACCGGCGACCGCAATCCGTACGACTTCTCGCGCTGCGGCCTCGACACGCTGAACACCCCGGTGCGCGACGCGCTCGGCTCCTTCCGGCGGGCCGACGGCGACACCATCGTGCTGCTGTCCGGGCGGGGCGAGGAGCACCGGGAGCCGACCGAGGCCTGGCTGCGGGAGCACGAAGTCCCGTACGACGAGCTGTGGATGCGGGCGGCGGGCGACACGCGCCGCGACGACATCGTCAAGGCGGAGCTGTTCAACGCGCACGTGCGCGAGCGGTACGCGGTCCGGGTCTCCCTGGACGACAGGGACCGCGTGGTGGCCATCTGGCGCCGGATGGGGCTGGCGACCTGGCAGGTCAACTACGGCGACTTCTAGGACGGCCGACGGCCGGCACGGCGGCTTCCGGCCGGCTCGCCATACTGGAGGCGTGGACGAGCCGAACGTACTGATCGTGGACGGTGCCAACGTCGTGGGGTCCGTCCCGGACGGCTGGTGGCGCGACCGGCGCGGCGCCGCCGAGCGGCTGCGCGACCGGCTGGCGCTGCGCGACGAGGGCGAGGAGATCGTCCTCGTCCTCGAAGGAGCGGCCCGGGGCGTCGCCTCGGTGCCCGGCGTACGGGTGGACGAGGCCCCGGGCAGCGGCGATGACCGCATCGTGGAGCTGGCGGCCGCCTTCGCTGAGCGCGGCGGGTGCGGCGGGTGCGTCGTGGTCACGGCGGACCGGGAACTGCGGGAACGGGTACGGGCGTACGGCGCGCGGTGCGTGGGACCGCGCACGGTACGCCCGGAGGCGGCGCCTTGAGCCACCCCTGGGAGCCACCCCCTGGGCGCCACCCCTGGCCGGCTACGAGCGGCAGTAGCGGACCTCACCGAGGTTCTTGACGTAGCGGGCGGAGACCCATTGGTCGTCGCGGTCCATGGCGGCCGCGGACTTGGCCGACTTCGGGGTCATCGGCGACTTCGGGGTCATCGCGCCCTTGCGGTCCTCGTCCAGGGGCTCCCGCTCGTCCCGCTCCTCCAGCAGGTACCAGAGGTTGTTGCCGTCGACCCGCTCGCCGCGCGTCTTGCACTCGATGGCGAGCTTCTCGTGCGGGTGCACCCGGCCCACCTTGTGGGAGTGGGTGGTCGGACGGCTGCGGACGGTCAGCGGGCCGCGCGAGATGACGACGCCGCGGGCGTGCTTGCGGTCGCCGTACTCGTCGTCCCGGCCGAAGCCGTCCTCCTCGTCGGCGTCCCGGTCGGCCGGCGTCGTCAGGACCGGGCCACGGGGCGCCGAGTGGTCGGCCGCGACGGCCGTGCCCGCCCCGACCAGGCCGAGCACCAGGCTTCCGGCGGTGAGGGCGAGGATGGTCCTGGTGGGCTTCAGCATGAGCCGGCTCCTCCGAGAAACGTCTGCCCGGCCGCGTCACGCGGCACGGGGCGGCAACCGGGCGGTCGCCACCGACGACTATGGCGACGGCGGACAGGTAGGTCCCGCTGACGCACCGTGACGTAGCCCGATATGCCCAATGCGCGGGGCGGGCAGGGGCCACGCCCGCCCGGACCGCGCGACCCGGTGCCCGCCTCCGGATGCGGGTACCGGGCGGCGCCGCCAGAGTGGATGCCATGGGTATCGAGGATTACGGCGGCGGCCCCGGCGCGCAGCAGACCGGTGTCATGGTGGTGACGACGAACGACGTCCCCGGCTACCGGGTCGAGCAGGTCATCGGGGAGGTCTTCGGCCTCACCGTGCGCTCCCGCCATCTGGGCAGCCAGATCGGCGCGGGCCTGAAATCGATGATCGGCGGCGAGCTGAAGGGCCTCACCAAGACCCTGGTGGAGACCCGAAACCAGGCCATGGAACGCCTCATCGAGCAGGCGAAGGCGCGCGGCGCGAACGCCGTCCTGATGATGCGCTTCGACGTGACCGACGCGGCCGACGTCGGCACCGAGGTGTGCGCGTACGGGACGGCCGTCGTCCTGGTGCCGGCGAGCACCTGACGAGTAGCTGACGAGCACCTGACGAGCACCTGACCCCGTCGCCCGCCGGCGGCGGTTCGTGGGGGAGCGCGAGCCGAAGATCCCCATACGGCCGTGAAGGGGAGGTTTCTCCGCCCTTCGGCGAGCGGTCATTCAAATAAGTCCAGGACGGGGCGCGGCTTTGTCCATGGGCCTCCCGGTGTGCGGTCCGCAGGCTGTCAGGTCAGTGAGCGGACCGCCGGCCTCCACGGTGGGCGGTCTTCCGCCCAGGAAGCGCCGACTCCCGGAGGTCCGATGCGAACCCCCCTCTGGCCGGCCGCAGCCGCGGTGGCCGGTCTCGTGGCCACCTTGGTCGTGGCCGTGCCCGCCGCCCCCGCCGTGGCGGCCGGCCCCGTGACGATCACCTCGCCCGAGCTGTCCGTCAGCGTGGACAGCGCCTTCCCCCGCGTCATCAGCTACACCCGCACCGCCACCGGCGACGTGCTGAACGGCAACGAGGACACCATCGGCGCGATCGTCGTCAACGGAACCACCTACACCCCCACCGTCACCTCCACCCCCTCCGCCTCCGGCGTGGACTACGCGCTGGCCTTCTCCGGCGTGACCATCAAGTCCCGTCTCTCGGTGGCCGGTTCGGTGGTGGAGTTCAAGGTCACGGCGATCGAGGACACGGCCGCCCTGCGCGTACGCAGCTTCGCCATCCCCCACCACAACCTCGTCAGCGTCCGCAGCAGCCAGGCGGGCGCCGCGCTTTCCACGGCGAAGATGCACACCGCCACCACCGGCACCGGGGACACCTTCACCCCGGTCACCGCGAGCACCCCGGTCGACGCCTCCGCGACGACCGTGATGTACGGGCTGGCCAACACCGGCAAGCTGGCCGCGGCCATCGACTCCAACTCGTACTACGACGCCCCCTCCGGCGGCACCGCCAACGAGAACGGCCGGATCAGCAAGCAGGTCACCGACAAGGGCGCCTACCGCCGGGCCGGCCTGTGGAGCGGATCCTGGCTCTACCGGTCCACGGGCGCCGCCGACACCGACACCGAGCCGCTGCCCTACGTCCGCGTCGCGATCACCGCCGACCGCAACGCCGACTCCACCGTGGACTGGCAGGACGCGGCGGTCGCCTACCGCGACATCTGGACCGCTCCCACCGGCTGGCAGCAGACCGCCGACCGGGTCGTGCAGCGCATCCCCTTCAACTTCGCCTCCGCGGCCACCCACCCCTTCTCCCAGACCCTCGACGAGACCAAGCGGGTCAACCTCGCCACCGATGGCCTCGGCCAGTTCGTCCTGCTCAAGGGGTACGCCTCCGAGGGCCACGACTCGGCCCACATGGACTACAAGAACATCGGCTCCAAGCTCGGCGGCGCCACCGACCTGAACACCCTCACCACCGTCGGTCACACCTACAACGCCGACTTCGGCGTCCACGTCAACGCCACCGAGGAGTACCCGGTCTCGGCCACCTTCGACCCGGCGCACCAGACCGGCGGTCTCGGCTGGGACTGGCTGGACCAGTCGTACTACGTGGACACCCGCAAGGACGGTCAGTCCGGCGAGCGCCTCAAGCGGTTCCAGGACCTCAAGGCGGCCGCACCCGGCCTGGACTTCCTCTACGTGGACGTCTGGTACGGAGACGGCTACCTCTCGCGCAAGCTCGAACGCGAGATCGGCGGCCTCGGCTTCCAGCTCGCCACCGAGTTCCCCGCCTCCCTGACCGGACAGTCCCTCTGGCACCACTGGGCCACCGACGTCAACTACGGCGGCAGCGAACTCAAGGGCATCAACTCGAACATCGCCCGCTTCATCGCCAACCACACCAAGGACGACTGGATCGCCGCGAACCCGCTGCTCGGTGGCGCGGAGATCACCGCCTACGAGGGCTGGCAGGGCAAGCGGGACTTCACGGCCTTCCTCACCACCACCTTCGGGACCAACCTGCCGACCAAGTACCTCCAGGAATCCCCGGTCGTGAAGTGGACCGCGAACGCGGTCACCCTCGCCAACGGCACCACCGTCACCACCTCGGGCAACACCCGCAAGATCACCACGGCCGGCCGCACCGTCCTCGACGGCTCCGCCTACCTGCTCCCGCGCGACGGCAAGCTCTACCACTGGAACGACAAGGCCGCCTCCACCACCTGGACCCTGCCGGCCGGCTGGTCCTCGCCCAAGCTGTACAAGCTGACCGACACCGGCCGCCAGCTGGTCGGCGACCTGGCCGTCACCGGCGGGCAGGTCACCATCAGCGCCGCCGCGAAGACCGCCTACGTCGTGACCAACGGCGCCGCCCCCGCCCAGGCCGACCCGAACTGGGGCGAGGGCGCCCCCGTCAAGGACCCCTCCTTCTTCTCCGGCAACCTGAACGCCTGGTCCGTCACCGGGACCGGCGCCGCCGTCACCCGCAACGCCCAGGGCCAGAACGAGCTCACCATGGCCGCGAGCACCGCGCCCGCCGTCTCCCAGCAGCTCACCGGCCTCATCCCCGGCACCTACGCCGCCTCCGTCTGGGTCTCCACCCCGGCCGGACGCGCCGCCACCCTGACCGTGACCCCGGCCGGAGGCACGGCCGCCTCCGTCTACGCCGATTCCTCCACGCTGACCAACAGCCTCGGCGGCAGCGAGAAGAACGGCACCAAGATGCAGCGCATGAAGGTGCTCTTCGACGTCCCCGCGGGGCAGTCGACGGCCGCCCTCAAGCTGTCCGCGGCCTCCGGCTCCGGCACCGTCCACCTGGACGACGTACGGGTCGTCCGCTCCGCCCGCACCCCGCTGAACGGCCACTGGTTCACCGAGGACTTCGAGAACGTCGACGCGGGCTGGGGCCCCTTCGCCTTCGGCGGCGCCGGCGGCTCCGCGACCGACCCGCGCACCCACATCGCCCAGCGCAATGCCCCGTACACCCAGGCGGGCTGGAGCGGAAAGCTGGTCGACGACGTGATCAGCGGGCAGAACTCGCTGAAGTCGCACGAGGAACGGCAGGGCCTCGTCTACCGCACCCTCCCGCAGACCCTGCGGCTGATGCCCGGCCGCTCGTACAAGGTCACCTTCAGCTACGAGAACGGTTTCAGCGGCGACTATCAGTTCATCACCGGCTCCGGCAGCACCGAGACGGCCACCGCGCTGAACCAGGCCCGCACGGCGACCACCTTCACCAAGACCTTCACCGCGGGCACCGACGCCTGGATCGGCGTACGGAAGGTGACCGGCGAAGGCTCCCACAACGAGGCCGACTTCATCCTCGACGACCTCGCCGTCGACGACCTCGGCTCCGGGACCGGGGGCGAACTCCTCGTCCCCCAGACGCAGATGAGCGTCAAGGCCGTCGACAGCCAGGAGACCGCCGGCGAGAACGGCGCCGCGGCCAACGTGCTCGACGGGGACGGCGCCACCATCTGGCACACCCAGTGGTACCAGGCCACCGCGCCGATGCCGCACGAGATCACCCTCGACCTCGGAGCCTCGTACAACGTCTCCGCCCTGCACTACCTGCCCCGGCAGACGCAGAGCAACGGGCGCATCGCCGACTACCAGGTGCTCACCTCCACGGACGGGATCACCTGGGGCACCGCGGCCGCGTCCGGCACCTTCGCCAACACCACGGCCCAGCAGGACGTGGCCTTCACGGCGCGCACCGCGCGCTACGTCAAGCTCAAGGCCACGAGGGAGGTTTCGGGCAATCCGTGGACGGCGGTCGCGGAACTCAACATCGGCTACCTGCCGTGACGCCTTCCCACGGTGCCGGGGCCGGCGGCGAGGGCTCCTGGGGCTGCGGCTCCCGGGTCTGTGGGTCCTGGGTCTGTGACTCCCGGGGGGAGAGGAGCCATCGTGCCGACTGCTGTTGCACCGCCTGCTGTTGGCGGAACCGGACGGGTGCCATGCCCACCCGGCGGCTGAACAGCCTGCTGAAGTAGGCGGCATCCTCGTAACCGACCCGCCGGGCGACCCCGGCGACCGGCAGGTCGGTCCGGGCCAGCAACTCCTTCGCCCGGCTCAGGCGGATGCCGAGGAGGTACTCCTTGACCCCCTCCCCGGTACTGCCCCGCACCGCCCCGCGCAGTTCGGGGAGGCTCATCCCGAGCCGGGCGGCGTGCTCGGCCACCGAGATCGGCAGCAGGGCGTCCCGGGCCAGGGTGTCCATCACGGTGTCCCCCTGCCGCGACACCCCGGCCCGGGCGTAGCGCAGCGCGACGAGCAGCCCGTGCACGGCCGCGGCGGCCTCCACCTCCAGCAGGGGGCCGCCGAGCCGGGCCGCCCGGAGGATCCCGTCGACCACGTGCCGCACCCCGGCCGTGTCGCTGAGCGGGACCAGCGGCCGGTCGGGGCTGAGATAGCCGAGGTCGGTGTACGCCTCCACGCTGTGGCCGGTGAAATCCACGAAGCACTCGTCCCAGCCGGTCCGCGGATCGGGGCCGTAGTGGTGCTCCACCCCGGGCACGAGCCACAGCAGCGCCGGGGCCGTCACCGGCTGCGGGGCCCGCCCGCCGTGGCTGAACCAGCCCCGGCCGGCGCAGACCACCACCGCGACGTGGTGGTCGAGCACGCGCGGGCCGACCACCGGCAGCTCGCCCTGCTGCACCCCCACGCCCAGGCACACCAGCCCGAGCCGGCGGTGGTTGGCGGTCGGCGAGAAGTACCGCATCCAGCTGCTGTACGGAGGCGTTGCCATCTGCGGATTGTGATCCACAAGGCGGGGGGCGCTCAAGGGGCCGTGGACTCATGGGCGTTACGAGGCTTTCGCGTGACGGGGGTGAGGGGAGGGGCGGAAGTGACGGAAGCGAGGGGAACGGGGGACGTGACCGGTGTGACCAGTGCGCCCGCCGGCCCGTCCGGTGCCCGCTCCGGCCGGAGTCCGGCCGCCAGCCCGGCGACCACCACGGCCAGGCCCAGCCACACCGCCGGCTCCGGTACCCCGCCGCCGGTGACGGCTCCCGCGCCCGCCGCCGCGAGCGGGGCCACGCCGGTCAGCAGCCCGGCCCGGCCGGAACCCACCGCGGCCACCGTGCGGTACCAGAGGAGGAAGGCCACCGCGGTCACCATCACGGCGAGGTAGCCGGCGACGGCCCACTGGCGCGGGCTCACGGACACGAGCTCGGCGGGCCCCTCCACGCACACCGTGAGCACCGCCAGCATCACCGCGCCCATCCACACCGCGTGCAACGACACCCCCCACGCCCCGTGGCGGCGCAGCACCGGCACCGCGAGCAGGGTGAACCCCGCCTCGCAGCCCAGCGCGAGCGCGGCCCACCCGACCCCGGCCGCGTCCGTCCGGCCCGTTCCCTCCACCAGCACCGCCCCGGCGACGACCACCGGAGCGGCCAGCAGCACCCGGCGGCTGGGCCCGCGGCCCTCCAGCAGCGGACCGATCACCCCGAGCAGGACCGGCGCGCAGGCCACGGCGACCGCGATGACGGCCGGCTCCGCGTGCGCGACGCCCCGTACGACGGCCACGTTGAACAGCACCAGCCCGGTCGCGGCGACCCCCGCCAGCCACAGCCACTCCCGGCCGCGCGGGGCCCTGATCGCCACCCGGGCGACGCGGGCCAAGCCGAACAGGAGCAGCGCGGCCACCGCGTACCGGACGGCCTGCACGCCGAAGAGCGGGGCGTCCACCAGGGAGCGGGAGAGGGTGACGCTGCTGCCGACGAGGACCATGCCGGCGATGCCGGGGGCGAGGTCGCGCAGCTGCCGGGGCGAAGGGTGCGAAGGGTGGGAAGGGTTGGAAGGGTGCGCGGGGCGGGGAGGAGGTGAGTTGCTCATACCGTCGAGCCTGGCGCCACAATGGACCCATGGACAGGTCCAAAGGAAGCGCCATCCAGGGGTCCGAAACAGCCGGGTCGGACTTCCTCCAGCTCGACATCGGCCGGGCACCCGCGGGCGGCCGTACCGACTGGCTGGCCGACCGGCTGCGTGCCGCCATCGCCGACGGCACGCTCGCCGTCGGCAGCCGGCTCCCGGCCAGCCGAGTCCTCGCCGCCGAACTCCGGGTCTCCCGGGGGCTGGTCACCGAGGCGTACCAGCGGCTGGCGGAGACCGGCCAGGTGGCCGGCCGCGGCCGCGCGGGGACCGTCGTGGTGGCCGCCCCGGTGACCGGGCGGCAGCCCCGGCCCGGGCCCGCCGGGCCCGGAGCCCCCGATCCGGCGGGCCCGTTCGCCCCGGGGCCGCGGGGCGGCCCCGTCTTCGCGCTGCGCGCCGCCCCGTGCCGGATCGACCTCGCGCCGGGGGCGCCCGATCTGACCGCGTTCCCGCGTACGGCCTGGCTCCAGGCGGAGCGCCGGGTCCTGGCCGAGCTCACCCCAGCCGACTTCGGCTACGGCAACCCGCAGGGCGCCCCCGCGCTGCGCGAGGCGATCGTCGGCTGGCTCGCCCTGAACCGCGGGATCCGGGCCGCCCCCGACGAGGTGGTCGTGGTGGCGGGCGTGGCCCAGGCGCTCGGGCTGCTGGCCCAGGTGCTGCGCGCGGAGGGCGTACGGCGCGTCGCCGTGGAGGATCCCGGTTCGCTGGGGGCGCGGCTGCAACTGGAGCACGGGGGCATGCGGGTCCTGCCCGTACCGGTGGACGAGAGCGGCATCGACACCGCGGCCCTGGCGGCCGGCCCGGCCCAGGCGGTGGTGCTGACACCGGCGCACCAGTTCCCGACCGGGGTCGTCCTCGACGGGGAACGGCGCCGCGAGCTGCTCGGCTGGGCGGCGGCCGGGGGAGTCGTCATCGAGGACGACTACGACGCCGAACACCGCTACGACCGCGCCCCCGTCCCCGCGCTGCGGGCCCTGCTCCCGGAGGCCGTCTGCTACACCGGAAGCGTCTCCAAACTCCTCGCCCCCGCCCTGCGTCTGGGCTGGCTGCTGGTCCCGCCGCGCCGGCTGGACGCCGTCATCGAGGCCAAGCGCTACGCCGACCTCGGCAATCCCGTCCTCGCCCAGCTGGTGCTGGCCCGGCTGATGGCCTCGGGCGAACTGGAGCGCCACCTGCGCTTCGTGCGCCGCCGCCACCGGGCCCGCCGGGACGCGATGCTCCGGGCGATCGCCGCCGAACTGCCCGGCGCGCGGGTGCACGGGGCGGCGGCGGGGCTGCACCTGATGGTCACCTTCGAGGGAGCGGGCGGCCTCGGCGCCCCGGCGGGCTTCGACGACACCGCTCTCGCCGCCGCGGCCCTGGACCTCGGGGTCAAGGCGCACCCCCTGTCCTGGCACCGGATGACTCCGGGGGCTCCGGGCCTGGTCCTCGGCTACGCGGCGGGCACGGCGGGGGAGATCGAGGAAGGCGTCGCCGTCATCGGCGCGGCCCTGCGGGGGCTGCGGGGCCGACGTGGGGCGGGGCCGGCGGGCGCACGCCGGTCCTGAGCGGGCGGCGCCGGAGGCCGTGCGGGGGCGTGGCGGGGGCTGTGGCGGGGGCTGCGGCCGGGCCGTTCCGGAGGGCCGCGAAAAGTTTTTCGGAATCGGCGGCAACCTCCCGGGCACTCGCGCGTCGTGCGGGGGTGAAGGGCGTGATCCCGCGCCCCGCAGCCGACCGTGGAGAACCACCGTGAAGAACCTGAAGCGCGCCCCGCTGTCCGTCCGCAGGGCGGCCGGCCTCGCCGTCGCCGCCGCCGGCGCGGCCCTCGCGCTGGCCGGGCCGGCCTCCGCAGCAGCAGGGGCGTCCGCATCGCCGACCGTGGCCGTTCCCGCACCGGCGACGACCGCGCCGAGCGTGGCCCCCTCGGCCCCCACGCCCTCGGCGAGCCGGCCCCCGAGCGCGACGCCGAGCACGGCCCCCAGCGTCCGCCCGAGCTCGTCGCCGAGCACGGCTCCCAGCGCCCGCCCGAGCTCGTCGCCGAGCACGGCCCCTAGCGTCCGCCCGAGCGCGTCCCCGACCGTCGCCCCGGGCGGGACGCCGACGGCCGTCCCGAGCGCGGCTCCGAGCGGGGCCCCCGCCTCGCCCGGCCCGTCCGAGCTCGCGCATACTGGCTCCTCCGCCACCACGGCCGC
This sequence comes from Streptomyces sp. NPDC099050, assembly GCF_044759865.1. Lineage (NCBI taxonomy): Bacteria > Bacillati > Actinomycetota > Actinomycetes > Kitasatosporales > Streptomycetaceae > Streptomyces > Streptomyces sp. NPDC099050. The sequence continues at coordinate 3,517 of NZ_JBIWAE010000037.1, read as the reverse complement.
ACTCGGCGCCGGGGCCGCCGTGCTGATCACCGCCGGGGCCGCGACCCTGTACACCATGCGGCGCCGCGCCAACGGCTGAGGACCACCGTGCTCCACCTCGCACCTTCCCTGGGCCCCGCCACGACCGGTTTCGACCGGCCGCGGCGGGGCTTGTGGTCGTTCCTGCTGCGCCGGGAGCGCTCCTTCGCGCAGGCCCCGACCGCGCCGCCGGAGCCGTACCGGCACGGGTACACGTACGGCCATCCCTCCGAGGCGGGCGGCCCGCCGCCCACCGTGACCGAGCTCTACCACGCCCACCGGCTGCGGATGGTCCGGCTGGCGGTGCTGCTGGTGGACGATCTCGGTACGGCCGAGGACGTGGTGCAGGACGCCTTCACGGCGTTGTACCGGCGCCACGGCGAGCGGATCACGGAGGTGGACAACGCGCTGGGCTACCTGCGCACCGCCGTGGTCAACACGGCCCGGTCCGTGCTGCGCCGGCGCCGGACCGCCCGCGCGTGGACCCCGCAGGCACCCGCCGACGTCCCCTCCGCCGAAGCCTCCGTGGTCCTCGACGAGGCACACCGCGAGGTCCTCGCCGCGCTGGGTCGGCTGACGCCCAGGCGGCGGCAGGTCCTCGTGCTGCGCTACTGGGCGGACCTCAGCGAGGCGGAGATCGCCGAGACGCTGGGGATCAGCCGGGGGGCGGTCAAATCGAACGCGAGCCGTGGGCTGGACGCGCTGGAGCGGATTCTGGAGGGTCGGATATGACGCGTGGACAGGAGCCGCCTTCCGGGCCGTCAGGGACGGACGAGCGCTTCGGGGCGCCGGCCGGGCGGCCGGTCGAGCACCGGCTGCGGCAGGCCCTGGACGCCCGCGCGGCCGGGATCACCGTGCGCGAACTGCGCCCGGCGCAGCCGCCCGGGCCCGGGGCGCGGCGTCTGCAGTGGGCCTGGCCGCGCGGGTTCGCGCTGCCCCTGGCGGGGCTGGCGGCGGCCGCCGCGGTGGTGGGGTACGCCGTACTGGCGCCCGACGCTCCGGTCCGCCCGGGGCCGGTACCGGTGCCGCCGGCCGCGCCGGCGTCGCCCACGCCGACCGGCCCGACTCCCGGACCGGTCCCGGCCGATCCGTCGCCGTCGCCGTCCCCGTCGCCGTCCCCGTCACGGTCGCGGCTTTCGCCTTCGGCCGCGCCCGCGAACTCGTACAGGCCCACGGTGAGCCCGTCGCGGGTGCCGGAGGCCGGTACGGGTACGCCACGGCCCAGTTCCTCCGCCTCGGCTCCGCCGGCCCCGTCCTCGTCCCCGTCCCCGTCGCGGGCCTCGCCCTCGGCCTCGGGCCCGCCACCCACGGCCTCGCCGGGCCGCCGCTGACGGGCGGGGACGGGGACGGGCGGGTAGGGGGCGGGCGTGGACGGGGGCGGGGACGGGAACGGGGCCGGGTGCGGTGGCCGTTCGGGCCGCGCGAGTGCCACGCCGACCCCAACCATGCGCCGAAGCCGCTCCGTTGGCCGCATCCTTGGATCCTGCCGATGAGTTCGAGCGTGGGGGCGCGGGATGTGGTCAGTGGTGTCGTCGGGCGGGGTGCCCGCGGGGGAGCGGTTCGACTGGTACGCCGACATCATCTCGCGCGAGGTGATGCCGGCCGCCCTCAGCAGCGAGCGGCCGGCCGAGTTCCAGGGCGAGGCCGCCGTCGTGGACCTGGGGCCCCTGCGCGCCTCCAAGTTCACCCTGTCGCCGCTGCGTTCGCGGCGCACCCCCGCGCTGATCCGGCGCGGCGATCCGGAGCAGTACCAACTGGCCCTGCTGCGCAAGGGCGTCACGTCGATGTCCCAGCACCGCAACGCGTGCACGGCCGGGGCCGGTGACCTCATGCTGTGGGACACCTCGCGCCCCTCCGACAACGCGATGCACGCGGACGCCGGCCAGGTGCGGGCGACGATCCTGATGCTCCCCCGGGACGTACTGCCCCTGCGCCCCGAGCGGCTGGAGCGGTTGCTGGCCCGCCGCATACCGGGTGACCGCGGCATCGCGGCGATCCTGGCCTCCTTCATGACCGCCCTGGAGGACCACGCCGCCGAATGCGAGCCGCGGGAGCTGGCCAGGCTCGGCGTGGTCGCCATCGACCTCGCCACGGCCTGCCTGGCCCAGCACCTGGACGCCGAGGAGCGGATCCCCGCCGAAGCCCGGGCGGAGGTCCTCCTGCGGCGGATCCACGCCTTCATCGAGCACAACCTCGGGGACCCGGAGCTGGCACCGCCCGCCATCGCGGCCCGTCACACCATCTCCGTGCGCGCTCTCCACCAGCTCTTCCAGGGGCAGGGGGAGAGCGTCCGGGCCCGGATCCGGCGGCGCCGTCTGGAACGGTGCCGCACCGACCTGGGCCGGCCCGAACTCGCCGCCCACCGGGTGCAGTCCATCGCCGCCCGCTGGGGCTTCAGCGGGCCCGAGGTCTTCAGCCGCTCGTTCCGCGAGGCGTACGGGGTCACGCCCACGGAGTACCGCGCGCTGAGCACCGGGAGGCCGCACCGTGACACGGCATAGGCTCGCGTCATGAACGACAGCACACACGGCATACGGATCCGGCCGGGCGGCCCGGCGGACGCACAGGCAGTTCTGGACATGCTCGACTCGGCGGTGGCCTGGATGAACGCCCGCGGGAACACCGAGCAGTGGGGCACGACCCCGTACTCGCTCGTCCCCGGCGGGGTGGAGCGCGTCCAGGGGTACACGACCGAGAACGCCCCGTACATCGCCGAGCGGGACGGCGTGCCCGTCGGAGCCCTCGTCCTGGACACCGGGCCCAGCTCGAAGATGCCGATGATCCCACCGGCCGGGGAGCCCGAGCGGTACGTCCGCCTGCTGGTCTCCGACCGTCGGTACGCGGGCCTGGGCATCGGCGCGGCCCTGCTGGCCCGGGCCGTGGAGGAGACCAGGCGGGCCGGTGTGGAACTGCTGCGGGTCGACTGCTGGGCGGGCGGTACGGGCCAACTGGTCGCGTACTACGAGCGCAACGGCTTCACCCGCACCGACCCGTTCCTCTCCGGCACCTGGCCGGGCCAGGTACTGGAGCAGCGGGTCTAGGCTCAATACCAGTGACTTAGGAATCCCAGACGCGTGGGACCTTCACTGGTGGGTTGATCGGGGCCGTTTTGTGGTGCGGGGCGATGGCTACGGCATCGACTGGATCGAGTGTGGGCTGCGGCCAGAGCCGGTGCTCTGCTCGTCTGACGCCGAAGTTGGACATCTTGCGTTTGACGACGCGGGCGTTCGAGCGCCGGCGGCGCAAGGGCAGCAGGTGGCGGGCTATCTCGCGCAACCCGTCTGTGAGGGCTGTGGCCAGGCGGTCAGGGGGAAAAGGCCGCCTGCGCGGTGACTTGACGTCGGGCGAGGCGGAGGGTGCGGGTGAAAGAGAGCCGGTCGGTATCGGTGCCGGCGCCTTCGGCGGCGGTGTGCATGAGCTGGCGGATCGCATGGTGGACGAGCAGGTGGCCCCAGACCTCCTGCTCGACGCCGTCGGGCGAACGGGAGCGCAGGACCTG
>NZ_JBIWAE010000036.1:0-60603 GCF_044759865.1 Streptomyces sp. NPDC099050 | reverse complement strand
CTCGTCTCCGTCCGCTCTGGGGCGCCCCCCCCCCCCCCCGGGCGCCGCCCCGCCCCCCCCCCCCCCACCCCCCCCCCCCCCCCCCCCCCCCCCCCCCCCCCCCCCCCCGGCACCGCCCCCCACACGCAGCCCCCGAGCCCCGGCACACCCCAGCCCCGCCGGCGTTTGAGGCGCAACGGCGCCGCCGGGCTAGCCCTCCGCCGGCGCACGCCCCGTCAGCGCCGCAAGGCTCGAGCGGACGTGGTTCATGTGCGCCCGCATCTCGTCCTGGGACTCCCCGTGTTCCCGAAGGATCCGCTCCGTCTCCCGACCGACCCGCTCCTCCCGCACCCGCGCCTCCGCGATCAGCTCCGCCGCCCTCGCCTCCGCGTCCTCCTGCCCGTGCCGCGCCGTCTCCTGCGCCTGCGCGAACCCCCGCTTCGCCTCCGCCAGCCGCGACTCCGCGTACCGCTCCAGCTCCGCGTGCCGGGACTCCAGCTCCGCCTCCCGCGCCGCCAGCTCCCGCTCCGCCGCGTCCCACCGCTCCGTGTGTTCCTGCTCGCGCTCCGCGAGCAGCGCCTCCGCCCGGCGCGCCGTGTCCGCCAGCACGGCAGCCGCCTCCGCCCGCCACGCCGCCGCGTCGTCCCGCGCCTCCGTCCGCGCGTCGTCCGCCTCGCGCCCCGCCCGCAGCAGCGCCTGCCGGGCCCGGACCTCGGTCTGCTCGCGCACCGCCTCCGCGTCCCCGCGCGCCAGCTCCGTCACCCGGTCCGCGTGCGCCTCGGCGGCGCCCGCCGCCGCCAGTGCGTCCGCCCGCGCGTCGCCCCGCAGGGTCTCGGACTCCTCCTCGGCCAGCAGCAGGATCCGGCGGGCCCGCTCGCCGAGCTCGTCGTACGTCTGCGGGGCCAGTCCGGAGACCACCACGCGCAGCCGCTCCGCCTCCGCCTCCATGTCCCTGGCCAGCACGGTCAGACGGGCCACCCGCTCCCAGGCGTCGTCCCGGCTGCCCGACAGCCGGGCGAGGTACCGGTCCACCTCTTCCGCCCGGTAGCCACGGCCACGCACGGTCGTAAAGGGTGCACTCATCCTGGAAGCGCCTCTCTCGCGGGGGTTCCTGCCAAGGATGCGTCATTTGCTCCCGGAAGCCCGAATGGCCGGGCCGAGACCCCGTTCGAGGGTCACGACCCGGCCATCCGGATCAGCGGAGGATCAGAGCGGGATCAGCGCGGGATCAGAGGAGCCCGTCCCACATCTGCTCCAGCAGCACCGACCACCAGTTCTCCGGCGACGCGAGCGCCGCGCTGTCCAGCCCCGCCAGATTCGCCTGGAAATCGACGGTCCAGCGGCCCGCCTGCTCCGGCGTCAGATGCTGGCGCAGCCGCCACATGTGACCCAGCATCGCCAGGGACCGTACGAACTGCGGCAGCGAGGAGTTGACGAACTGCGGGGGCACCGGCGCCCCGCCGGGACCGCTCTCCACCGGTACCGCCACGATGTGCGCGGTCCCGTACTGCACGCACAGCGCCTTGCCGAAGTCGCTGCCCACCACCAGGTACGAGCCCGCGTCCGAGGCCGGCTGCACCTGCCGCTGCGCGGCCAGTTCGGCCAGCGTCGGCAGCGGGGCACCCGGTACGGCCTGGGCCCAGAAGAACGGCCCGAAGTCCACCGGCAGACCCGACCACATCAGCGTCTGCGCCACGATCTCCGGCACGCCCTGCCGGGACACCGCGCGCTGCTCGAAGCGGAACACCCCCTGCGGCCCGAACGCCCCCGCCAGCTCCTGCGCGATCGCGTCCAGCGGGATCGCCGGCTGCAAGGGCACCTGCGGCAGCGGGGCGCGCACCGGCGCGGGGCGCGCCGGGCCGTCCGCCACCTGGTGCAGTTCGCCCTGGTGGGTCAGCAGGTGGCGCATGCCCTGCTGCCGGCCCGCGTGGTCCGTCCCGTACGGGGCCACGTTCGTGATCCGGACCTGCGGCCAGGTTTCCCGGATCATGCGCGCGCAGTAGCCGCCGGGCAGCTCGCACGAGGCCAGCTCCGTGTGCAGCTCCAGCACCTGCTGCGGGGGCACGTTCATCGCCCGCAGCTCGTACAGGATCTGCCACTCCGGGTGCGGGGTGCCGGGCGCGGAACGGCGGATGACCTGCTGCTCGGAGCCGTCGGGCGCGCGGTAGCGCAGCACGGCCTGGTAGCCGGGTCCGACCGTGGGCACCCCGGGGTTGGGGCCCGACGGTACGGATGCCTGCGGCGCGGGACCGGGCGGACCGGGCGGGCCGGGAGGCTGCGGCCCGCCGGGACCGGCCAGCATCGTCGCGGCGTACGCGTCCCCGCGCCCACCCGACGACCCGGACGACCCCAACGACCCCGACGCCCCGGGAGCCCCCGGAGGACCGGGAGGCGCGGGCGGCCGCCCCGTCACGGCCGGACCCGCCAGCATCGTGGCGGCATGATCCAGCCCACCACCGGGCACACCGGGAGGACCGGGCGGCGCAGGCGGCTGCCCGGCACCCGACGGAGCACCTGGCCGACCGGGAGCACCGGGCGGGCCGGGAGGCTGCGGAGCACCGGGGCCGGCCAGCATCGTCGCGGCGTACGCGTCCCCGCGCCCACCCGACGACCCGGACGACCCCACCGACCCCAACGACCCCGACGCCCCGGGAGCCCCGGGAGCCCCCGGAGGACCGGGAGGCGCGGGCGGCCGCCCCGTCACGGCCGGACCCGCCAGCATCGTCGCGGCATGATCCAGCCCACCACCGGGCACACCGGGAGGACCGGGCGCCCCCGGAGCTCCGGGCGGACCGGGCTGCTGCGGGCCACCGGGGCCCGCCAGCATGGTGGCGGCGTACGAAGGCGACTCCGCACCCCCACCAGACGCAGCGCCCCCACCGGCCCCACCGGACCCGCCGGCCCCGCCCGGCGCACCGGGTGCACCGGGCGGACCCGGCGGAGTCACGGGCGAGGGGGTCGCGGACCGGTTGACCCGGGCCTTGCTCGTCGGCGCGTCGGCGATGTCCCCACCGGACGCCTGACCCCGCCCCGGCCCGGACTCCGGGTCCAGCGCGGGCACGACGGCGGTCTTCGGCAGTGCACTGCCCCTGGGCATCAGGGTCGTGCGCGCCTCCGGGCCCGGCCCCGAGGACCCCGGGGCGTCGTCCAGGTCCGATCCGGACAGCGGCGGCGCGAACACCGTCGCCGGCAGCGGTACGGACACGGAGTCCGCACCGGGGTTCACGTCGGTCCCGGCCCAGGGCGTGGCCCCGGCCGGAACCTCGGCGGGCACCCCGTCGTTGGCGGTCGGCTCGTAGGGGACCTCTCCCCCGCGCCGCAGGGGCACGGGCTCCGCCACCGGCTCCCCGGCGGCGGCCACCGCGTCAGCCGGGGCCACGGGAACAGCCGGGGTCACCGGAGCAGCCGGGATCCCCGCCCGGTCCGCCGCCTCCTGGAGCCACTCCGGCGGGCTCAGCATGAACGAGGTCTGCTCGGAGTCGATGCGCGGCACCGGCACCGAAGCCTCGGCCTGCGCGGCCGACGCCCCGTACTCCTCCTCGTAGCGGCGGATCACCTCACCCACCGGCAGGCCGGGCCAGAGCGTCACCTCCCCGCTGTCCCGCGCGATGACCAGCCGCTGCCGGCCGCCCCCCGACACCGGGCCCGCGGGGCGGTCCTCCGCCCACACCACGAAACCGAGTCCGAACTCCCGTACGCGCACCTCGCGGTGCTGGTACGCGGGCACGTCCCCGTTGATCCACTCCTCGGCGCGCTCCTGCGCCTGCGCAAACGTCACCATCGCGCCGTCACCTCTCCACCGGTGCCGCTGCCGGACCGGCACCGGGAACCGAACGCTCCGCCGAACCCGCGCCCGTGCCCGTACCCGTCACGGGAACCGAGCGCGCGAATCCGCCGTCCACCATCAGACCGGCCACCGTTTCCAGCTCCGGCGGATTGCCCGCCAGCCGTTCCAGGAAGGCGTCGAAATCCGCACCGCACGGCAGCAGCAGCCGCTCCACGCGTTCCTGCACCGACCAGCCGTCCTGGTCGCGCGCATCGTCGTACGGAGAGAACCAGACCGAGCCGATCCCCTCCCCGCGCACCTTCACCGCGAGCAGCCCGCCCTGCACGAAGGCCACGCACAGGTAGTCCTTCGTCAGGTGGTCCCGCAGGCACTTGTTCACGTAGACGAGGTCGTTGACCGCCGCCTCCTCGCGCACCGTGAAGAACGGCTGGTCCACCAGCAGTCCCAGCTCCACGTCGAGCCCCGTGCCCACGGGAGCGCAGCCGCCCGCCGCCTTCAGGAAGGAGCGGTAGGCCTCCGGGAGCCGGTAGCCGAGGTCCTCCTCGACGCCCTGGACCTGCTGCTCGGTCACCGAGACCACCGTCTTGGGCAGTCCCAGGTGCACCGGGCGCAGCTCCTGCAACGGCCGCGTGCCGCGCTTGACGTGGTCGACCGCGGCCGTCGCCAGACCGGCGTGGTGCCTCAGCAGCGACTTCACCTCGACCGGGACCAGTTCCATGCGGCGCGTGCCGGACACGTGGTGCCAGGTCCAGCCGTGCGGGGTCGACACCGGGCCGACCGTGTCCCACAGTTCGTGGCCGGTGGCCCGCATGGCCGCGTTCGCGGACACGCAGTCCGTCAGGCGCAGCTCGTCCACGCCGAAGCCCTCCGGGGGCTCGGCGATCTCGACGGCCGCGCGGGCGTACAGCGCGAAGTCGGGGTGTCCGTTCGCGCCGATGCGGACTCCGTGGGGATGGCGCGCGGCCCGGACGGGGTCCGGGAAATGCACGACCTGCCCCGAATAAGCGGCGTTGGGTGGCGCGGCCTGATGCCCGAGCCGACCTGTCGTCATGGCGGTAGCCCCCTGCTGGATCTGGCTGGTTCACCACAGCGTCTCTGATCAGCTAAGTGATCCTGAGCCGGACTGAGTGTCTGGATCGAGGATATGTTCCCACCTTGGAGGGGTGACGTGAGCGTGCAGGTGGAATCCCGCGCCCAGTGCTGCGCCTCGTGGCCGGTGTCGGCTGGTGGTGGGTGTGCTGATCGTCGTCACGTCCTGGTGCCGGTGGGCTGCGCGAGGCAGCCGGAACCGGTCCGTGTGAACGTGCCCCTCCGGACGCTTGCCCGCCGGGCCTTGCGGTCTGGTGGGGGAGGGTGCCCTGCGTCGCCTGGGCGCGGGGCGTGTTGTCTTGTGCCGGGTGGGTCCGGTCTTGGTCCGGTCCCGCCGGCTGGTCTTCGGCGTGGTGGGTGCGACGACCGCGCCCGCTTCGAGTCTGTCCACAACCGTGCGGATGACCAGGGCGTCTGTGGCGCGGTCGGTCACGGTCTTGGCCTGGTGGGTCAGTCCGCGTGCCGCGATGCGCTGCCAGGCTCCCTGGTCACGGTCGCCCTGCCAGCCGCAGCCGGGACACAGGGCCCATTTCCAGCCGGGTGTTGTGGGCCGGTCGGGGGCTTTGCGGTGTCGCAGCGGTGTGAGGCATTGCGGGCAGTGCCTGGACGTGTTGCGCGCGGGGACGGTGACCACGGCGATGCCCGTCTCGGCGGCCAGATGCCGCATACAGTCCACGATCTGCCCGCGCACCTGCTGGGACAGTCGGGTGTTGATGGTGCGGCCCATGCCACGGGCCTCCATGGAACGCAGGTCCTCGACGTAGATGACACTCGCCCCGGTGGCGATGGCCTGATCGACCGCCCAACGGGCGGCGGCCCGGGCCAAGGCGTCATTCAGATTCGACCGGCGTGCGCAGACCCGGCTGATCTCATAGCTCAGAGCGTCGTACTTGGCAGCCAGGACATGCTGCTCGTCTCCGGCAATCAGCCGCTGATAGCGGTGGGCCTTGGCATTCAGGTACTCGGACAGCCTGCGCAGGCTGTGCTGCTTGGCGAGGACGCCTGCCGCCCGGAACATGCCACCCGCCCCGAGGGTGGTGATCCGCCCGTCGTCGTGGAGCCGGGCCACGCCCGCGCTGAGCAGGGTGTTCAGACCCCAGTCCACACCCAAAGCGACCGTGTGCCCGCTGTGGGCCGCCTTCGGCACCGGGTGGGTGTAGGCGAGATCGACGCGGACGCGGCCTTGGTGCAGGCGGAGGGTGGGCAGGTGCAATACCGCACCTGTGGGGACCATCGGGGGCAGCTTGATGGGGCAAGCCACCCATGTCCAGTCCCGGTACGACCGCGGGTCGGGCCGGATGGGGAGCTGCAAACGCAGAAGCGCCCGGCCTGCCGTGTCCGCCCGCTCGATGGTGGCCTGCTGCCCGTCGCAGGCCGACAACAGCAGCATCCGCGCAGCTTTGGGCGCGCTTTCCACCTCGAACACATCAGCCGGCATCCGGTCGTGCTTGTTGGCGTACGCAGCGATCTGCCGGGTCCGGGATGTGATGACGCTGGACGGCAGATGCTGCCCGCCCGGCACCGCGGCGCGCACCGCATTCCATTCCTCGGCCGTCCGGTTGGCGGGGGCGACAGGCCAGGTCGAGATGACCGCCCCGGTCAGGTCGACGCGCCACTTCACCGACCGCAGAACGCGCCCGGCCTGCTCCTGCGCCATCCGAACGATCCGGTCATTGACCCGAAGGCCCCCTTCCGGCACGACGGTCCAGCCCAGACGGCGCAGCGCCATCCACGCGCTCGACGGCAGCTTCCGGCCCCCACCGTCCTCCTCCGATGCGAGCGCATCCACATCGACGGCATTCCAGTACGCAGCCAGCAGGTCACCAGCCATCCCGGACACCAGATCGGCTGCCCAGCCGACGCGCTCTGCCACCACGGAGACCGCCAACAGCTCACCGTTCGCCTCATCCACCCCCGACCGCAACAGGCCACGGGCGCAAGCGGTCCGGGCGGCCTCGCCCACGGCGAGCTGCACCTTCCGACTCACGCCCCCCCTTCCGCCGGTGCTGTCATCCGATCAACGACACCCCACGCGAAAGGTCACCCATTCGACCCACGAACTCACATCCGGCACCCGCGGGACGGCCGGGAAGATCCGAATTGATACGAATATTCGACCCCGCTTCCACATGCCACGGGACATTTGACAGGCTGTCCCCACAGCACGGGGGCGTGCGCGACAGCGGCCAGCACCGCGGCCACGGGAGGGAAAGCGCAACCATGCAGAACACGGCAACACGCACAGACGCGGCCGACGCCCACTCAGGAGGGGCGGGAGCCCAGGTTTCCGCGGGCCCCGCGGGCGCCCGCGGCCCCGGGGACAGCGCCGGTCCTACGGGAACCAGCGGCCCGGCGGCCGTCCCCGCGCAGGCCCGCACCGCGGCCGACCAGGGCCCCGGCGATCCCCGGCTGCGCTGGGGCGGCGGCGGGGACGCCCGTCCCGCCGTGCCGACGCTCCGCTTCCGCCGCGACGGGATCCTGCCCACCGTGGCCGCCGCCCTGTCCGTACGCGGCGAAACCCTCACCGGGACCGCCGGCAAGGCCGATCTGCCCCCCGTCCTGCACGCCCTCGTACAGGATTTCCTCGACACCCTCACGAGCGGCCAGCGCGAACGCTTCACCGGCCGGTGCCCGGAGGCGATCCTGCTCTCCCGCCACCTCGCCACCGTCGAGGGCGCCCGCAGCAAGCGCGCCTCGCGCAAGCCCCTGACGCCCAGCGAGGCGCGCCGCTCGCTGAAGCACTCCAAGATCACCGCCCGCCGCATCCGCGAGGACGGCGACCCGCTCCACGGCAGCTACGCACCTCCCTGCCGCTCCTGCGAGGCCCTCCTCGCCCACTTCGGCGTACGCCCCGTCGACCTCACGCACCCCGAGTAGCCGCCATGACCACGACCTCCGCTTCGTACGCCCGTTCCTCCGCGACCCGCTTCCCCGTCGCCGTGGACTCCGCCCTGCGCACCGCCGGCTGGGAGCCGGGCCGCTGGGACATCAAGCAGGCCGAGTACTGGGCCGACGCCCTGCGCGACCACACCACCCCCGCCGGGCACCGGCACACCGTGTTCCCGGCCGCCGTCGAAGCCTGGGCGGAGTTCGGGAACCTCACCGTCACCGCCCCGGGCCCCGGCCGCCAGATCGCGCCGACCGCGATACGCCTGGACCCCCTCACGGGCCTGCACCTGGCCCGCACCTTCGCGGACCTCGGCCGCGCCCTGTCCACCCAGCTCTGCCCGCTCGGCGTCGAGGCCGACACGGACCCGGCCGGGGGCGGCTCCCACTTCGCCCTCGACCGCGAGGGCCGCGTCTACTGCGTGGACCACACCGGCGACTGGTACCTCGGCGCGAGCCTCGACGAGGCCCTCACCCTCCTCCTGACCGGCCTCCAGCCGACCCGCCTGACGACGGCCTAGGCAGGCTTCACCCCAGCTCCGGGAGCCGCTCCCCGTCCCCGGGGTAGCGGCCCTCCTCCAACCGGAAGAGGTACGCCCGCAGATCGGTGGCGAGCCCGCCCTCCAGGTACGCCCGGAACTCCCGCGCCCCCTCGGCGGCGTCCCGGTCGGCGGGATGGACGCTGTCCGCGTACTCGGCCAGCGTGAGCGCCAGGTGCTCTTCGACCCGGCTCCGCCCGGCCCACCACCGGCGCACCGCCTCCGGGGTCCACCAGCGGTCCCCGTCGTACGCGTACTCCTGGAAGGGCTCCTCGTCCGCCGCGTTCACCACCTCGCGCACCTCGGCCGGGCTCCGCGGCTGCCGGAAGACGTACTCGAGGGTGCCCTCGGTGCTCGCCGCGTACATCACGTTGCCGGGCGCGTTCAGCCGCCCGGTCCAGCACGTGTCCGTCTCGCCCGTATAGAAGGGCCCCGGCACGTTCAGCCAGAGCCGCTTCTCCCACCGCCCCTGGAACAGCTTGCGGTCCTCGTCCGTCAGCTCCGCCACCGGATCCCAGCCCACCCTCATCCCCGTCATCCCACCCTCCCCTGTTCGCCGCCGTGCCTCAGAGCTCCGGCAGCCGCTCCCCGACCTCCGGGTACCGGCCTTCCCCCAGCCGGAAAACGTACGCCCGCAGATCAGCCGCGAGGCCGCCACTGCCCAAGTACGCGCGGTACTGCCGCACTCCGGCGGCCGCGTCCACGCTCTGCGGATCCCGCGACTTGGCGAGCTCGGCGGAGGCCGCCGCCAGATCCTCCTCGCTCCGCGCCCTGGCGGCCCACCACTCGCGCACCAGTCCGGGCGTCCACCCCACGTCCCCGTCGCACGCGTAGCCCGCGGTGACCTCGACCGCCGCGGCCCGGGCCAGCCCCCGCACCTCGGCCGGACTCCGGGGCTGCCGGAACACGTACTCGGTGAAGTGGTCACCCCCGTACAACACGTTGTCGGGCGCCTCGATCCGCCCGGTCCAGCAGTTGTCGTTCTCCCTCGTGTAGAACGGCCCGGGCACGTTTCTCCAGAGCCGCTCCTCCCAGTACGGCCAGTGCGCACCGTAGGTCCCGAAAGACCGACGCTCGTCGTCCGTCAGCTCCGCCACCGGATCCCACGCCATCCGCCCCTACCCCCGCTCGCTCGGCAGGACCGCCGAGACCTTGAAGCCGCCCCCGTCCGTCGGACCGGACACGAACACCCCGCCCAGTGCGAGCACCCGCTCGCGCATTCCGACCAGGCCGTTCCCGCCGCTCGGCAGCCCCGGCTCGGCCGCCTTGCCGTCGCAGGGGCCGTTCTCCACCTGCATGGCCACCTCCCCCTGCCGGTGCGCCAGCCGTACGACGACCCGTGCGCCCGCCGCGTGCTTGTGGCAGTTGGTCAGCGCCTCCTGCACCACCCGGTAGGCGGTCTGCTCGACCTCCGCCACGTACGCGCGGTACTCGCCTCGCACATCCAGCTCCACGACCATCCCGGCCGCCCGCGACTGTCCGACCAGCGCCTCCAGCTCGCCCAGCGTCGGCCCGTCCTCGAAGCTCCCCACCAGCGCCACCGGCACGGCCACGGCCGCCGGCTTCGGCGTCTGGGCCCGCAGCACACCGAGCATCTCGCGCAGCTCGGTCAGCGCCTGCCGTCCCATGTCCCCGACCAGCGCAGCGTTCTTCGCCGCCTTCACGGGGTCCTTGGCGGCGATCGCCTGGAGCGCCGCCGCGTGCACCACCATGAGCGACACCCGGTGCGCCACGACGTCGTGCATGTCCCGCGCGATCCGGGTCCGCTCCTCCGTACGGGCCCACTCGGCCCGTTCCTCCGCCCGGTCCGCGAGCAGTGACAGCTCCCGCTCCAGCGAGTCCGCCCGCTCCTGCAAGCTCTCCATCAGCCGTCTGCGGGCCGCCGTGTACAGCCCGAAAAGCACCGGCGGCACGGTCAGCGCCACCGCCACGAACACGGACAGGGTGATGACGAGGGTGAGGGTGACCTCGGGGTCCGCCGCCCGGGTGCGCATGTACATCGCCACGAAGGTCGCGGCGAGCGACATCGACGCCAGGGTCGCGGTGATCCGCCGGGGCACCTCGGAGGCGGCCAGCGTGTACAGCCCGACCACCCCGAGCAGGAACCCCATGGCCGCCGGCGACACCGCGATGCCGACCAGCACCACGACGATCGGCCAGCGCTGCCGCAGGACGAGCACCGACCCGACCAGTAGCCCGAACAGCACCCCGGTGAAGACCGGGATCCCCGCCTCGCGGGCGAATCCGACGCCCTCCACCCCGCACTCGACGGCGGACACCGCTCCGAGCCCCACGTCCCACAGGGCCGACCTGCGCCGATCCCACCACAAGGGCCCGTCCCGCCCGGCCCCCGCCTTTCCCTGCTCTTCCCCCGTACTGGTCATACGGTCCAGCCTACGCAGCGGCCCCGGTCCGGAGGCGACCGGAAATCCCGGTGAAGGGCTCGGATTTGTACCGTCGCATTCAGGGCGCCTGGTGCGGCATAGTAGGTCCCGTCGGCTCGACCACCAGGGCGCAATGTCTGGTTTAGTCGATTAATCCCCTGTGGTGTAATTGGCAGCACTGAGGCTTTTGGTGCCTTATGTTCGGGTTCGAGTCCTGACAGGGGAGCTTCACGGTCCGGGTCCTGGCTTTCGCAGTCGGGACCCACCCTCGTTTAGGGCCCTAAACCCCCCGGTATCCTTCACGGGTCCACCACCCGAAGCCGAAGGGCACACCCGTGAGCGCCAACCGCCCGGCAGCCGTCGTCGTACTCGCAGCGGGTGAAGGCACCCGCATGAAGTCGGCCACACCCAAGGTTCTGCACGAGATCAGCGGGCGCTCGCTCGTCGGTCACGTCGTCGCCGCCTCCCGCGAGCTGGACCCCACCCACCTCGTCGTCGTCGTCGGGCACGCCCGCGAGCAGGTCACCGCGCACCTCGCCGCGATCGACGCCGACGTCCGCACCGCGGTCCAGTACGAGCAGAACGGCACCGGGCACGCCGTCCGGATGGCCCTCGAAGAGCTCGCCGCCGACCGTCCCGCCGGCACCGTGGTCGTCGTCTGCGGCGACACCCCGCTGCTGACCGGCGAGACCCTGGCCGCGCTGACGGCCACGCACGAGACCGACGGCAACGCCGTCACCGTGCTCACCGCCGAGGTCCCCGACTCCACCGGGTACGGCCGGATCATCCGCGGCGCCGACGGGGCGGTCACCGCCATCGTCGAGCACAAGGACGCCACCGACGCCCAGCGCGCCATCCGCGAGATCAACTCCGGGGTCTTCGCCTTCGACGGCGCCCTCCTCGCGGACGCCCTCGGCAAGGTCCGCACCGACAACAGCCAGGGCGAGGAGTACCTCACCGACGTGCTCGGCATCCTGCGCGAGGCCGGCCACCGCGTCGGCGCGGCCGTGGGCGCGGACCACCGGCAGATCCTCGGGATCAACAACCGGGTCCAGCTCGCCGAGGCCCGCGCGCTGCTGAACGCCCGTCTGCTGGAGAGCGCCATGCTCGCCGGCGTGACGATCGTCGACCCGGCGAGCACCCTCGTCGACGTGACGGTGACTTTCGGCCAGGACGCGATCGTGCACCCCGGCACCCAGCTGCTCGGCACCACGCACATCGCCGAGCGGGCCGAGGTCGGCCCCAACACCCGTCTGAAGGACACGCACGTGGGCGCGGGCGCCCGCGTGGACAACACGGTGGCGGACACCGCGGTCGTCGGTGCATCGGCGAGCGTCGGCCCCTTCGCCTACCTGCGTCCGGGCACGAACCTGGGCGCGAAGGCCAAGGCCGGCACGTACGTGGAGATGAAGAACGCCACGATCGGCGAGGGCACCAAGGTCCCGCACCTGTCCTACGTCGGCGACGCGACGATCGGCGAGTACACGAACATCGGCGCGGCCAGCGTGTTCGTGAACTACGACGGCGAGCACAAGCACCACACGACCGTCGGCTCACACTGCAAGACGGGTTCGGACAACATGTTTGTGGCTCCCGTCACCATCGGGGACGGCGCCTACACCGCCGCCGGCTCCGTGATCACGAAGGACGTGCCGCCCGGCGCCCTGGCCGTGGCCCGCGGCCAGCAGCGGAATATCGAGGGCTGGGTGGCCCGCAAGCGTCCGGGAAGTGCCGCCGCGACAGCGGCTCAGTCGGCGGTCCGCGAGGACTCCGGCGAACGCTGAGGTGAACTGACCGGAAACGGCTACGCCCGATACGGCGTACCGTGATAGGTGAACGCAATTCGGCTGGCTCACCGTGTGCGGGACGGACGCACATGGGGGCGAGCAGCTTTCCCACGTCTGAGGAGACAGTGCTGTGACCGGGATCAAGACGACCGGCGAGAAGAAGCTGATGCTCTTCTCCGGCCGCGCCCACCCCGAGCTGGCCGAGGAGGTCGCGCACCAGCTCGGTGTCGGCCTCGTGCCGACCAAGGCTTTCGACTTCGCGAACGGCGAGATCTACGTCCGCTTCCAGGAGTCGGCGCGTGGCGCGGACTGCTTCCTGATCCAGAGCCACACGGCTCCGATCAACAAGTGGATCATGGAGCAGTTGATCATGATCGACGCGCTCAAGCGCGCGTCGGCACGCTCCATCACCGTGATCGTCCCGTCCTACGGGTACGCCCGCCAGGACAAGAAGCACAAGGGCCGCGAGCCGATCTCGGCCCGCCTGGTCGCCGACCTGCTGAAGACCGCGGGCGCCGACCGCATCCTCACGGTCGATCTGCACACCGACCAGATCCAGGGCTTCTTCGACGGCCCGGTCGACCACCTTTCGGCCCTGTCGGTCCTCGCGGACTACGTCGGCGCCAAGGTCGACCGCTCCAAGCTGACGATCGTCTCCCCGGACGCCGGCCGCGTACGCGTCGCCGACCGCTGGTGCGACCGCCTGGACGCCCCCCTGGCGATCGTGCACAAGCGCCGTGACAAGGACGTCGCCAACCAGGTGACGGTCCACGAGGTCGTCGGTCAGGTCAAGGGCCGCGTCTGCGTCCTGGTCGACGACATGATCGACACCGGTGGCACCATCTGCGCCGCCGCCGACGCGCTCTTCGCGCACGGCGCCGAGGACGTCATCGTGACGGCCACGCACGGCATCCTGTCGGGCCCGGCCGCCGACCGCCTGAAGAACTCCAAGGTCAGCGAGTTCGTGTTCACGAACACCCTGCCGGACCCGTCCGACCTGGAGCTCGACAAGATCACGGTGCTCTCCATCGCCCCGATGATCGCCCGCGCCGTGCGCGAGGTCTTCGAGGACGGCTCGGTCACCAGCCTGTTCGAAGAGCAGCAGTAAGAGAGCAGAGCAGCAGCAAGCACGTCCCCTGTGCGCTAGATCATTTTTGGGTACGGCCTCCCCGCCGGGTACACTCCTCGAGTTGCTCGGCGAGGGAGGCCGTACCTGTTTCAGACGGGTATGGGTGCTCCGTTATCGACGCGCTCTTCGTAGCAGGCCGTGTTCCGGCCGGGTGACTGTCGTCCATTTCCGTCACCCCACGAGGAGTGAGCATGTCCGAGATCAAGCTTGCCGCGAAGGTCCGCGAAAACTTCGGCAAGGGCTCTGCCCGCCAGGCCCGCCGTGACGCCCTGACCCCCGCGGTCATCTACGGCCACGGCACCGACCCGAAGCACGTCAACGTGGACGCCCACGCGCTCCAGCTGGCGCTGCGCACCCCGAACGTCCTGCTCTCCCTGGACATCGAGGGCGCCGGCACCGAGCTGGTCATCCCGAAGGCCGTTCAGAAGCACCCGCTGAAGCGTTCGGTCTCCCACGTCGACTTCCTGATCGTCAAGAAGGGCGAGAAGGTCACCGTCGACGTCGCGATCGTCACCGAGGGCGAGCTGGCCCCGGGCGGCAACATGCTGGAGACCCTCCAGAACACCATCTCCGTCGAGGCCGAGGCCACGCACATCCCGACCGAGGTCACCGTCTCGATCGCGGGCCTGGAGGCCGGTGCCACCATCACCGCCTCCGACCTGGTCCTGCCGGCCGGCACCACGCTGGCCGTCGACGGCGACATCGCCGTCCTGCAGGTCATCGGTGCGTCGACCGAGGAGCCGGCCGCCGAGGGCACCGAGGCCTGAGCCTCACCGCTCACCCTCAGCACTTGCTGAACGACCGCCGTCCGGCTCCACTGGAGCGGGACGGCGGTCGTCTTCGTATAAGGAGCTTTTGATGTCGGACGACGCGGCGCCCTGGCTGATCGTGGGTCTCGGGAACCCGGGTGCGGAGTACGCGGGCAACCGCCACAACATCGGTTTCATGGTCGCCGACCTGCTGGCGGAGCGGATGCGCGGCAAGTTCAAGGCGCACAAGGCCCGCGCCCAGGTGGTCGAGGGCCGGATGGGCCCGCCGGGACCGCTGAACCGGCGCGTGGTGCTGGCCAAGCCCATGTCGTTCATGAACCTGTCCGGCGGCCCGGTGACGGCGCTGCGGGACTTCTACAAGGTGCCGCTGGACCGGATCGTCGCGGTCCACGACGAGCTGGACATCGACTACCCGACGCTCCGGCTGAAGCTGGGCGGCGGGGACAACGGCCACAACGGCCTCAAGTCCATGACGAAGTCGATGGGCCCCGACTACCACCGGGTGCGCTGCGGCATCGGCCGCCCGCCCGGCCGGATGCAGGTCGCGGACTTCGTGCTGAAGGACTTCTCCTCCACGGAGCGCAAGGAGCTGGACTGGTTCGTCGACCGTTCGGCGGACGCCGTGGAGTGCCTCATCCAGGAGGGCCTGGAGCGCGCGCAGTCCACGTACAACAGTTGAAGGATCCTGATCGAAGGGGCCCGATACACGAGGGGCCCGTGCACCATCGGTGCACGGGCCCCTCACGCATGTGTCGTCAGCCGGTGTTGCGCAGACCGGCGGCGACGCCGTTGACGGTCAGGAGCAGGGCCCGGGACAGGATCGGGTCCGCCTCCTCGCCGCGCTCGGCGGCCGCCCGCTGGCGGGCCAGCAGGGAGACCTGGAGGTAGGAGATCGGGTCCAGGTAGGCGTCGCGGACCGAGAAGGTCTGCTGGAGCACCGGGTTGGAGTCGAGGAGCTTCTCGCCGCCGGTGATCCGCAGGACCTCGCGGACCGTGAGCTCGTGCTCGGCCTCGATGCGGGCGAACACGTGCTTGAGCTCGTCGGGCACCAGGGTGTCGACGTAGTGGCGGGCGATCCGCAGGTCCGTCTTGGCCAGCGTCATCTCGACGTTGGACAGGAAGTTGCGGAAGAAGTGCCAGCGCTCGCCCATCTCGGCCAGCGCGTCGCCCTGGCCCGCCTCGCGCAGGGCCTTCAGGCCCGAGCCGACCCCGTACCAGCCGGGGACGATCTGGCGGGACTGGGTCCAGCCGAAGACCCACGGGATGGCGCGCAGA
This sequence comes from Streptomyces sp. NPDC099050, assembly GCF_044759865.1. NCBI lineage: Bacteria > Bacillati > Actinomycetota > Actinomycetes > Kitasatosporales > Streptomycetaceae > Streptomyces > Streptomyces sp. NPDC099050. Next base: position 44,978 of record NZ_JBIWAE010000036.1, on the reverse strand, counting down.
CCGTCGAGGCCGGCGCCCGAGTCGGGGCGGCGCGAGGGGCGCGAGCCCAGGTGCAGGTCGGCGAGCTGGTCCACGGGGGTGGCGGCGAAGAAGTACGCCGGCAGGTCCGGGTCCTCGACGAGCTCGCGGTACGCGTCGTGCGCGGCGTCCGAGACGGTGTCCATGGCCGCGTCCCAGCGGGCCAGGTCCTCGTCGGACTGGCGCGGGGCGGTGTGCAGGGCGGAGGCCTGGAGGGTGGCCGCGACGGTCAGCTCCAGGTTCTCGCGGGCCAGCGACGGTACGAGGTACTTGTCGGAGATGACCTCGCCCTGCTCGGTGACCTTGATCTCGCCCTCCAGGGTGCCCCAGGGCTGCGCGAGGATCGCGTCGTGCGAGGGGCCGCCGCCACGGCCGACGGTGCCGCCGCGGCCGTGGAAGAGGCGCAGGCGCACCCCGTAGCGGTGGGCGACGTCGCGCAGCCGGCGCTGGGCGCGGTGGATCTCCCACTGGGAGGTGGTGATGCCGCCGAACTTGGAGGAGTCGGAGTAGCCGAGCATGACCTCCTGGACGTCGCCGCGCAGCGAGACCAGGCGCCGGTACGAGGGGTCGGCGAGCATCTCGTCGAGGATGACGTCGGCGGCCTTGAGCTCGTCGGTGGTCTCCAGGAGCGGCACGATGCCGATCTTGGCCCAGCCGCCGTGCAGGTCGATGAGACCGGCCTCGCGGGCGAGGACGGCGGCGGCGAAGACGTCGTCGGCGCCCTGGCACATCGAGATGATGTAGGACTCGATGACCTCGGGGCCGAACTTCTCGAAGGCGTCCTTGATGGCGCCGAACACGCCGAGCGTCTTCTGGCCGGCCGCGTCGAGCGGGGCCGGGGTGGGCGCCAGCGGGCGGCGCGAGCGCAGCTCCTTGGCCAGGAGCCGGCCGCGGTAGTCGCGGGGCATGTCCGCGTAGCGCCAGGACTCCTCGCCGAGCCGGTCGAAGAGCTGGCCCAGCGCGTGGTGGTGGGCGTCCGCGTGCTCGCGCACGTCCATCGTGGCGAGCTGGAGGCCGAAGGCGGCCAGCGTGCGGATGGTGCGGTCCATGCGGCCGTCGGCGAAGAGCGCGCCGCGGTGCTCGCGCAGGGAGGTCTGGATGAGGGTGAGGTCGGTGAGCAGCTCGGCGGTACCGAGGTAGTCGCGGCCCTCCTCGTGCGGGATGCCCTTGGCGAGGCGCTCGCGGGTGTTGAGGAGCTTCTGCCGGATGCAGGTGGCCTTGAGGCGGTACGGCTCCTCGGCGTTCAGCCGCTTGTAGCGCGGGCTGATCTCCGGGAGGCGCTCCAGGTCGGCCTGGAGGGAGGTGAGGAGCTCCTCGGTGGCACCGGTGTAGCGGATGGAGTTCGACAGCAGTCCGCGCAGGAAGTCGATGAGTTCCAGGGCGTCGGTGATGCCGTGCTCGTGCTGGAGGATCAGCACGTCCCGGGTCACGTCGGGCGTGACGTTGGGGTTGCCGTCGCGGTCGCCGCCGATCCAGGTGCCGAAGGTGAGCGGGCGGGTGCCGGCCGGGATCTCGATGCCGACGCGCTGGAGCTCGGCGGCGAGGTCCTCGAGTACGTCGCCGACGGCGCCGGCGTGCAGCTCGTCGAGGTAGTAGATCGCGTTGCGGGCCTCGTCGGCGGGCTCGGGGCGGACCACGCGCAGTTCGTCGGTCTGCCAGACGAGGTCGATGTTCTCCGCGAGGCGCAGGTCGTGGCGGCGGCGCTCGCCGGCGCCCGAGACGGGCTCCTCCAGGAGGGCCGCGATGCGGCGCAGCTTGTTCAGGACGCTGCGGCGGGCCGCCTCGGTGGGGTGCGCGGTGAAGACGGGGCGGACGTTGAGGTTCTTGACCGTCTCGCGCAGGTGCTCGGGGTCCGCGTCCTTGAGCATGTCGGCGGTGCGGGCCAGCAGGCTCCCCTCGGCGGCGCGGTGGGCGCGCAGCTCCTTGCCGCGGTGCACCTGCTCGGTGACGTTGGCGAGGTGGAAGTACGTGGAGAAGGCGCGCACCAGCTTGGCGGCGGTCTCCAGGTCGGTGTCGCCGAGCAGCTCGGCGGCCGCGATGCCGTCGGTGCGCGTGAGGGCTCGGACGCGTTCGACCAGGTCGAGGAGGTCCTGGCCCTCCTGGCGTACGAGGGTCTCGCCGAGGAGGTCGCCGAGGCGGCGGATGTCCGCGCGCAGCTCGGCGTTGGCGGCGCCGGCGGAGGACGTCGCCGGGGCGGTGGTCGAGTGGGCCTGGTCGGCACTGCTCACAGGTGCGGCTCCTTGCAGTGTTTCGAGCGCTACTGGGAGGTGGGCTCCGGTTGCGCGCGGTGGTGCCCGTCCGGACCTTCGTCCGGCGGTGCCACCGCTCCTGATGCGCAGCTCGGGCTGCCCGTGCGGACCGCGCTGTCCGACGACACCAGGATAGGTGGCCCGTACCGGTGGCCAGGCCCCTGTGTCACCAGGCGGGACGACGACCCTGCCGGCGGGGCCGTTGGACCCGGCCGGCAGGCGCGCTCCTCTTGCCGCGCGGGGGACCTTTGCCATACTTACGTTGCCGTAGGTTACGCACCCGTAGGGATGTGTGGCCCGGCGGCGCGCCTGCCGACTCCCTCACCCTCAGGGGACACACCTATGACCATCAGTCCCGACGTGATCGAGGACGCCTCGGCGTCTTCCGGCGCGTCCGTGCCGTCCGCGACCCTCGGCGGTGAGAACAAGCGGTCCGTGGAGCAGATCGCGCTGCTGCTGTTCATCACCGTCCCCTTCCTCGCCCTGTTGGTGGCCGTTCCGCTCGCCTGGGGCTGGGGGGTGAGCTGGCTGGACGTGGGCCTGATGGTGTTCATGTACTTCCTCGCCTGCCACGGCATCACCATCGGCTTCCACCGCTACTTCACGCACGGTTCCTTCAAGGCGAAGCGGCCGCTGCGCATCGCCTTGGCGGTCATGGGGTCGATGGCGGTCGAGGGGCCGCTGGTGCGCTGGGTGGCCGACCACCGCAAGCACCACAAGTACTCCGACCACGAGGGCGACCCGCATTCGCCGTGGCGCTTCGGCGAGACGCTGCCGGCCCTGATGAAGGGCTTGTGGTGGGCGCACATCGGTTGGCTCTTCGACGAGGAGCAGACCGACCAGCAGAAGTACGCCCCGGACCTGATCAAGGACCCGGCGATCCGCCGCATCTCGCGCGACTTCATCTTCTGGACGATGTTCTCGCTGGCGCTGCCGCCGCTGGTGGGCGGTCTGGTGACCATGTCGTGGTGGGGCGCATTCACCGCGTTCTTCTGGGGCTCCCTGGTCCGGGTCGCGCTGCTGCACCACGTGACGTGGTCGATCAACTCGATCTGCCACGCGGTGGGCAAGCGCCCCTTCAAGTCCCGCGACCGCTCCGGCAACGTGTGGTGGCTGGCGGTGCTGTCCTGCGGCGAGTCCTGGCACAACCTGCACCACGCCGACCCGACCTCGGCCCGGCACGGTGTGCTGCGCGGCCAGGTCGACTCCAGTGCGCGGCTGATCCGCTGGTTCGAACAGCTGGGCTGGGCGTCCGACGTCCGCTGGCCGTCCGAGGCCCGCATCGACGCCCGGCGCAAGGAAGAAGTGTCGAACGCGGCATGATGGGGGACGTGGGAAACGACGGCAGCAGTTCCAGCAGCGAGAAGCCCAGGCGCGGCCGCCGGGTCCGGATGACGGGCGCGGAACGGCGTCAGCAACTGCTGGACATCGGCCGCACCCTGTTCGCCGAGAAGGGGTTCGAGGGCACGTCGGTGGAGGAGATCGCGGCGAAGGCCGGAGTCTCCAAGCCGGTGGTCTACGAGCACTTCGGCGGCAAGGAGGGCCTCTACGCGGTCGTCGTGGACCGCGAGATGCGCCAGCTGCTGGACGGGGTGACGGGCGCGCTGACGGCCGGGCACCCGCGGGAGCTCCTGGAGCAGGCGGCGTTCGCGCTCCTGGACTACATCGAGAACTACACGGACGGTTTCCGGATCCTGGTCCGGGACTCCCCCGTGGCCCAGTCGACGGGCACCTTCGCCTCGCTGATCAGCGATATCGCCACGCAGGTCGAGGACATCCTGGGCCTGGAGTTCAAGGCCCGCGGCTTCGACCCGAAGCTGGCCCCGCTGTACGCGCAGGCGCTGGTCGGGATGGTCGCGCTGACCGGGCAGTGGTGGCTGGAGACGCGCCAGCCGAAGAAGGCCGAGGTGGCGGCGCACCTGGTGAACCTGTCCTGGCACGGACTGGAGAACCTGGAGGCGAAGCCGCGGCTGGTGGGCCACCGCAAGAAGTGAGCCCCCGTACCGCGCGCGCGTACGACGGCGCCCCGTCACCGGAGATCCGGTGACGGGGCGCCGTCGTGTGTGGCATCAGAGGTGTTCCGGGCCGTACCGCTCCGCGCTGTGCTTCTCCGCGCTGTGCTTCTCCACGCTGTGCCGCTCCGAGCTGTCTCGCTCCAAGCTGAGCCGCTCCAAAAACTCGATCCGGTTCCCGACCGGATCCTGGGAGTAGAAGCGCCGGTGTCCCGGCAGGTCGTCGTCCCAGACGACGGTGGCGCCGCGCGCCCGAAGTCTGTCGGCGTAGGCCTCGATGCCCTCGACCCTGAGTCCCGGGTGCGCCTTGCGGGCGGGGTGGAAGTCCTCCTCCACGCCCAGGTGGAGCTGGACCGGCCCGGCGGCGAACCAGCAGCCGCCGCGCGCCGCGAGCACGGGCGGTTTGGGGATCTCGGTCATGCCGAGGACCTCGGTGTAATAGGCGCGGAGCCGGTCCTCCGAGCCGGGCGGTGCGGCGAGCTGGACGTGGTCGACTCCGGCGAGCATGCTCAGGACTCCCTGCGGGCGACGGCGAAGATGCGGCGGAACGGGAAGACGGTGCCGCGGGGGCCCGTGGGGTAGGCCGCGCGGAGCAGGGCGCGGTACTCGGCGAGGAAGGCCTCGGCGGCCTCCTCGTCATCGGCAAGCGCGGTGAGCACGGGCCGCAGGGCGGTGCCCTTCACCCAGTCCAGTACGGGGTCGGGGCCCTGGAGCAGCTGGTGGTAGGTGGTCTCCCACACGTCGGCGGCGCAGCCGAGCTCGGTGAACCGCTCCAGGTATCCGGAGGGTTCGAGGATGTGGATGTAGCGGGCTCCGTGTCCGGCGAGCCGGTTCCGCCAGCGCGGGGCGTCGCACAGGTCGGCGAGGATCCGGTGGCTGGGGGCGGTGAAGTTGCCGGGGATCTGGAACGCGAAGGTGCCGCCCGGGCGCAGTCCGTTGATCCAGGGGGCGAAGGATCCGGCGTGGCCGGGGACCCACTGGAAGGCGGCGTTGGAGACGATCAGGTCGTACGGCTCCTCCGGGAGCCAGTCGGCCAGGTTTCCGTGGCGGAATTCGAGCTTGCCCCCGCCACCGGTGGGACCTGCGTACTCGCTGTCGGCGCGGTGGAGCATCTCAGGGGAGAGGTCGTAGCCGGTGATGTGCGCTTCGGGCCAGCGGTCCGCGAGGAGCGCGGTGACGTTGCCCGGTCCGCAGCCGAGGTCTGCGATGCGGGCGGCCCGGGAGGGCAGCTCGGGTATGCGGGCCAGAAGGTCGAGAAAGGGCCTGGCCCGGTGGCCGGCGTGCCGGAGGTACTGCTGCGGGTCCCAGGTGGGGGCGTCATCCGTGGGGTTCGTGGGGGATGTCGGCGCCGGAATCCTGGCCGGCGCGGTATCGGAATGCATGTTCGAGCCTCCCTGCTGGCGGTGCGGTCGGAATCGGAAGCTGCTCCGGCCCCCTCCATGCCCCATGGTGGCGGAAAATATATCTCGATGTCAAGATACTCGAGATCGAGATACTTGATTTAAAGAGACTTCATGTCGACAGACCCTTTACACTGATCCGCATGGAGGACGAGGTCGACCGACTGGTCGCGGCATGGCGGCGGGAACGCCCTGACCTCGACGTGGAACCGCTCGAGGTGCTCAGCCGCGTCAGCAGGCTCGCGCGGCACCTCGACCGCGCCCGCCGGCTGGCCTTTTCCGAGCACGGTCTGGAGCCCTGGGAGTTCGACGTCCTGACCTCGCTGCGACGGGCCGGCGCGCCCTACCAGCTCTCCCCCGGCCAGTTGCTGACGCAGACCCTGGTGACCTCGGGCACCATGACCAACCGCATCGACCGGCTCGCCAAGAAGGGCCTCGTCGAACGGCTGCCGGACCCCAACGACCGCCGCGGGGTCTTGGTGCGCCTCAGCCCCGAGGGCCGTGACCGCGCCGACCAGGCTCTCGCCGGCCTGCTGGCCCAGGAACGGGCGATCCTGGCCCAGCTCTCGCGGACGCAGCGCGCCGACCTCGCGGGCCTGCTACGCCAGTTGACCGCTCCGTTCGACAACATCCCCGGCTAGTCCCTGCCCCGGAAGTCCGGGCAGGTCCGCGGGCCGTACGCCGGCCCGCCGGGCCAGGGCGACCGCCGCGAGCGTGGAGTGCACGCCCAGCTTGCCCAGCACGTTCTGCATGTGGGTGCGGACGGTGTGCGGGGAGAGGAACAGCCGCGCGGCCACGTCCTTGCGGCCCAGCCCCGCCACCATGCAGCGCAGCACCTCGTGCTCCCTGGGCGTGAGGGACTCCACCAGCCGTTCGCTGTCGGTACGGTGCTTGCGCGCCGCGGTCAGTTCGCGGAGCACTCCGGTGAGCAGCGCGGGCGGAAGGTGCGTCTCCTCGCGCAGGACTCCGCGGATGACGGCCAGCAGCCGCGACAGCGAGCAGTCCTTGGCCACCCAGCCCGAGGCTCCCGCCTGCAGTGCGAGCGCGGCCCGGCGTGCGTCGTCGCGCTCGGCGAGGACGACCGTACGGACCGCGGGATGGGACACCCGTACGCCCGCGACCAGCGCGATCCCGTCGGCGGCGGGCGGGGCGGAGCCGGACTCCCGCTGGGCGGGGACGCCCGCGGGGACTGCGGCCAGGTCGGCGTCGACCAGCAGCACGTCGAAGCGGCGGCCCTCGGCCACCGCGCGTTCGAGGCAGCGCAGCGCGGCGGGGCCACTGCCGGCCGCGGAGACGTCCACGTCCGGTTCGGCCGCGAGCGCGGCGGCGAGAGATTCGGCGAAGATGCGGTGATCGTCGACCACGAGTACCCGGATACGGACCACAAAACCCCCAAGGGTCGGGGAACGGACGACTGCGGGTACGACGCCCGGACCGGGTGATCCGCAGGCGCCGCGGCCGCCGCCGTGACATCTCTGCACTACCCCGGACCGGACGTCGTACCCGACTTGTCTCGACCCCTGAATCAACACCGGCCCCCACCGGTGTCACGCATCAGCGTAGGGCCGGGGTCGGCCCGTGGTTGGCCGAATTGCAGAAGTTTTCCGAGCGATTTTCCGGCGAGGCGCTTCCGTAGGGGCTCCGGTGTGGCTGGAAATCGCCCGCATGCCGCCCGGGCGGCGGCCCGATCCGTCCGGTCGCGTGCCACAGGCAGTTGCTCGGAGGGTATTTCACTCGGCGTGCGCACGCCGGGCGCCCGCGCGCAGCGCCCGCGGGCGGCGCGCCCGCGACGCACGCGCGCCCCCGCCCTGGTCGGGGCGGGGGCGCACGGGTCAGGCGCTACCGGTGGGCTCAGCCGCGCCGGGCGCGGGTGAAGTTCCAGGCGTCCGTCACGATGCCCGTGAGGTCCGAGCGGGTCGGGGTCCAGCCGAGGCGCTCGTGGGCCCTGCGGGCCGACGCGACGAGGAAGGCCGGGTCGCCCGCCCTGCGGGGAGCCACCACCTCGGGAATCTCCTTCCCGGTGACCTTGCGGACGGTCTCGATGACCTCACGGACCGAAAACCCGCTGCCGTTGCCGAGGTTGCACACCAGGTGCTCCCCCTCGGCGGCGACCCGGAGCGCGGCCAGGTGGGCCTCGGCCAGGTCGGCGACGTGGATGTAGTCCCGTACGCAGGTGCCGTCCGGGGTGGGGTAGTCCTCCCCGAACACCGAGATCGACTCCCGTTCGCCGAGGGCCACTTGCAGCACCAGCGGGATCAGGTGGGTCTCGGGGTCGTGCAGTTCGCCGAACTGCCCGTAGGCGCCGGCCACGTTGAAGTAGCGCAGCGAGACCGCCGCGAGGCCGTGCGCCGCGCACTCCCCCGCGATCATGTGGTCGACGGCCAGCTTCGAGGCCCCGTACGGGTTGGTGGGGGCGGTCACCGAGGACTCGGTCAGCGGCCCGTCGCCGGGCTCCCCGTAGGTGGCCGCGGTGGAGGAGAACACCAGGCGGCGCACGCCCGCTCCGCGCATCGCGGCGAGCAGGGCCAGGGTCCCGCCGACGTTGTTCTCCCAGTACTTGCCCGGGTTCACCACGGACTCGCCGACCTGTGAGGAGGCCGCGAAGTGCAGGACCCCGTCGTAGGAGGGGTCCAGGTGCTCGGCGGCGTCCTGGATGCGGCCCTCGATGAACGCGGCGCCGGCCGGCACCCCCGAACGGAAGCCGGTGGAGAGGTCGTCGAGGACGGTGACCTCGTGGCCCGCCCGGAGCAGGTGGGCCGCGACCACCCCGCCCACGTATCCGGCTCCGCCGGTGACCAAGTACTTGGAAGACCTGGATGTCTTGGAAGACTCGAATGTCTTGGAAGCTCGGGAAGACGCCGTCTCGCTCACGTGCCTACTGCCTCTCGCCGGGAAACGCACGCACCGTGCGCGTGCTGGTGACCGGCATACCGGAATCCGCTCCGCCGGGGAAATCCGGCCCCGCCCCGATCAGGGCCGGGCGCCCCCGGACGGCGGCAGTGCGGCCCGGTCCAGCAGACCCGTACGGGCGGCCAGCGCGGCCGCCTCCAGCCGCGAGCCCACACCCAGCTTCATCAGGACCCGCTGGACGTGCGTGCGCGCGGTGCTCGGCGCGATGGCCATGCCGGCGGCGATGAGCCGGGTGTCCTCGCCCTCGGCTACCCGGACGAGCACCTCCACCTCGCGAGGGGTGAGCAGGTGCAGCAGCCGGCTGCCCTCGTCGTCGGGCTGGGCGGCGGGGTTGAGCAACTCCGCGAAGGCCCCCTGCAACAGTTGCGGCGCGATGGCCACTTCCCCCGCCCGCGCCTTGGCCAGGGCCCGCTCCACGCCCTCGATGCGCTCGTCGTGGCGTACGTACCCCGAGGCGCCGGCCGCGAAGGCGGCGGCGATCCCGCGCGGGCTGGGCACCGGGCCGAGCACGACCACGGCGATCTGCGGACGCTCCCGCTTGATCCGGACGATCGGCTCGAAGACCCCGGGCTCGGCGGGCGTGGCCGTACCCAGCAGGCAGACCTCCGGGGCGCGGCTGATGACCAGCTCGGCGGCGCCCGCGGCCGGCGCGGCGGCCGCCAGCACCCGGTGGCCGCGCAGTTTCAGGGCCGAGGCGAGCGCCTCGGCCAGCAGCCGGTGCTCGTCGACCACCATGACCCGTACGCCCATTGAGGCACCCACCCCCGCCCTTCTGACCCGGCAAGCTACACGCTTGTTCGACGGCGCGGTGCGGTAACCGCGCAGAAGCCCCCGGAAGGACGGACCTTCCGGGGGCTTCCGGGCTCTCCTGCGGCTTCCCTGCGGCTTCCCGAGGTGCTGCGCGGGTGGCGCCGCCGGTCAGCCCGTCGTGAAGGAGACGAAGTTGTAGTACGGGTCGCTGGACACGGTGGACTTGCGGTGCACGGCGGTGCGCGCGATGAAGTACTTCCCGTTGCCGTAGAGGAACTCGGCGGAGTCCGGCAGGAACTGGGTCTCGGCGCGCTGCGACTCCTTGGTCGCCGGGTTCTGCATGAGCAAGGTCTCCTTCATCGTCTTGCCGTCGATGGAGACGACCTGGCCGCCGCCGTCGTAGGGCGGGACCTTGTGGGCGATGAGGTTGGAGCCGTCCATGCGCAGCGGGTAGATCGAGTAGCGCTCGCCGGCGTCGGCGCGGTCGGTGGTCAGCTTGCCGGTCTCCAGGTCGAAGGAGACGATCTCGTTGGTGCGGCCGACGTCGGCCGAGCCCTGGTGCTCCTGGGTCGGCAGGTAGAGCTTGCCGTTGCCGACGACCATGTTGACGCAGTCCTCGACCTCGGTGCCGCACTCGGGGTTGTAGTTTCCCGAGGTGAGCGGGATGCGCGTCTTGAGCTGGCCGCCTTCGTCGAGGACGAACAGGTCGCTGACGCCGATGGCGTTCTTGGAGGTGTCGTTGATGTCCGCCGCGACGATCAGCGGCTTGGTGGAGACGATCTGGGCGTACTCCACACCCGGGGGCAGCTTGTACGAGGACTTCTGCGCGCCGGTGACCGGGTCGAGGCTCTGGGCGGACACCACGTAGTCCGGTGACTGGCCGCAGCGGCGGATCACGGCGAGGGCCGGGCCGCCGCCGTAGCCCTGGTCCTTGCAGTCGTCCGCGTCGACCTTGGGCGTCCACAGGGGCTTGCCGTCGGCGAGGTTCCAGGCGGAGCCGCCGTACAGGCCGCCCGCGGCCACGGTCTGGCCGCTGACGGTGACCTCTGCGAATTCGATCGGCTTCTCGCCGCCGCCCTGGACCTTGGTGGAGGCCTTCCACAGGAGCTTGCCGGAGTTCAGGTCGATGACGCCGACCTGGTTGCACGGCTGGTGCTTCTTCTCGGCCGTCGGCAGCGCCGCGTCGAAGAGGATCGCCGTCTTGTTGTCCGAGACCCAGCGGCTCGCGGCGCAGACGTTGGCGCCGAGCGGGATCTCCCACTTCTTGGCGCCGTCGGCCACGTTGTAGCCGACGACCTTGCCCATGTCGGACTTGGCGTAGGTGGTGTCGGTGAGCCAGGAGCCGGGGATCTGGACGATCTCGGCCGACTCCGGCATCGGGAGGTTGACCAGGGTCTTCGACTTGGTCTTGGCCGGCACCTTCTCGGAGCCTCCGCCGCCCGGCGCCTTGTCGCCGCCGGTGCCGGGGCTCGCGCCGCCGCCGGCCACGGCCTGGCTGCCGGAGCCCTCGTCCTCGCCGACGTACCAGAAGCCGCCGCCGACGATGAGGACGATGGCCAGGAGGGCCGCGCCCACGATCATCAGCTGGGTACGGACCTCGTTGCCACCGCTGCCGGCGGGCGCCGCCGGGCCCTGGGCCGCGTACATGGGCGCGGTGACGGGCTGCGGCTGCTGCTGCGGGTAGCCGTAGGGCTCCTGCGGATAGCCGTACGAGGCCTGCCCCGCGGGGACCGTCGGCGGCATGGCGGGCGGCGTGGGCGGCATGGCCGGAGGCGGCGGAGGAGGGCCGGCCGGCATGGCCGGGGGTACCGGCGGGGGCCCGCCGAACCCGCCGGACGGCTGGTCCTTGGGCGCGCCGAAGCCGCCCGGCGGCGGGTCCTGCGGGGCGCCGAACCCGCCCGACGGCGGCTGGCTGGGGGGCGGCGGGGTACTCATCGGTGCTACTGCCTCTCGGTGGGCGGTTCGGCGGACTGCACGGCGGACTACTCGGCGGACTGCTCGTGCGCTGGGGGGCGGGCTCTCACTTGCCGAAGACCATCAGGAACTTCTCGCTCTTGTTCTTGGCCTCCAGACGGGAGGACGAGATGAACAGCCGGCCGTCCACGTAGTCCACGTTCGGGGAGTAGAAGGAGCTCTCCACCGGGGCCGCGGGTCCGGACGGGTTGCGCAGGACCGCGGTGGGCGTGCCTCCGGCGGCCGGGATCGTGAGGACCTCGCCGCCCTTGTCACTCTCCGCCTCGCGGTAGACGACGACCTGGCCGCCCGCCGCCTTCAGCGGGGTGAGGGTGCGGCCCTCGCCCGCCGGGGTGCGCCACTTGACCTTGCCGGTGCCGAGGTCGAAGGCGACGATCTCGTTCGGCTTGCCGATGTCGGCCTTGGTGGGCAGGTAGAGGGTGTTCGCGTCCACGTAGGAGGAACCGCAGCTCTGGATCGAGCGGTTGAGGCCGAAGAGGCCGCTGCAGCCGACCGGGAAGCTGCCTTCGCCGGAGACGGTGGCGCGCTGCTTGCCGTCGGATCCGAGGACCACGATGGAGCGCTCCTTGCCCTCGCTCTTGCCGAGGTCGAGGACGATCGGGTCGAGCGAGTAGACGTTCTCGACGTCGAAGCCCTTGGGGAGCTTGTAGATCCACGTGTTCTTGCCGGTGGCCGGGTCGGCGTCCATGACCTGGACGGTCTTGTCCGCGTCCTGGCAGGTCGCGATGGCAAGCATCTTGCCGTTCATCGCGACGAAGTCGCCGGGCTGGCAGCCCTCGTCCCGCTTGTTGTCGAAGAGCTTGTCCCCGGTGCTGACCTTGAACGCGCTGCTCGTGCCCATCCGGTTGACGACGAGGGCGTCACCGGTGAGGGCGAGGTCCGGGGAGGTCATGATGTCGAAGAGGCCTTCCTTCGGCACCTCCTTCGACCATCCCTCCTTGCCGGCCTTGAGGTCGATCATCCGCATCATGTTGCAGTCGGCGCCGCTGGACTCGCCGTTCTCGTACATGACGACGGTCTTGCCGTCCGCGGTCATGTCGGTGACCCCGCAGATCTTGGCGGGGAGGGTGAGGGTCCACTTCTCCTTGCCGTCCGTGACGCCGTAGCCGGTGACCGACTTCCAGACGGTCTTGACGACGGTGTCCCCGACGATCCACTGGCCCTTGGAGTCGACGCCCGAGCCGGGGCCGTCGATCTTGCTGCTCTTGAGCCAGAGGACCTTGCTCTCGCCCTGCTTGCGGCCGGCGTTGAGGTCCTCTTCCGCCTCACCGCCGTTGCCGCTGCCGTCGCCCTTGTCCACGGAGGCGGAGGGCGAGGCCTTGCCGTCGGCGGGCGGCGGAGTGGTGTCCTGCCCGATGACCTTGTCGTTGCCCTTGTCGTCGCCGGAGAAGAGCAGGAAGTAGCCGCCGGTGCCCAGGACGAGGACGCCTGCGACGGCGGCCGCGATCAGTACGGCGAGCTTCTTCTTCGGCCCGCCGGGCGGCGGCATGCCGGGCCCACCGGGGGCGCCGGGGGGCATGTGCGGGGGCGGCGGCGGGAAGCCGTAACCCCCGGGCGGCTGCTGGCCGTACGGGCCCTGCGGCTGCTGACCGTACGGGCCCTGCGGCTGGGGCTGCTGCGGCTGCTGCTGCTGCGCGTACGGGTTGTCGCCCTGCGGCGGGAACCCGTAACCGGGCTGCGGGGGACCGGGCAGGTGCCCGTAACCGGAAGGGTTCGGCGGCTGGTTCGGCGGCTGGGGCGGCTCGGTCATCAGCGCATACCTTCGGCTTCGGGTGTGGGAGGAAGCCCTTTCTATCACTGCTGGCCGGAACCACGCCGGGCCGGTCCGGCCCCTGTTCCCAAGGGAGGACCGGCCCGTGATGCCGCCGTTATCGCCCCGTCGTTATCGCCCCGTCGGGAACGCGGCGTCCGACTCACCGGGTCCGGTCCAACTCACCGCGTAGTACACCAACCGCGCGTCCTCGCCGGCCGGAAGCATGCCGGCGGCCGCCATGACGTGCTGCGAGGCCGTGTTCTCCCGGTCGGTGTCGCCCGACACCGTGACCGCCCCGTGGGCGCGGGCGTGCTCCAGCAGGGCCCGGAGGGCCTCGGCGGCGTAGCCCCGGCCCCGTACGGCGGGCACCAGCCCGTAGCCCACGGTCACCCGGCCCTCCCCGTCGGCGGGGCCGTGGAACCCGGCGCCGCCGATCAGCAGCCCGTCTGAGCGGCGCTGGATCTCGAACGCCCCGTACGGTGCCGGGTCGCCCGTGTCGGCCAGTACCCGCAGGTACCGCTGCGCCCCGGCCCGGTCCCCGGCGGCCGGATACCCCTCGGCCCAGCGGTCCGCCGGACCGGGTGATCCGGCGGCGAGCCGACGGGCCCGGCCGGCGTCGAGCGGGAGCAGGAGCAGGCGTCGGGTGCGCAGTGGTTCCATCCATCAGGAGATAGCAGCCCCGCGCCGGGGGCCGCACCCGGATTTGGCTGCGCGCCTCGGCTGTGCGCCTCAGCTGCGCGCCCTCGGCTACGCGTCCTCGGCGAGCTCCAGCCAGCGCATCTCCAACTCGTCCCGGTCCGAGATGAGTTCGCGCAGCTCGGCGTCGAGCTTGGCGACCTTGTCGAAGTCGGTGGAGTTCTCGGCGATCTGGGCGTGCAGGCTGCTCTCGCGGTCCGTCATCTTGTTGAGCTGCCGCTCGATCTTCTGCAGCTCCTTCTTCGCGGCGCGCGCGTCCCCGGAGGCCGAGGACTTTCCGGCGGCGGCCGCGGCGGGTGCCGGGGAGGCCGCGTCGATCATCTTCTGGCGGCGCTCCAGGTACTCGTCGAGGCCGCGGGGCAGCATCCGCAGGCTCGCGTCGCCCAGCAGGGCCATGACCGTGTCGGTGGTGCGCTCGATGAAGAACCGGTCGTGCGAGATCACGATCATCGACCCGGGCCAGCCGTCGAGGAGGTCCTCCAGCTGGGTCAAGGTCTCGATGTCGAGGTCGTTGGTGGGCTCGTCGAGGAACAGGACGTTGGGCTCGTCCATCAGCAGGCGCAGGATCTGCAGCCGGCGCCGCTCGCCACCGGAGAGGTCGCCGACGGGCGTCCACTGCTTCTCCTTGGTGAAGCCGAACTGCTCGCACAGCTGGCCCGCCGTCATCTCGCGGCCCTGGCCCAGGTCCACCCGGTCACGGACCCGCTGCACGGCCTCCAGCACCCGCAGGGACGGGTCGAGTTCGCCGACTTCCTGAGAGAGGTAGGCCAGCTTGACCGTCTTGCCGACGGTCACGGTGCCGGCGGCCGGCTGGACCTCGCCCTGCGTACGGGCGGCCTCGCCGAGGGCGCGCAGCAGGGAGGTCTTGCCGGCTCCGTTGACGCCGACGAGACCGACGCGGTCGCCGGGGCCCAGGTGCCAGGTGAGGTGCTTGAGGAGGGTCTTGGGGCCGGCCTGGACGGTCACGTCCTCCAGGTCGAACACCGTCTTGCCGAGGCGGGCGTTGGCGAACTTCATCAGCGCGGACTTGTCGCGCGGCGGCGGCACGTCGGCGATCAGCTCGTTGGCGGCCTCGATGCGGTAGCGCGGCTTGGAGGTACGGGCCGGGGCGCCGCGGCGCAGCCAGGCCAGCTCCTTGCGCATGAGGTTCTGCCGCTTGGACTCCTCGGTCGCGGCGATGCGGTCGCGCTCGGCGCGGGCGAAGACGTAGTCGCTGTAGCCGCCCTCGTACTCGTGGACGTCGCCGCGCTGCACGTCCCACATGCGGGTGCAGACCTGGTCAAGGAACCACCGGTCGTGGGTGACGCAGACGAGCGCGGAGCGGCGTTCCTGGAGGTGCTTGGCCAGCCAGGAGATGCCCTCGACGTCCAGGTGGTTGGTGGGCTCGTCGAGTACGAGGAGGTCCTGGTCGGCGATGAGCAGCTGGGCCAGCGCGATGCGGCGGCGCTCGCCACCGGAGAGCGGGCCGATGACCGTGTCGAGGCCCTGCCCGAAGCCGGGCAGGTCGAGCCCGCCGAAGAGGCCGGTCAGCACGTCGCGGATCTTGGAGTTGCCGGCCCACTCGTGGTCGGCCATGTCCCCGATGATCTCGTGACGGACGGTGGCCTTGGGGTCGAGGGAGTCGTGCTGGGTGAGCACGCCCATGTGCAGGCCGCTGTTCTGGGTGACCCGGCCGGTGTCGGGTTCCTCCAGCTTGGCGAGCATGCGGATGAGGGTGGTCTTGCCGTCGCCGTTGCGGCCTACGACACCGATCCGGTCCCCCTCGGATACGCCGAGGGAGATGCCGTCGAGCAGGGTACGGGTGCCGTACACCTTGCTGACTGCCTCGACATTGACCAGGTTGACGGCCATCAGGAGCGCTCCAGGGAAGGGGTGTGGATCAGCCCTCAGCCTAACTCCGCGAAGTGCCGGACCGTTCCACCAGCAGCCAGCCGCCCAGCGCCATGCCGATCGCGGCGGGCGCGGTGACCGGGAGGGCGATCAGGGTGGCGCTGTGGCCTTCCAGGAGCCCGCCGAGGCCGGTCGTGGAGAGCCCGAGGACGCCGAGCAGGCACAGTGCGGTGCCGAGGGCGGCGCGGGGGCCGGAACCGGGGTCCGCGCCACTCGCACCGGGCGCCTCGAAGCGCCGGAAGACCGCGACGAGTACGCAGGTCAGCGCGGCGGCGGCGGGGAACCGGACCGGGACCTGGGCCCACCAGGCCGCCCCCGCGGGCTCGGGCAGGGCGATGCCGAGGCCCAGCTGGGCGGCGTAGACGGCGAGCATCGCGGTGAGGTGCCAGAGGAAGGCCGTCATGGCGATCCCGTTGGCGGCGACCACCCCGCGCCAGACCCGGGGGCGGGCCAGCCAGGCGCCGGCCGGGGCCCTGAGCAGCTCCACGGCGCCCACGAGCCAGATCCCGTGCGCGAGCAGGGCGAGGGTGGGCGGGGCCATGTTGGAGACCTTCTCCCCGGGCATCCCCACCATGGACAGCGGGTACGGCCCGTACGCCACCAGCGCCACGGCCCCGGCGAGCCCGGCGGCGGCGAGGGCGCCTGGGCGGCGGATGCGCCCGTCGGCGCGCAGGAAGCCGAGCTGGTGGACGGCGAGCCAGACGAAGGCGAAGTTCAGGAACTCGGCGTACGGGACACCGCCCGCGAAGCGCAGCAGATCCACGGCGGCCGCGGCCGCGGCCAGCGCCCCGAAGGCGGCCCAGCCGTGGCGCTCGTGGAGCTTCAGCAGGGGCGGGGTCAGGGCGACCATCGCGAGGTAGATCCCGATGAACCACAGCGGCTGCGTGACCAGCCGCAGCGCCGCCCCGGACAGCCGCCCGCCGCCGGTGCCGAGGAGCTGCGCGAGGAGGGCGACGGCGGTCCAGACGGCGACGAACACGAGGGTGGGGCGCAGCAGCCGCCGCAGGCGGGCCCGCACGAAGGCGGCGTAGACGGGGCCCTCGGTGCGGCGCGCGAGGGACCGGTAGGACAGGGCGTGCGAGAACCCGCCGACGAAGAAGAACACCGGCATCACCTGCAGCGCCCAGGTGAGGACCTGGAGCGGCGGGACGACGGCGAGCAGGTTCCCGATGCCTTCGGTGCTGACGGCGGCCATCAGCCAGTGCCCCGCGATGACGGTCCCGAGGGAGGCGACCCGGAGCAGGTCGACGTAACGGTCCCGCGTGGCGGGGGTGACTGCGGCGATGTCGCTTGCGCTGGCTCCCATGGGCCCTACGCTCCCGCGCGGGCCCGCTGGGCAACAGGGCGCGGGTACTCACTCCCGCCTAGGTACCCGGGGCTCCGCCCCGGGCCCCCTCCGCTGAGCGGGGCGGCCGCCCGCAGGGCACGCCCGGGCCCGCCGGGCCCGGGGCCGGCCCGGTCAGACGACGGTCGCGCCCGGGGCCGGGCCAGTGGCCGCGTGGGTGCTGCGGCAGGTGCCCGAGGCGGCCAGGGCGGAAGCCACCTTCGCCGCCGACTCGGCATCGCGGACCAGGAAGGCCGTCGTGGGGCCGGATCCGGAGACCAGCGCGGCCAGAGCTCCGGCCGCCGTACCCGCCGCCAGGGTGTCGGCGAGCGACGGGCGCAGCGAGAGGGCCGCGGGCTGGAGGCCGTTGGCCAGGGTCGCGGCCAGCTCCGAGGGGTCCCCGGAGGCCAGCGCCGCGAGGAGGGCCGGGGAGGCCTGCGGGACGGGCACCTCCGTACCCGCGGTGAGCCGGTCGAACTCGCGGAACACCGCCGGGGTGGAGAGGCCTCCGTCGGCCACCGCGAACACCCAGTGGAAGCCGCCGGCCGCGACCGGGGTCAGGATCTCCCCGCGCCCGGTGCCGAGCGCCGCCCCGCCGACCAGGCTGAACGGCACGTCGCTGCCCAGCTCGGCGCACAGGGCGAGGAGTTCCTCCACCGGGGTCTTCAGCCCCCAGAGGGCATCGCAGGCGAGGAGGGCGCCCGCCCCGTCGGCGCTGCCGCCCGCCATGCCGCCCGCCACCGGGATCCGCTTCTCGATGTGGAGATGGACGTCGGGGCGCAGCCCGGCCCGCTCCGCCAGGAGCTCCGCCGCGCGGGCCACCAGGTTGGTGCGGTCGAGCGGCACCTTGTCGGCGTCCGGTCCGGCGCAGGTCACGGTCAGTTCGTCGGCGGCGGTCGCGGTGACCTCGTCGTAGAGGGAGACCGCGAGGAAGACGTTCGCCAGGTCGTGGAAGCCGTCGGGGCGGGCCGCGCCCACCGCCAGCTGGACGTTGACCTTCGCGGGGACCCGTACGGTGACCGACTCGCTCACAGCGCGGGCCTCTCCGCGGCGGGCTTGTGTTCGGCGATCGCCGCGAACTGCTCGACGGTGAGGGATTCGCCGCGGGCCTGCGGGGAGACCCCGGCCGCGACCAGCGCCGCCTCGGCGCCGGCCGCCGACCCGGCCCAGCCGGACAGCGCCGCGCGCAGCGTCTTGCGGCGCTGCGCGAAGGCCGCGTCGACGACCGCGAAGACCTCGGCCTTGGTCGCGGTGGTCTTGACCGGCTCCGCGCGGCGGACCAGGGAGACGAGCCCGGAGTCGACGTTCGGCGCGGGCCAGAAGACCTTGCGGCCGATGGCGCCGGCCCGCTTGACGTCGGCGTACCAGTTGGCCTTGACCGAGGGGACTCCGTAGACCTTGTTGCCGGGCTCGGCGGCCAGCCGGTCGGCGACCTCGGCCTGCACCATGACCAGGGTCCGCTCGATGCTCGGGAAGCGGTCGAGCATGGTGAGCAGGACCGGCACGGCCACGTTGTAGGGGAGGTTCGCGACGAGCGCGGTCGGCGGCGGGCCGGGCAGCTCCTTGACCAGCATCGCGTCGGAGTGGACCAGCGCGAAGCGGTCCTTGCGCTCCGGCATCCGCGCCTCGATGGTGGCGGGCAGCGCGGCGGCCAGGATGTCGTCGATCTCGACGGCGACGACCCGGTCGGCGGCCTCCAGCAGTGCGAGCGTCAGCGAGCCCAGTCCGGGGCCGACCTCGACGACCACGTCGTCCGGCCGGACCGCGGCGGTGCGCACGATGCGGCGCACCGTGTTGGCGTCGATGACGAAGTTCTGGCCCTTCTGCTTCGTCGGCCGTACACCGAGTACGGCGGCCAGCTCCCGGATGTCGGCCGCCCCGAGGAGGGCGGAGGTCTCGGGCGCGGACGTCCCGGGTGCGGACGTCTCCGGCGCGGAGGTCTCCGGCGCGGAGGTCGCCGGTACGGCGGGTTCGGGCTGCTGCTCTGCGGTGCTCACCGATAAAGGGTACGGCCGCAGTGCGGCCAGGGACTCGCCCCCCGCTGCACGTACAGCTTCTTGGCGCGGTACGTCTGTTCCGGGCCCGGAGCGTCCTGCGGGCGGCCGCTGCCGCCGAGGGCCTGCCAGGTCTGTACGTCGAACTGGTAGAGCCCCCCGTACGTGCCCGAGGGGTCCGTGGCACCGGGCCGGCCGCCCGACTCGCAGCGGGCCAGCGCGCCCCAGTCGAGGCCGTCCGCGCCCTGGACGGAGGACGGCAGCGCCTTGGTGCCGACCTTGACGAGCCGGCTGACGGGCTCGCGGACGGTCTCCTCCGCGATCCGGCGGGGCTTTTGCCGGACCCCGTTGACAGTGCGCAGGCTGTACGTGACCCTGCGCGCCCCGGGCCGCCCCGAGCGCTCGACGACTTCGGTGCCGGCGAAGACGGAGGAGTCCTTGACCCGCTCGGTCGCGTACGGGATGCGTTCCTCGCGGATCTCGCGGGTGCCGGTGATGCGGAGCACGGTAACGGTCTGGCCGTCGCGCGGGAAGGAGCCGGCGGGTACGGAGATGGCGTCCTGGCCGTGGAGGGTGATCCCGGCTTCGTCGAGGGCCTCCCGCACGGTGGCGGCGTTGGTGCGGATCGCCCGCTCCCGGCCGTCGGCCATGAAGGTGATGCTGCGTTCGGTACGGACGGCGAGGGTCATGCCGGTCCGGGGGACGGGGGCGGTGCGGGATGCGGAGAGGTAGGCGCCCTCGGCCCGGATGCCGAACTGGCGCAGTGCGCCGTCCACGGTGCGGGCGGTGGTCCACACCTCGCGCCGCTGTCCGTCGAGGGTCAGGCTCAGCGGGCGGCCGTAGCGCAGGACGATCTCGTCCCCTTCGTCGAGGACCTCCGCCCCGGCGGGGGCGACGAGGTCGTGGGGGCCGACGCCGAGTCCTTCGGCGGCCAGCAGTTCGTCCACGTCGCCGGCGAAGGTGTGCAGGGTCCGCGGGACCCCGTCGACGGTGAGGCGTACCGCCTTGTCGGCGGCGACGAAGGCGGTGGTGCCGCCCGCCAGGAACGCGACGACCAGGGCCTGCGGCACGATGCGCCGCCAGGTGTCGCGGGGAGCGGGGGCGGCCCCGCGACGCCGCCTCGGACCGGGGGCGGGGGCGACACCGGGGGCGGGGGCGACACCGGGGTCGCCGCCGACACCGGGGCCGGGGCCGCCCGGTGCGGGCACCGTGCCGAGTCCGCCTCCGCCCCGGCGCCGCCCGGTCCCCGCGGGGGGCGGTCCCGCCGGGGCGGGGGCGGCGTCCGGGGGCGCCGCCGGCGCGCCGCGGCGACGGCGGCCGGTGGCCGGGGCTTCCGGCTCGGGGTCCGGAGCGAGGGTCCGTACGGAGCCCGCGTCAGGGGCCGCCGCGGGGGCGGGGCTTCGGCCGTGCGCCCGGCGGCCCGTCCCGGACTCGGCGGCCGTCCGCCGGCGCCCGCCGCCCCGGGGCGCCGGCACCCCGGGCTCCGGGTACGGGCCCGGGGCGGGGTCCGGGTCCGGCTCCGCCCCGGGGTTCGGGAAAAGTTCCAGGCCCGCGTCCGCCGCCGGGTCCGGGAACCGGTCCGCGTCCCGGCCTGACCCCGCCGGGAAACCGTCCGCGTCCGGGCCCGCTCCCGCTCCCGAACCCGGGTACGGGTCCGCGTACGGATCAAGGTCCGGCTCCGCCCCCGGGGCCGCGTACGGGTCCGGGTAGGGCCCTGGTTCCGCGTCCGGGTGCGGGGCCGTGGCCCAGGGGTCGCGTCCACCGGCCGGCCAGGCCACATCGCTCATCGCGCTCGCTCCACTGGTCCGTCCGGCTGCTTCGGGCACGGCACCCTAGCGGAGCGGTCGTCACGCTACAAAGCGGAACGACTACGGAACGTGGCGAACGGGTGAGGGCGTCCGCGCGGGCGTGCTCAGTAGGCGAAGGCGCGGGCCGTGTTGGCCGCCAGGGCCGTCGCCATGGCGTCCTCGTCGATGCCCCGGACCGCGGCCATGGCCCGTACGGTCAGCGGGATGAGGTACGGCGCGTTGGGCCGTCCGCGGTACGGGGCCGGGGTGAGGTACGGGGCGTCCGTCTCCACCAGGACCAGTTCCAGCGGGGCCACCGCCAGGGCTTCGCGCAGCGGCGCCGCGTTCTTGAAGGTGACGGTCCCGGCGAAGGACATGTAGTAGCCGGCGGCGGCGCACTCCCGGGCCATCTCCGCGTCGCCGGAGTAGCAGTGGAAGACGGTCCGGTCGGGGGCGCCCTCCTCGCGCAGGACGCGCAGCACGTCCGCGTGCGCCTCACGGTCGTGGATGACCAGGGCCTTGCCCTGCCGCTTGGCGATCTCGATGTGCGCGCGGAAGGAACGCTCCTGCGCGGCCATGCCCTCCGGGCCGGTCCGGAAGTAGTCGAGGCCGGTCTCGCCGACGGCCTTCACGTGCGCGAGGGCCGCCAGGGCCTCGATCTCGGCGAGCGCGTCGTCGAGCGCGGCCTCGCCGCCGCCCGTCCGGGCGCCCTGGCGCGACCAGCCGTCGGGGTCCCCGTGGACGATCCGGGGGGCTTCGTTGGGGTGCAGGGCCACGGCCGCGTGCACGTTCTCGTGCGCGGCGGCGGTCTCGGCGGCCCAGCGGGAGCCCTTCACGTCGCAGCCCACCTGGACGACGGTCGTCACCCCGACGGAGGCGGCCTTGGCGAGGCCCTCCTCGACGGTGCCGGACTGCATGTCCAGGTGGGTGTGGGAGTCGGCGACCGCCACCCGGAGCGGCTGCGGCAGCGGGGGCGGTGCGTCGTTCGGCGTACTACGGCTCATGCGGCCGATCTTATGACCGGCGGAAGAGCCCCAGCAGCCGGGCCATCAGCCCGGGCCGTTCCACCGCGACCGGCCCGGGGGCGTCGTGCAGGGCCGCCTTGCGGGTCTTGGGGGCCCTCTCGAAGTACCCGGCGGGCACCGGGCCGGCGATCCCCGGGGCCGCGCGGTGGTGGTAGAGCTGGTCGAGCATGCCGATGACGGACTTGACCTGGCCCTCCCGCATGATCCGCACCACGTGGCCGCCGCAGTTCATGCAGGTCGGGTTGGACAGGGGGGAGGGGACCCGCTCGCCGTCCGCCGTGTAGACGATGAACGGCATGCCCCTGCCGTCGGTGTGGTGCTCGATCTCGTACCCCTGCTCCCAGCCGTAGCCGCATTTCATGCAGGCGAAGGAGTACGCCTCGTGCACGGTCGGCACGGCGGCGGGAGCCGGATCCGCGGCGGCGGCCGGGGCGGTGACGGGAGTAGCGGTGACGGTAGAAGCGGTGGGTACGGAGACGGGTTGGGGTTCGGCGATCTCACTCATGCCAGCTCCTCTTGTTCCACTGGTGCCCTTGCCAGTGGACGCCTCTTCGGGCGGGAGCGCATCAGGCCCTGTCTACTGTTGGACGGTCCTTGGGCTAGTCATGCCCAAAGCGCCCGGTGCGCGGTCTGAGCTTTGCTTTTCAGGTTAGCTCTTTACCGTCTCACGGCGACTTCTGTGCCGCGTTCTTTGCCGCGACCACCGCGTCGAAGACCTCGCGCTTGGGTACTCCGGCCGCGGCGGCGACCGCCGCGATGGCCTCCTTGCGCTTCTCCCCCGCCTCCTCGCGCACCCGTACCCGGTTCACCAGCTCCTCGGCGTCCACATCGCCGGGGACCGCGGCCGGGGCGCCCTCGACGACCACGGTGATCTCCCCGCGCACGCCTTCGGCGGCCCAGGCGGCCAGCTCGCCGAGCCCGCCGCGCTTGATCTCCTCGTAGGTCTTGGTCAGCTCGCGGCAGACGGCGGCGCGCCGGTCGGCGCCGAAGACCTCGGCCATGGCGGCCAGGGTGTCGTCGAGCCGGTGCGGGGCCTCGAAGTAGACGAGGGTGCGGCGCTCGGCGGCCACCTCGCGGAGCTTGCCGAGGCGCTCGCCGGCCTTGCGCGGCAGGAAGCCCTCGAAGCAGAAGCGGTCCACGGGCAGCCCGGAGAGGGCGAGCGCGGTGAGGACGGCGGAGGGCCCGGGTACGGCCGTGACCTTGATGTCCTTCTCCACGGCGGCGGCGACGAGCCGGTAGCCGGGGTCGGAGACCGAGGGCATGCCGGCGTCCGTGACCAGCAGGACCCGCTTGCCGGCCTCCAGGGCCTCGACCAGTTCGGGGGTGCGCGCGGACTCGTTGCCCTCGAAGTACGACAGGACGCGGCCGGTGGTGTACACGCCGAGCCCCTGCGTCAGCCTGCGCAGCCGCCGGGTGTCCTCGGCGGCGATCACATCGGCCCGCTCCAGCTCGGAGGCGAGCCGCGGCGGGGCGTCGGTGAGGTCTCCGATGGGGGTCCCGGCGAGGACGAGGACACCCACCCCGTGCGCGTCCGTGGACGACGCCGTGGAGGGGGCCGGGGAGGGGGCTTCGGCGGTGCGGGGCTGCTCAGTGGTCACCGCCCCATCCTCTCAGCCGCCCCAACCGCCGCGCCCCACACTCCCGTCCCCCTGGGTCCGGCACAGGGTCGTTCCCTACGATGTGCCGGTGACCAGTACCGCGACGCCGCCGCCCAGCCCTGCGGGGGCCCCGCCCGCCACCGAGGCCGGGCCCGGCCCCGACCCCGCCGACCCCGCCGACCAGCCGTCCGCCTGGCTCCGCCGGCTGCGCGGCTTCGGCTACGTACCGCCCTCCGGGGCGAAGCGACAGTCGGACGTCGGCACCCGCCTGGTGCCCCCGTACGCGCGGCCGTCCGCGCAGCTGTGGGCGCAGATCGGGATCGGGCCGCACGCGGCGGTGCGCTGGGAGAGGGTGCTGGCGTGGGCCGGGCCGCTGCTGGTCGCGCTGGTCGCGGGGGTGCTGCGGTTCGCCCATCTGGGCACTCCGAAGGCGGTGATATTCGACGAGACGTACTACGCCAAGGACGCCTGGGCCACCGTCAAGCAGGGCTACGAGGCGAGCTGGCCCAAGGACATCGACAAGTCGATCCTCGCCAACCCGCACGGGGTGCCGCTCCCGCTGGACCCGGGCTACGTCGTGCACCCGCCGGTCGGCAAATGGGTGATCGGCCTGGGCGAGTGGATGTTCGGCTTCGACCCCTTCGGCTGGCGGTTCATGACCGCGCTGCTCGGCACCCTGTCGGTGCTGATGCTGTGCCGCATCGGCCGTCGCCTCTTCCGCTCCACCTTCCTGGGCTGCCTGGCCGGCCTGCTGCTGGCCGTGGACGGCCTGCACCTGGTGATGAGCCGGACCGCCCTGCTCGACCTGGTGCTGATGTTCTTCGTGCTGGGCGCCTTCGGAGCGCTCGTCATCGACCGGGACAAGGCGCGGGCCCGGCTCGCGGCCGCGCTCCCGGTGGACGAGGAGGGGCGGACCCGGCCGGACGCCCACATCGCGGAGACGCTGAAGCTGGGCTGGCGCCCGTACCGGCTCCTGGCCGGGATCAGCCTCGGCCTGGCCTTCGGCACGAAGTGGAACGGCCTGATCGTGCTCGCCTTCTTCGGCGTGCTGACCGTCCTGTGGGACGCGGCGGCCCGCCGCACGGCGGGCGCGGGCACCCCGTACGCGGCGATGCTGCGCCGCGACAGCCTGCCCGCCTTCGTCTCCCTCGTCCCGGTGGCGATCTCCGTCTACGTGGCCTCGTGGCTCGGCTGGATCCTCTCCCCCGACAACGGCAAGGGCGGCTACTTCCGCGACTGGGCCGCCAAGAACGACCAGCACAGCTCGTGGTCCTTCGTGCCGGAGTGGCTGCGGAGCCTGTGGCACTACGAGACGGAGGTCTACAAGTTCCACGTGGGCCTGACCTCGGGCCACACCTACGAGTCGAACCCGTGGAGCTGGCTGGTCCTGGGCCGTCCCGTCTCCTACTTCTACGAGTCCCCCGCCCCCGGCACCGACGGCTGCCCGGCGACGGAGACGGCCAAGTGCGCGCGCGAGGTGCTGGCGCTCGGCACGCCGCTGCTGTGGTGGGCGGGCTGCTTCGCGCTGCTGTACGTGCTGTGGCGGTGGATCTTCCGCCGCGACTGGCGGGCGGGCGCGATCGCGTGCGCGCTGGGCGCGGGCCTGCTGCCCTGGTTCAACTACCAGGAGCGGACCATCTTCTTCTTCTACGCGGTGGTCTTCGTCCCGTACCTGTGCCTGGCGGTGGCCATGATGATCGGCGCCCTGCTCGGCCCGGCCGGCTCCTCGGAACGCCGCCGCGCCCTGGGCGCGGTGGCGGCGGGCGTCCTGGTGCTCCTGATCGTGTGGAACTTCATCTATTTCTGGCCCATCTACACGGGCCAGACCATCCCGATGGACTCCTGGCAGAACAGGATGTGGCTGGACACCTGGGTGTAGCGGGACCGCTGTGATCCCGGTCGCGCCCGGGCAACCAACGGCCGCGACCGGGCCGGCGGCGGCCGCCGCGTACACCGGCCAGGGCCAGATCCAGATGAACCCGCTGACCATGACCTCCATCACGGCGACCGCCCGCACCGGGGTGTTCCGCCAGCCGGTCGTGGTCAAGGCCTCGCTGGACGACCGCGAGCTCGACAAGGCCGCCCGGCGGATGAAGCCCTCGGTGGCGGGGTCAGTTCTCCCGTACGTCGGCCAGCGCGGCCCCCGCGTGCCGGATCAGCTCGCGCGGCTCCATCGGGAACACCGTGTGCGGGGTGCCCGCGGCCGCCCAGACCACCTCGTGGGCCAGCAGGGAGCGGTCCGCCAGGACCCGGGTGCGGGTGCGGTGCCCGAAGGGCGGCACCCCGCCGATGGCGTAGCCCGTGGTCTCCCGGACCAGGGCCGCGTCCGCCCGGGTCACCGCGCCCGCGCCGAGCTCGCGGCGCACCGCCTCCACGTCGACCCGGGAGGCCCCGTCCATGAGGACCAGCACGGGAACCCCGTCGGCGGCGAAGATCAGCGACTTCACGATCTGGCTGAGCTCGCAGCCGATCGCGGCGGCCGCGTCGGCGGCGGTCCGGGTCCCGTCGGGGAAGCTCCGTACGTCCGGCTCCAGATCCAGTGCGGCGAGGGCTTCGGCGAAGAGGGGGTGCACAGTGGTGGTCGTCATGGAGGCACGCTAGCGCTCCCGCACCGGCCTTCGCGACGCCCTTTCGCGGCCCGGCTAGAGCGCCGCGCGGACCGCCCGGACCAGGGCCTGGGCGCGCGGGTCGGCGGTGACCGACTTGGCGAGGGCGTTGGTGACGTAGCCGAAGCCGATCCCCGCCTCCGGATCGGCGAAGGCCAGCGAGCCGCCGCGGCCGGGGTGCCCGAAGGAGGCCGGGGACAGCAGCGGGGAGGCCGGGCCGTGCAGCATGTAGCCGGGCCCGAAGCGGGTGTTGACCACCAGGACGCGGTCCGGTCCCGACGAGAGCTCCCGGGCGGCGAGCGCGGTGGTCTCCGGGGTGAAGATCCGGGCCCCGTCCTCCACCAAGCCGATGGTCGCCGCGTAGAAGCGGGCCAGGGCGCGGGCGGTGCCGATGCCCGCGGAGGCCGGCAGTTCGGCCGCCCGGTAGGCGGGGTCGTTCTCGTCGGGCAGCGGGTCGATGGCCGCGAAGGCGCGGCGGGTGAGGGAGTCCGGGTCGGCGTAGGCCTCGGAGACGCCCCGTCGCGGCCGGGTCCTGAGCAGGCCCGCGCCCTGCGGCGGATCGACCGGCGCCACCCGGCCCACCCGGTGGGCCTCGCTCTCCGGCAGGCCGATCCAGAAGTCGATGCCCAGCGGCTCCGCTATCTCCTCGGCCAGGACGGAGCCCAGCGTGCGGCCGGTCGCCCGCAGCACCAGCTCGGACAGCAGCCAGCTGAAGGTCTGCGCGTGGTAGCCGTGCGCGCTGCCGGGCTCCCAGAAGGCCTGCTGGGCGGCGATCGCGCGCGGTCCGCTGACCCCGTCGGCGGCCTCGGCCGCGGTCAGCCCGCGGTCCAGGGCGGGGACCCCGGCGCGGTGGGCGAGCAGGTCGCGCACCCGGGTCCGCTCCTTGCCGCCCGCCTTGAACTCCGGCCAGTACGAGCCCACGGGCGCGTCCAGGTCGAGCAGTCCGCGCTGCTGGAGCAGCAGCGGTACGGCGGCGGCCACGCCCTTGGTGGCGGAGCGGACGAGCTGCGCGGTGTCCTGGGCCCAGGGCTCGGTGCCGTCGGCGTCCTTGGTGCCGGCCCACAGGTCCACGACCTTGTGCCCGTCGCGGTAGACGGCCACGGCCGCGCCCCGGTCGCCGAGCACCTGGAAGTTGCGTACGAACGCGTCCCTGACGGGCTCGAAGCCCTCCGCCACCACGCCCTTGATGTCCACGGGGTGTGCAACAACCTCCGACCGGTGCTTATGCCACCGCTGTGCTTATGCCACCGCTGTGCTTATGCCACCGCTGTGCTCATCCCACCGATACGGAGCGCGGATCGAAGCCGAAGGGCAGCTCCAGGCGGTGCGCCCGCATCAGCGCCTCGTCGCACAGCACGTCCTGGGTGCGGCCGTCCGCCACCATGGTCCCCTCGCTGAGGATCACCGCGCGCGGGCAGAGCTCCAGCGCGTAGGGCAGGTCGTGCGTGACCATCAGCACGGTGACGTCCAGCGAGCGCAGGATGTCCGCGAGTTCGCGGCGCGAGGCCGGGTCCAGGTTGGAGGACGGCTCGTCCAGGACGAGGATCTCGGGCCGCATGGCCAGTACGGTCGCCACCGCGACCCGGCGGCGCTGTCCGAAGGACAGGTGGTGCGGGGGCCGGTCCGCGAAGTCGGCCATCCCGACCTGCTCCAGGGCGTCCCGTACCCGTTCCTCCAGCTCGGCGCCGCGCAGTCCGGCGGCGGCCGGGCCGAAGGCCACGTCCTCCCGGACGGTCGGCATGAACAGCTGGTCGTCGGGGTCCTGGAAGACGATGCCGACCCGGCGGCGGATCTCGGCGAAGTTGCGCTTCTCCACGGGCAGCCCGGCCACGCTCACGGTGCCGACGCCGCCGGTGAGGATGCCGTTGAGGTGCAGCACCAGGGTGGTCTTGCCGGCGCCGTTGGGACCGAGCAGCGCCACCCGCTCCCCGTGCCCGACCGTGAGGTCGACCCCGAAGAGGGCCTGGTGGCCGTCGGGGTAGGCGTAGGCGAGGCCGGAAACCTCCAGCGAGGCCGGCTTCTTCAAAGCGTCCATTCGCATCTCCTTGCGGTGCTACTTCCACTATGGTCAGTTACCTGCGAGAGCAGCGGTCAGGGCTTGGCCGTCACGAACCTCCTCGGAGGCAAGGGAGAAGCCGCCCCAGGCGGAGGAGTCACCCCATCAGACAGACGGCCGTCAGCAAGACGGCCAGTGCTGTCAAAGGGAGCGCGGAGGCGCGCGCCCACTCTGTGGGCGTTGCCGCCACCTCGTCGATCACCGGCATGGAGCCGGCGTAGCCGCGGCTGACCATCGCGAGGTAGACCCGCTCGCCGCGCTCGTAGGAGCGGATGAACAGGGCCCCGGCGGTCTTCGCGAGGACCCCCCAGTGCCGGATCCCGCGCGCTTCGAAACCGCGGGAGCGCCGGGCGATGGACATCCGGCGCAGCTCGTCGCTGATGACGTCCCCGTACCGGATCATGAAGGAGGCGATCTGGACGAGCAGCGGCGGCAGCTTGAGCCGCTGGAGGCCCAGCAGCAGGGCACGCAGTTCGGTGGTGGAGGCCAGGAGCACGGACGCGGCCACGCCGAGGGTGCCCTTGGCCAGGACGTTCCAGGCGCCCCAGAGGCCGGAGACGCTCAGCGACATGCCGAGGACCTCCACCCGCTCGCCCTGGGCCACGAAGGGCATCAGGACGGCGAAGGCGACGAAGGGCACCTCGATCAGGAGGCGGCGCAGCAGGTATCCGAGCGGGATCCGGGCCACCACGGCGGCCGCCGCGATGAGGACGGCGTACAGCCCGAAGGCCCACACCGCCTCGCGCGGTGTGGACACGACGACGATCACGAATCCGAAGGTCGCGGCGAGTTTGCAGTGCGGCGGCAGGTCGTGGACCGGGGAGCGCCCCGGCCGGTAGAGCTTGTGGGCGTGGCCCGCGCCCATGTCAGGCGGCCGGTACGGCCGTGGAGGCGGCCGTCAGGTCGGCGGCTCGGCGGCGGCGCACGGTCCAGAACACGCCGGTGCCGACGAGGACGGTCGCGCCCACGCCGATGACTCCGGCGAGGCCGCCGGACAGGCGGGCGTCGGAGACGTCCTTGACGCTGTAGTCGGCGAGCGGGGAGTCCGCGGCCGCGTGCTCGGTGACCTTCTGGTCGATGCCCTGGTCGGCGGCGACCTTCTCCAGTCCGTCCGGGCTGGAGGAGGCGTAGAAGGAGACGATGCCGGCGAGCGCCAGCGCGGCGACCAGACCGGTGATCCACACGGGCTTGGTGGAGCGGGCGGCGACCGGCACGGCGGCGGGGGCGGGGGCGTCGACCAGCTCGCCGCCGACGCGCAGCTTCAGCGGGGCGGACAGGCCGCGGGCGCCGTGGACGAGGTCGGGGCGGACGGCGATGACGGCGCCGACGGTGGCGGCGGTGATGACGGCCTCGCCGATGCCGATGAGGACGTGGACGCCGACCATGGCGCCGAAGACCTTGGCGATCGGCACGTCGGTGGTGCCGCCGACGGCGAAGAGGAGGGTGAAGAAGGCGGCCGCGGCGGGCACGGAGAGCAGGGCTCCGGCGAAGGCGGCGACGGTGACCGAGCGGCGGCTGTCGGGCAGCAGCTTGACCAGAGCGCGGAAGACGGCGTAGGCGACGACCACGGTGACGACGCCCATGGTGACGATGTTGACGCCGAGGGCGGTCAGGCCGCCGTCGGCGAACAGGAGGCCCTGCATGAGCAGGACCACGGACACGCACAGCACACCCGTATAGGGGCCGACGAGGATCGCGGCGAGCGCGCCTCCCAGCAGGTGGCCGCTTGTTCCGGCCGCGACGGGGAAGTTGAGCATTTGCACGGCGAAGATGAAGGCGGCCACGAGGCCGGCGAGCGGCGCGGTGCGCTCGTCGAGCTCACGGCGGGCGCCCCGGAGGCTGACCGCCACGGCTCCGGCGGCGGCGACACCTGCGGCAATGGAGACGGGGGCATCGATGAAACCGTCGGGCACATGCATGGTTCTGCTCCGCTTCCTGCGGTCCGGCGAACGGTCCGGCGAACGGTCCGTTGAGCTGACAAAGTCTTTAACCGTTCAAGAATAGGGCCTTCTTGCGAACAGTTGGCAAGAGCGGCGGCGTCACAAATAGCCCCGTGCGGATTCGTGGGAATGTGCGAGGCTGGGGTCAATACGGACGTAATTGTTCCGATTTGAGGAGTCTTGTCGATGTCATCCGCCGCCGAGAATCCATCCGCAGGTGCCACCGCCACCCGGGCCGCGACCGCCACGGCCCCCCTCGTCGAGGAGCGGGTGCGGGCCCGGGTGATCACCGACGACCCCCTCTACCGGGCCATCCCGGTCGCCCTGCGCTTCGTCCCCGACGAGCCGCTGGCCGTACGGATCGTCTTCCCCGCCGGCCTCTCCCCCGAGGGCACCGACAACGAGTGGGTCTTCCCCCGCGCCCTCCTGGAGGCCGGCCTCCAGGCCCCGACCGGGACCGGCGACGTACGCGTGTGGCCCTGCGGGCGCGTCCAGGCCGTCGTCGAGTTCCACTCCCCGGAGGGCGTCGCGGTGGTCCAGTTCGACATCGCCGCGCTGCGCCGCTTCCTGCGCCGTACGTACGCGCCCGCGCCCGCGGCCACCCGTTAGGCCCAGCCGGACCCGCCCGATCCGGACGACCCGATCCGGACGACCCGGTCCGGACGACCCGGTCCGGACGACCCGGGCACGCGGAACGGCCCCGCACCTTTCGGTGCGGGGCCGTTCTGCTTGCTCACTACCGACCCACGGGGTCAGGCGTTGACCAACTCGCGGTCCTTGTCGGGACCGGAGCCGTGCTCGGAGTCGCCGAGGTGCTTGCGCAGGCTCTCGCCCTCCACGTCCACGTTCGGCAGGATCCGGTCGAGCCACTTCGGCAGCCACCAGGCCTTGTGACCGAGCAGCGCGAGGACGGCCGGGACGATGGTCATGCGGACGATGAAGGCGTCGAAGAAGACGGCGATGGCCAGCGCGAAGCCGATCATCTTCACCATCTGGTCGCTGGCGCCCATGAAGCCGGAGAACACCGCGATCATGATGACGGCCGCGGCCACGACCACCCGGGCGCTGTACTGGAACCCGGTGACGACGGCCTGGCCCGGCCGCTCCCCGTGGACGTACGCCTCACGCATGCGGGTGACCAGGAAGACCTCGTAGTCCATGGCCAGTCCGAAGACCACGCCGACCATGAAGATCGGCATCATCGACATGATCGGGCCGGTCTGCTCCACCCCGAAGAGCGAGCCGAGCCAGCCCCACTGGAAGACCGCCACGACGGCGCCGAGGGCGGCGACCACCGAGAGCAGGAAGCCGAGGGCCGCCTTGAGCGGTACCAGGATCGAGCGGAAGACGAGCATCAGCAGCAGGAAGGCGAGGCCGACGACGAGTGCCAGGTAGGGCAGCAGCGCGTCGTTCATCTTCTGCGAGAAGTCGATGTTCATCGCGGTCGCGCCGGTGACGAGCACCTTGCCGCTGTCGCTGCCCTCGCGGATCTCGTGGACCAGGTTCTCGGTCTCCACGGAGGACGGGCGGTCCTTCGGGACGACCGTGATGACGGCGGCGTCCTTGGCCTCGTTCTGGGTGGCCGGCATGACCGCGGCCACGCCGTCCAGGCCCTTGATCCGCTCGACGGTCGCGTCGGCGAGCGCCTTGTCCCCGTTCACGACGACCATCAGCGGGCCGTTGAAGCCGGGGCCGAAGCCGTCGGAGAGCAGGTCGTACGCCTGGCGCTGGGTGGTGGACACCGGCTGGGCGCCGTCGTCCGGCAGGCCCATCTCCAGCTTGCTCGCCGGGACGGCGACGATGCCGAGGCCGATCACGCCCGCGAGCAGCACCATGACGGGGCGGCGCAGGATGAAGCGGGCCCAGCGGGTGCCGCCGTTGGGCTTGGCCTCGGCGCCGTCTGCGGCCGCCGTGCCCTTGCCCTTGCCCAGGAAGCGGGACTTGGTTCCGGCGGGCAGCACCTTCTTGCCGGCGAATCCGAGCATGGCCGGGACCAGCGTCAGGGCGACGAGGACGGCGATGACCACGGTTCCGGCGGCGGCGAAGCCCATCTTGCTGAGCATGGGGATGTTGACGACGGCCAGGCCCACGAGGGCGATGACCACGGTCAGACCGGCGAAGACGACGGCGGAACCGGCGGTTCCGACGGCGCGGCCGGCGGCCTCGTCGCGCTCGCGGCCCTCGGCGAGCTCCGCGCGGTAGCGGGAGACGATGAAGAGGGCGTAGTCGATGCCGACGGCGAGGCCGATCATCATCGCGAGGGTGGAGGTGGTGGAGCCGAGGTCCAGCACGTTGGCGAGCGCGGTGATGGAGGAGATGCCGATACCCACGCCGATGAGCGCGGTCAGCAGCGGCAGGCCCGCGGCGATGAGCGAGCCGAAGGTGATGACGAGGACGATCGCGGCGATCGCGATGCCGATGATCTCGCCGGAGCCCGTTTCGGGGGCGGCCTGCAGGGCGTCGCCGCCGATCTGGACGTTCAGTCCGTCGGCCTTGGCGGCCGTGGTGGACTCCGTGAGGGCCTCGCGGGTGGCGTCCGTCAGCTCCATGCCGCTGACCTTGTACTTGACGCTCACGTAGGCGGTGGAGCCGTCCTCGCTGACGGCCTTGGCCTCGTACGGGCTGGTGACCGAGGAGATCTGGTCCTTGCCCGGACCGTCCTTCAGCTCACCGACGATCTTCTCGACCTGCGGCTTGACGGCCGCGGAGTCGACCTTCTCGCCGGCCGGGGCCTTGATCACGATGCGGGCGGTGGCGCCGTCGGCGGCCATCCCCGGGAAGCGCTGGTCCAGCAGGTCGAAGGCCTTCTGGGCCTCGGTGCCGGGTATGGAGAACGAGCCTGAGGTGGGTGCGGACGCGGATGCCGCGCCGAAGCCGGCGACGAACAGCAGCGCCACCCAGACGAGGGCGACGAATCGGCGGCGCCGGAAGGCGCCCCTGCCGAGTCGGTAAAGGAAGGTGGCCACGTCGGTGGTTCTCCCGTTCGGGTCGTGGGATGGATCAGGGCATGGAATGCCGTTCCGACGACGAGAGCGGCGTGTCAGGGCAGGCAGGAATTCGAACGCGGGGACAGCGCGGGCGGGCGGCTGCGCGGGTGAGCAGCCGGGCAGGTGAGCAGCCGGGCAGGTGAGCGGCCGGGCGGGATCAGACGCCGAGGGCGGGGAAGACCACGGCGTCGATGAAGTCACCGAGGAAGGTCCGGTCGACGGACCGGTCCTCGATGAGCGGAAGGGCGATGAACGCCCCGATGAGCATGTGCGGAACGAAGGCCAGGGCCGGACAGTCCGGGGCGATCTCGCCCCGGGCGACCGCTCTTTGCAGCATCTCCTGCAGACCGTTGATCTCCGGATCGACCAGCAGGTCCCGTAGCGCCTTGTGGAGCTCGGGGCTCTCGTGCACCGCGTGGGTCAGGCCCCGCATCAGCGCGGTGTCCTTCGCCATCTGGGCGTCGTCGGAGTTCTCGATCATGACCCCGAAGTCCCCGCGGATGCTGCCCGTGTCGATCTCCCGGAGGGAGACCGGCTGGGTGCAGCGCAGGGCCTTCGCGACCAGCTCGGGCTTGCTCCCCCACTGGCGGTAGAGGGTGGCCTTGCTGGACTTCGTACGGGCGGCGACCGCGTCCATGGTCAGCGCCTCGTAGCCGACCTCGCGGAGCAGGTCGAGGACCGCTCCGTGCAGTTCGGCTTCCCGTTCGGGGGTGATCCGGCTGCGACGCGACATGACCTCTTCGACCATCCCGGCATCTCCTCCCGACCTTGCCCAACCGAACGAAACCGTTTCGTACGGATCGACCATACCCCGAACCCCAAGCGAAACGAAACCGTTCCGTTTCGCTTGGGGCGTGGTGTCGGTCACGTCCCCGAGGCCTCCCGCCACCCCCGCGGGGGGCCGCATGGATCACCTGTACGAGTTGCCAGCCCCCCTCCGCGCGGAAAGCATTGGGGGGTGAGTCACGACGCGGCGTACCTCCGGTTCCCCCATCTCCACGACGATCTGCTGTGCTTCGCCACCGAGGACGACCTCTGGGTGGCGCCCCTGGTGCCTCCCGGAGAGCCCGCGGGCCGGGCCTGGCGGATCACCGTCGACCGGACCCGGGTGGGCCACCCCCGGTTCTCCCCCGACGGCAAGCACATCGCCTTCACCACCTGGCGCAGCCTCGACCCCGAGATCCACCTCGCCCCCGTCTCCGGCGGCCCCGCCCGCCGCCTCAGCTACTGGGGCGCCACCGACACCCGGGTCTGCGGCTGGACCCCGCCCGACAAGGACGGCCGCAGCGACATCCTGGCCGTCTCCTCGCACGGCCAGCCCTTCTCCTACTTCGCCTGGGCGTACACCCTCCCCACCGACGGCAGCCCCGGCGGCCGGCTCCCCTGGGGCCCCGTCTCCGACATCGCCGTGCACGACGAGGCCCCCGACGGGGAGGAGCCGGGCGAGCGCCGCACCCTGCTGCTGACCGGCAAGCCCCCGCACGAGCCCGCCGCGTGGAAGCGCTACCGCGGCGGCGCCACCGGCCGGCTGTGGCTGCACGGCGAGCGGCTGCTGGAGGGCGTCGAGGGCCACCTGGACTCCCCGATGTTCGTGGACGGCCGGATCGCCTTCCTCTCCGACCACGAGGGCATCGGCAACGTCTACTCCTGTCTGCCCGACGGCACGGACCTGCGCCGGCACACCGACCACGAGGACTTCTACGCCCGGCACGCCTCCAGCGACGGTTCCCGGATCGTCTACCAGTGCGCCGGCGACCTGTGGATCGTGGAGTCACTGGCCCCCGGCGCCGCTCCCCGCAAGCTGGAGGTCCGCCTCGGCGGCCCCCGCGCGGGCCGCCGCACCTACCAGGTCCCGGCCGCCAGCCACGTCGACTCGCTCTCCGTGGACGCCACCGGGCGGGCCAGCGCCGTCGTCGTGCGCGGCAGCCTGTACTGGCTCACCCACCGCGACGGGCCCGCCCGCACCATCGCCGACACCCCGGGCGTACGGGTCCGGCTGCCCGAGATGCTCGGCAGCGGCGGGCAGGTGGCGTACGTGACCGACGCCGAGGGCGAGGACGCGATCGAGATCGCCTACCTGCCCCGTGCCTCGGGCGACCGCGAGCCCCGCCGGCTCGCCTCCGGCGCGCTGGGCCGCGTACTGGAACTGCTCTCCGATCCGGACGGGGAGCGGCTCGCGATCGCCTCCAACGACGGGCGGCTGCTCCTCATCGACGCCACCGAGGAGTCCAACGGGGAGGCCAGCGAGCTGATCCGGTCCGAGAACGGGCCGGTCACCGACCTCGCCTTCTCCCCCGACGGCGACTGGCTGACCTGGTCGCACCCGGGCATCGGCCGCTCGCTGCGCCAGATCAAGATGGCCCGGATCTCCGGACCCGGCGCCCGCACGGTCATCGACGTCACCAACGGCCGCTTCGAGGACGAGAGCCCGGTCTTCACCCGGGACGGCCGCTACCTCGCCTTCCTGTCCTGGCGCGGTTTCGACCCCGTCTACGACGTCCACACCGGCGACCTGTCCTTCCCGCTGGGCTGCCGCCCGTACCTGGTGCCGCTGTCCTCGGCCACCCCCTCCCCCTTCGCCTTCTCCCCCGACGGCCGCCCCGCGGCGGGCGGACTCGACCCGGTCGAGGGGGACTCGGAGTCCGGCGACGGCGCGGTCA
Source organism: Streptomyces sp. NPDC099050 (assembly GCF_044759865.1). Lineage (NCBI taxonomy): Bacteria > Bacillati > Actinomycetota > Actinomycetes > Kitasatosporales > Streptomycetaceae > Streptomyces > Streptomyces sp. NPDC099050. The sequence goes on along the minus strand of NZ_JBIWAE010000036.1, from coordinate 9,349 downwards.
CCGTGGAGGTGGAGGGCCTGGAGAGCCGGGTGACGCCCTTCCCGGTGTCGGCCTCCAAGTACTCGGCCCTCCACCCGGTGAGCGGCGGCGGGCTGGTGTGGCTGCGCTGGCCGATCTCGGGCGCGCTCGGCGAAACCTTCGCCAATCCGGCCGACACCAGCGGCAAGCCCACCCTGGAGTACTTCGACCTCACCAAGGCCCGCAAGACGGAGCTGGCCTCCGGGCTGGACTGGTTCGCGGTCAGCGGCGACGGCACCCGGCTCGTGGTCAACGACGACGGCGACCTGCGCGCCGTCCCGGCGACGGAGTCCGGCGACTCCGACTCCACCGTGTACCTGGATCTGCGGCGCATCCTGCACGAGGTGGACCCGGCCGCCGAGTGGCGCCAGGCCTTCGAGGAGGCGGGGCGGCTGATCCGCGCCTACTTCTGGGAGCCGAAGATGTGCGGCATCGACTGGGACGGGGTGCTGCGCCAGTACCGCTCCCTCGTCGAACGGGTCGCCTCCCCCGACGAGTTCGCCGACCTGATGCGCGAGGTCCTCGGCGAGCTCGGCACCTCGCACGCGTACGTGTCCCCGGCCCGCCGCAACGAAGGCCCCCCGCACTACCAGCGGGCCATCGGCCTGCTCGGCGCCAACCTCTTCCCCCGCGACGGGGCCTGGGTCGTCGGCCGGATCCTGCCCGGCGAATCCTCCGACTCCAAGGCCCGCTCCCCGCTCGCGGGCACCGGCATCCGCGAGGGCGCGGTCCTCACCCACGTCGACGGCCGCCCGGTGGACCCGGTCACCGGGCCGTACCCGCTGCTCTCGGCGGCCGGCGGCACCACCGTGGAGCTCACCTTCGAGCCCGCCGAGGGGCAGGGCCGCTCGCGCCGGGTCGCGGTCGTCCCGCTGATCGACGAACGGCCGCTGCGCTACCAGGACTGGGTGGCCAAACGCCGCACGGTGGTGCGGGAGATCAGCGACGGCAAGTGCGGCTATCTGCACATCCCCGACATGGGCGGCTCGGGCTGGGCGCAGTTCAACCGCGACCTGCGCGCCGAGATGTCCAAGCCGGCCCTGCTCGTGGACGTACGCGGCAACGCCGGCGGGCACATCAGCGAGCTGGTGGTGGAGAAGCTGACCCGCTCGATCCTCGGCTGGGACCTGACCCGCAACGCGCAGCCCGTCTCCTACGCCTCCAACGCGCCCCGGGGCCCGATCGTGGCCCTGGCCGACGAGGCGACCTCCTCCGACGGGGACATGATCACGGCCGCCTTCAAGCTGCTGGGCCTCGGGCCGGTCGTCGGCCAGCGCACCTGGGGCGGGGTGGTCGGCATGACCGGCCGGCACACCCTGGGCGACGGCACGGTGATCACGGTGCCGATGAACGCGGCCTGGTTCCCCGAGTACGGCTGGTCCGTGGAGAACCAGGGAGTCGAGCCCGACCTGCCGATCCTGCGCACCCCGCTCGACTGGGCGGAGGGCCGGCACGCGCAGCTCGACGACGCCGTGCACCTGGCGCTGGAGCTGCTGGAACAGGACCCGGCTGCGGTCCCGCCCGGCTACACGGACGTACCGGACCGGCGCCGGCCGCAGCTGCCGCCGCGGGGGTGAGCCGGCCGGGCCGGCGACCGTAGGGCATGCGAAAGGGGTGCGACCCGGGACGGCGGGTCGCACCCCTCGGTACGAGCCTTACGTGTCTTACGTGCCTTACGTGTCTTACGTGTGCATGTCCTACGTGTCGCTACTGGTCGCTACTTCTCGGAGGATTCTTCGAACGTGTCGCGGGCCCTGTCCTTGGCCTGGTCGACGGTCTGCGAGGTGCGCTCGGACACCTCGTCCTGCTTGCCGGAGGCCTTCGCCCGCTCCGCGAGTTCCCTGGCCTTGTCCTGGAACTGGTCCCTGATGCCCATGTGTCCTCACTCCTGTAGCGGTGTTCGGTAAGGGGAACCCGACCAGTCTCGCCCAGGTGGACATCCAGCGCATTCCGGTCAGCCGCTCTGGCTGCGCTCCTGCTCGTCCGCGGCCCCGCCGGCCCCCACAAGTCCCTTGGAGACACCGGCCAGTCGCGGTTCGAACCGCTTCATCTCGCGCTGTCCGACTGCCGAGATGATCCCGGGCAGGTACCCGCGGATCCCCTGCATGCCCCGCAGCCACCACTGCGCGTACACGTGCGCGGAGCGCCGCTCGATGCCCGCGACGATCCGGTCGACGGCCGGCCCCAGCGGGTACGTCTGATTCGACGGCCACGGCAGCCGCTGGCGCAGCTCGCGCATGACCTCGTCCTGGTCCGCGCCGCGCACCATGTCGGTGTCGGTCCAGGACAGGTAGCCGACGCCGACCTTCACCCCCTTGTAGCCGACCTCCGAGCGGAGGCAGTGCGCGAAGGCCTCGACCCCGGACTTGGAAGCGCAGTAGGCGGTCATCATCGGCGCCGGGGTGATCGCCGCGAGGGAGGCGATCTGCAGGAAGTAGCCGCGGCTCTCCATCAGTACGGGCAGGAAGGCGCGGGCGGTGACGGCGCCGCCGATCAGGTTGACCTCGATGACCCGGCGCCAGGCGTCGGGGTCGGAGTCGGCGAAGGGCCCGCCGGAGGCGACGCCGGCGTTGGCGACGACTATGTCCACCTTGCCGAAGCGCTGCTTGACCTCCTGCGCGACCCGGGCCATGGCCACGTGGTCGGTGACATCGGCGTACCAGTGGTCGCTGTCGGTGTGCAGCCGCGCGGAGACCTCCTTGAGGGCCTCGGGCTCCAGGCCCACGAGGGCCACCTTCGCGCCGCGGGCGGACAGTTTGCGGGCGAGCAGTTCGCCGACCCCGCGCGCGGCCCCCGTGACGACGGCGACCTGACCTTCCAGACTCCTACGGGCACTCACGCGGTCTTCTCCTTCGCGGGACGATCGGTGGCGGAACGGTCGGTGGCGGAACGGTCGGTGCCGGAACGGCTGGCGGCGGAGCGTCCGACATACGCCTCGGCGAGCTCGCGCACGGCGGCGGTGACGGCTTCCGGGGCCTCGATCGGGCTCATGTGCCCGATCCCGGTCAGCTCGGTGAGGCCCACGCAGTTCGGCAGCGCGGCCGCCAGCCCCCGGGCGTGCACGATCGGTGTCAGCCGATCGCTCTTGCCGCCGATGACGGCGGTGGGCACGGTGAGCGCGGCCAGCCGCGCGTCGAGGTCCAGGGCGGCCAGCACCCCGGACCAGGCGTGCCGCACCGGGGTCGGGCAGGCGTGGACGATCCGCGCGCAGGCCTCGACCTTGTCGGGCGCGGAGCCGGGGCCCATCGTGGCGTACTTCAGCATCTTGCGGGCGACGGGGGTCACGGGCCCGAGCGGGGCCCGGGCTCCCAGGACCGCCCCGGTGATACGGGTCCTCGCGCGGCCGGCCCGCCACGGCAGGACCCGCGCCTCCTCGACCAGCCGGCCGCTGCCCGTGCTGCACAGCAGCGCGGCCGCGGCGTGCTCGGCGAACTCCGGCCGGGCGGCGGCGGCCATGACCGTCATCCCGCCCATGGAGTGGCCCGCGACGACGGCCTTCTCGCCGGGGGCGAGGGTGGCCCGCAGGACGGCGACCAGGTCGTCGGCGAGGGCCTCGGTGCCGTAGCCGGAGCGGACGCCGGCGGGGCTGCGGCCGTGGCCCCGCTGGTCGTAGGCGATGACCCGGTGCCCGGTGGACAGGGCCCGTATCTGCGCGGCCCAGAAGGCGGTGGAACAGGTCCAGCCGTGCGCGAGCACGACGGCCGGGGCCCCCTCCTCCCCGTGCACCTCGACGTGCAGGCGGGCACCGTCGGCGGAGACGGCGACCAGCTCCCGGCGGGCCGCCGGCGGGGCGTAGGGCCCGGCGGTCACGTGCGTCAGGCGGCTCACGCGGCCCCCTCGCGCACCGCTTCGGCCGTACCGGCCGTACCGGCCGCCGGGACCCGATCGCGCTCGCGCTCGCGGCCCCGTACGACCTCGTACTCGCTCAGGTCCACGCCGAGGGTCTCCTTGCGGAACTCCCCCGTGGTGCCCGGCCAGACCGTGGTGTTGCGGCCCTGCGCGTCCAGGTACCAGCTGGTACAGCCGCCGGTGTTCCACACCGTGCGCTCCATGCGGGTCTGGACCTGCCGGTTCCAGGCGTTGACCGCGGACGGCCGCGCCGCGAGGGCGACCTTCCCTCCCAACACACCCAGCTGGCGCATGTAGTCCGCCATGTAGTTCAGCTGCGACTCGATCATCAGGATCATCGAGCTGTTCCCGAGCCCGGTGTTCGGCCCGATGATCGTCATCCAGTTCGGGAAGCCCGCCGCGGTGGCCCCGCGCAGGGACTGCATCCCGTCCTTCCAGACCTCCGCGAGGGTCTTGCCGTCCACGCCCACCACCCGGTCGGCGATCGGCATGTCCGTGACGTGGAAGCCGGTGCCGAAGACGATCGCGTCGACCTCGGTCTCGGTCCCGTCGGCCGCCACCAGCACCGAACCCCGGATCTCCTTGAGCCCGGAGGCCACGAGATCCACATGGGGCCGGGCCAGCGCCGGGTAGTACTCGCTCGACAGCAGGATCCGCTTACAGCCGATGCGGTACGAGGGCGTCAGCTTGGCCCGCAGCTCCGGGTCCTTGATCGAGCGCGCCATGTTCGCCTTGGCGAGGGACTCGATCAGCCCGAGCTGGCCCGGCCGCTTGGTGAAGGCGCTGACCTGGAGCTCGCGTATCCCCCACAGCAGCCCGCGGCGGGCCGCCCGGGTGAAGGGGAGCTGGCGGTGCAGCCAGCGCTCCACCGAGGTGATCGCCCGGTCGGTGCGCGGCATCACCCACGGCGGCGTGCGCTGGAAGAGGGTGAGCCGGTCCACCTCGGGGGCGATCGCGGGCACGATCTGGATGGCGGAGGCGCCCGTACCGATCATGGCGACGCGCTTGCCGCGCAGGTCGTAGTCGTGGTCCCAGCGGGCCGAGTGGAAGACCTTGCCGGGGAAGCCGGCGAGTCCGGGTATCTCCGGCATCTTCGGGTCCGACAGCGGCCCGGTGGCGGAGACGACCACGTCGGCGGTGAAGTCGCCGCCCGCGGTCTCGATCTCCCACCGCATCCCGTCCGCGTCCCAGCGCATCATCCGGACCTCGTGGTTCAGCCGGATGTGGCGGCGCAGCCCGAAGGTGTCGGCCACGTGCTCCAGGTACTCCCTGATCGCGGGCTGCCCGGAGAAGGTGCGGGGCCAGTCGGGATTGGGGGCGAAGGAGAAGGAATACAGGTGGGAGGGCACGTCGCAGGCGCACCCGGGGTAGTTGTTGTCCCGCCAGGTGCCGCCGACGGAGTCGGCGCGCTCCAGGACGACGAAGTCCGTGATCCCCTCGCGCCGCAGCCGCACCGCGGCGCCCAGCCCGCCGAACCCGGAGCCGATCACCGCCACGCGTACGTGCTCGCGTTCCTGCTCGCGCCCGTCCATGCCACCGCCCACGCCCATGCCCATGCCAGCCACCTTCGGATGCCGATGCCAACGCCCACTCAGATGCTGCCAGCAATCACTGGCACAATCGGGAGAGTAGAGCAGCTCCGTACTCATGGGTAGGGGTCGCGCCGGGAAAGTTACCGGGAGTACGCCCTAGGCTGCCCACGTGCCGCAGAATGCGACGCAGGACGCGGCTCCACCCACCCACGCCACAGGAGCAAGGACCACAGTGCGCGAATACCGCACGGAAGAGCTGGCCGAGGCCGCCGGCATACCCGTACGCACCCTGCGCTTCTACCGTGAGCGCAAGCTCCTGCCGCCGCCCCGCCGCGAGGGCCGCATCGCCTGGTACGACGACCACCACCTGTCCCGGCTGCGCACCATCGCCGCCCTGCTGGAGCGCGGCCACACCCTCGGCGGGATAGCCGAGCTGACCGTCGCCTTCGAAAACGGCCGCGACGTGGGCCAGCTGGGTGAGCTGCTCGGCATCGGCTGGTCGGAGGAGACCCCGGTCCGCCTCACGCCCGAGGCCCTCGCCGACTACTTCGAGGGCGAGGTCACCCCGGAGAACCTGGCGGCCTCGCTCGACCTCGGCTACCTCGCCACCGACGGCGAGGAGATCGTCCACGTCAGCCGCCGGCTCCTGGACGTCTCCTCGGCGCTGGTCCGCGAGGGCGTACCGCTCTCGGCCGTCCTGGAGGCGGGCCGCCGGGTCCGCGAGCACACGGACGCGATGGCGGCCCTGTTCACGGAGCTCATCTCCACCCACATCTCGGAGGAAGCCGTGCCGCGCCTGCGCCCCCTGGCCAAGAGCGTGGTCGAGGCGGAACTCACGATGTCCATGGACCGCCTGCGCCCACCCGCGCCGGGTCAGACGCCGAGCTCGTAGACCACGGTCACGGGCGCGTGGTCGGACCACCGCTCGGGGTGCGTCTCGGCCCGCTCCACGAACGCCTTGACGGCCTTGGCCGCCAGCCCCGGCGTGGCCACCTGGAGATCGATCCGCCAGCCGGCGTCGTTGTCGAAGGCCCGCCCGCGGTAGGACCACCAGGAGTACGGCCCCTCGGTGTCCGGGTGCAGGCCGCGCACCACGTCCACGTACCCGGCGGTGTCGTACACCTGCCCGAGCCACTCGCGCTCCTCGGGGAGGAAGCCGGCGTTCTTCCGGTTGGTCTTCCAGTTCTTCAGGTCGGCTTCCTGGTGGCAGATGTTCCAGTCGCCACACACGACGACCTCGCGCCCGTCCGCGGCGGCCCGCACCTTGAGCTCCTGCAGGTACAGGAGGAATTCACCCATGAACCGGTACTTCTCGTCCTGCTTCTCGGTCCCCGCCTCCCCGGAGGGCAGGTAGAGACTGGCGACGGTCACACCCGGCAGGTCGATCTCCAGGTACCGCCCGCTGGTGTCGAACTCGTCACTCCCGAAGCCGACCTGCACCCGCTCCGGCTCCCGCCGCGTGTACACCGCGACCCCGGCCCGCCCCTTGGCGGCGGCCGGCGCGAACACGGTGTGCCACCCCTCGGGCGCCCGCACCTCGTCCGGAATCTGCCCCTCCTCGGCCCGCACCTCCTGCAGGCAGACGACGTCGGCATCCGACCCGGCGAGCCACGGGGAGAACCCCTTCTTGGCGGCGGCGCGGATTCCGTTCACATTCACAGAGGTCACAGAGAACATCCCTGCACGATAGCCGGAGCGTTCCGTAGGCTGTTCCGATGTCTCAGGAGATCCAGCTCCGCGCCGTGTCGTACGACCACCCGGACGCGGTCAAGCTCAACGACCAAGTACAGATCGAATACCAGGAGCGCTACGAGGGCGAGGGCGACGAAACCTTCCTCGACCCGGCGATGTTCGACCCGCCCAAGGGCCTCTACCTCCTCGCCTATGACGCTTCGGGCGCGCCGGTCGCCAGCGGCGGGTGGCGCGGCCACGAGGCGAACGACGAGGGCTACGCCGACGGCGACGCCGAGCTGAAGCGCATGTACGTGATACCGGAGGCCCGCGGCCGGGGCCTGGCCCGCCGCATCCTCGCCGTCCTCGAAGCGGACGCCCGCGCGGCCGGCCGCGTGCGCATGGCCCTGGAAACCGGCGACCAGCAGCCCGAGGCCATCGCCCTGTACCTCTCCGAGGGCTACACCCTGACGGACGCCAAGTTCGGCCACTACCGCTTCCACGACTCCAGCCGATGCATGACGAAGCCCCTGAACCCGGCATGACCGGGCCCGGGCACCCCGTCGGCCCCTGAACTCTCCGCCGCCACGTTCGTCCTCCGGCCACCACTCCCACACTGGCCCGAGGACGACACCACGCCCCGGCGGGGGGCGCGCACACGGATCCGAACCTCTACGAACTGGCCCACCTGGCCGCCCCCAACGCGTAGCCAAAGCCACATTGGTCGCCCTGCGCGCCGCTCTCCTCGCGCGGGCGCGACCGTCCGCGAAGCCCCGAAACCCCGAAACCCGAGGACATCCCCCGCCGGCTCCGCGCCCTCGCCCTCCTCACCCGCACCCGCACCCCGACGGTCCTGGACCGCCTGCGGCCCCGCCCCCCGGCCCTGGATCGCGACCTCAACGGCACCTTCGGCTCGGGCCAGGACTTCAGCAGCTTCGGCGGAGCACGTCCTGCAGGCGGCAGATGTTCGCGCGCCAGGGACCGCCATCCGCCTCGGCCCATAGATCCATCAGCTCGGAAGGCGCGCTCATGACGCGGTCGAGGGCCTGAAGGGCGAGATCGCGCAGACCAGTGAGATCAGGAAGAGGCTCTTCCGGCCCATAGACGGGATCGGCAGGCTCACCCCCGGGGCACTGTGCGGCCACAAGGGCTGCCGCGGCTACGGCTTCCTCGGATTCGGGTGCTTCGAGACAGCCCGCGGTGTCGATCACGCGCGCGAGAGCGCCGCGGACGATATGTCCGCGTTCCTCTGCAGTTGCCTCGTCAAGGTCGCCGCCGAAGTCCGCTGCAGTGTCGTTGTCGAAGGGGCCGACGTCCCAGGTGCCCATGGTCTCTCCTGATCATGATGTTGACCGGGGCATCGTCCCAGAGGGCACCGACAGCGGGCTTTCGGTTCCCTTCGGCGGCCACGGCGTGCTGTCCACTGTCAGCGGCGGGAGCAAGGATGGACGCCATGACGAAGACCGGGGTGGACTACGCGTGGTTCGAGAACGACTTTCCCGACATCGCCGAGGCGTACTGCTTCACGCTGGTGCGGGGCCTGTCTCCTGCCGAGCTGGTGTCCCGGCTCGAAGGACGACCGGAGTCGCCCCTGCGGGGCATAGCCGCCGTCGTCGATGCCGCTTTCGCCCAGTACGAGCTGGGGGACGGTGACCGTCAGGTGGTTGCCATGACGACCGTCGGCGCTTGGACGCTGCTGATCGAGCCCAACGGCTACCTCGGAGTCACCGAAGAGCGAGCGCTTCCGGCCTCCGCCGGCACGAGCTGGGTCTCTCACTTCGTCAACGTCAATGCCCTTGGCACGTTCCTCTGGGCCGAGGACCGGGCCCTGCGACTCTGCTTCGACCCCATGTTCCCCGAAGACCGTCGGGGCACCACACCCGACGAACTCCTCGACGCCATGACGCGCATCGGCTTCCATGTCGACGTTCCCGCACCGGAAACCGCACCGGAAACCGAGAGGGACCTTTCCTCACCGGCCGCCTTCGCTCTGGCGGAACACCTCACCGGCGTCGCCATCACTCCCGAACTGCTCCAGGACACGACATTCACCTGTGCCACCGTCCGGATCCGGTGAACATCGTCCATCCCCGCACCCCCTGTCCGGACCCGAAGACGACGTGTGGACGATGGCACGGTGACGAACATCAGCGATGACCACGTGAAGGTCCACTTCCGGATGGACCTAGACGAGTCATTCCGAATGATCAGTGGTCGTAGGCGATCAGTGATCGTGTGACCGGCTGGCGGGTCTTGTGGTTGTGCCAGATCGCGGCGGC
>NZ_JBIWAE010000035.1:31660-61524 GCF_044759865.1 Streptomyces sp. NPDC099050 | reverse complement strand
CGACACATCCGGACCAACGCCATACGACCGGCCCGGGACACTCCCGGACCGGTCACACCATACGAATCAACGACCCGCGAAGTTCGGGACTAGATTGAGCGCGCAGGGCAGTGCAGGGCAGCGCGCTCACGGGCAGGGGGCAGAGGTTTCATGGACACCGACGGCACGCACGGCGGTGAGCGGCGGACACCGTCCGGCACCGGACACGTCCCGCGCCCGGCCGGCCCCCCGGGCATCCAGGGCCTCCCGCCGAAGCCCGGCCACGCCCCCGGCGCCGTCCCGGCGCCCTCCGCGGCCGGCCACCCCGCCGCGGCCCGGGCCGCGAGTCCCACCCTCGCCGCGTGGCTGCGCGTCCCGCGCCCGTCCGCGGGCCCCGGCGTCTGGTCGTACGGGCACGTTCCGCGCGCCGCACAGGAGCCCGAGGTCACCCCGACCCGCCAGCTGGTCAGCGGGGCGTTCATCTCCCTGCTGGCCGGGCTGCTGCTGTGGTCCCTCCTCTGGAACGGCTACCTCGGCGGCTTCTGGCTCTGGCCGCTCTACATGTTCACCCCCGACTCCTGGGCCGGGACGCTCCCCTCCGTCGTCGCCTCCTACATCTGGTACGTCATCGTCGCGGTGACCCTCGCCATCGGCTTCGGCCGCCTCGGCCGCTGGCCCGAGCTGGCCCGCCGGGTCCTCGGCAGCCGCACGGCCCGCGCCCCGCTGCCCGCGCCTCGGCCGGTGGAGCCCGGCGGCCCGGACGACCCCGGGGCGTGGACCGAGGTACGGGCCGCCGGGATGGTGGAGGTGGCCGACCGGCTCGGGGCCGAGGTGGTGGCCGGGCGGATGAACGACGTGGACTTCGTGCGGATCCGGCGCGCCTGGGAGACCGTACGGGCCGATCCCTCGCGGGCGCGGGCCTTCGCCGAGGCCGTGCGGGACAAGGGTGCCGGGGCCTGCGTCCACCCGTCGGGGGCGCGCGAGCTGCCCGTCCGTGCCGCCCGGCACGATCTGCTCGCCCGGCAGGTGCTGCTCGGCACCGTGCAGGACGGCGAGCGCAACCCGTACGCCCGCCGCGGCAGCGGCATCGCCCTCGACCCCGGGGTCCTCGGCACCTCGCTGCTCGCCATCGGCCCCTCGGGCGCGGGCAAGACCTCCCGCCTGGTACGCCCCGTCGTGGAGTCACTGGCCCTGCAGGCCCTCGCCGGCCAGGCCGCCGTGGTCGTGGTCGCCTCCACCGGCGCCGCCCTCGGACCCGACGAGGGCTACGACGTCGTCGTCCGCGTCGGCGATCCCGACTCCGTCTACGACCTGGATCTCTACGGGGGCACGACCGACGCCGACGAGGCCGCCACGCTCCTCGCGGAGGGCTTCGTGGGCGACCTGCCGGGGGTCGACGTGCGCCGCGCCGCCACCGCCCTCGCTCAGCTCCTCGGACCGTTCCGGGCCGCGTACGGCCGTTTCCCCACCGTGCCGGAGCTGCGGGAGCTCCTCGACCACGTGCCCGTCGCCCTCGCCGCCCTGCGCGCCGCCCTGGAGGCAGCCGGACAGCACCGGATGCTCCGCGAGCTCGACGCGCGCGAACGCCAGCACGGGGCTCCCGCCGACCCCGGCCCGGCCCTCGCCGACCGGGTCGCGCTGCTGGACCGGCCCGCCTTCGCGGGGTTCTTCGACACCACCGGCGCCGGGCGGCCCTTCTCCCTGCGGGCCCTGGAGCACCCCCTGCGGGTCCGCGTGGACCTTCCCGAGCGCGGGCACGCCGACGCCTCCCGGCTGCTGGCCCGGCTGCTGCTGGCCCAGTTCAACGCCTCCGCCGCGGCCCGCACCGACCGCACGCTCTTCGCGCTCCTCGCCTTCGACGACGCCTCCCACACGCTCACGCCGGAAGCGGTGCGCGGCATCCAGCGGCTCCGCTCGGCCAACGCGGGAGTCCTGCTGACGCTGCGCACCCTGGACGACGTACCGGAAGCCCTGCGCACCCCGCTGCTCGGTGCCGTGGGCTGCCGGATGGCCTTCTCCGGGGTCACCACCTGGGACGGCAAGCGGTTCGCCGAGACCTGGGGCACCGAATGGGTGGAGACCCGCGACGTCACCCACCGGACGGTATTCGCCGACCAGCCGCTCACCCGGGCCATGCACGCCTTCCGGAAGCTGGTCTCCGGCAAGGCGGTGACCACCGACGCCGTGACCGTGCGCCAGGTGGAGCGGGAACGCTGGTCGGCCTCCGACCTGGCGCACGTGGTGCCCCCCGGCCACGCCGTGCTCTCCCTGACCTCCGTCCGTGGCGAGCGGGCCGCCCCGCTGCTGGTGCGGCTCGGGGGACAGGACTGAGCCGGGACGGGCACGGAAACGGAGCGAAACCGTACGAGGTGGCAGAATCAAAGGGTGCCGTTCGTACGACACGGCGAAATGCGCGGTGGTGGTCCACGGCGAGAATCCTCCGTCGGCATCTCGCCGCCGCACCCCTCCTCTCCCTAAGGCGCCCCGGTACCCATGCCGCTCACCCTCGCCTCGCTCGTCCAGCACTCGGCGCTCAAACTCAGCGTCCGGGCCGGGGAGGGCCGCCTCGACACCCCCGTGCGCTGGGCCCACGTCAGTGAGCTCGCCGACCCCGTCCCGTACATGGAGGGCGGGGAGCTCCTCCTCATCACCGCGATGAAGCTGGACGCGGAGGACCCCGAGGAGATGCGGCGCTACGTGCGCAGGCTCGCGGCCGCCGGGGTCGTCGGCATCGGCTTCGCCATCGGCGTGAACTACGACGCCGTGCCCGAGGCGCTCGTGGAAGCCGCCACCGCCGAGGACCTGCCGCTGCTGGAGGTGCCCCGGCGCACCCCGTTCCTCGCCATCAGCAAGGCCGTCTCCGCCGCCCTCGCCGCCGACCAGTACCGGGCCGTGACCGCAGGCTTCGAGGCGCAGCGCGAGCTGACCCGGGCCGCGCTGTCCGCCGACGGGCCCGCCGAACTGCTGACGAAGCTGGCGGCGCACGTGCACGGCTGGGCCGCCCTGTACGACACCTCGGGCGCCGTCGTCGCGGCCGCGCCCGACTGGGCCGCGCGCCGGGCCGCCCGGCTCACCCCCGACGTGGAACGGCTCCGCGAGCGGCCGGCGCCGGCCAGCGCCGTGGTCGGCGGCTCCGAGGACCGGGTGGAACTCCAGTCGCTCGGCACCGGGCGCCGGGCGCGGGGTGCCCTCGCCGTCGGCACCGGGGCGCCGCTCGGCACGGCGGAGCGGTACGCCGTCCACTCCGCGGTGGCCCTGCTGACCCTCACCACCGAACGCTCCCGCTCCCTGCACGACGCCGAGTCCCGGCTCGGCGCGGCCGTGCTGCGCATGCTGCTCGCCGGTCAGGCGGACCACGCCCAGGCCGTGGCCGGGGACCTGTACGGAGCCCTGCTCGACGCGCCGTTCCGGATCCTCGTGGCGGAACCGGCCCTGGCGGGCACGGCCCAGCCGGAAGGCCTGGCGATGCTCGCCGACGCCGTGGAATCGGCGGCCGCACGCACGGGGGAGACCCTGCTGGTGGTGCCGGAGCCGGGCCGGCTCGTGGTCCTGGCGGCCGACGGGGGCTCGGCGGTCCAGGCGTGCGCGGAACACGCGGAGGCGCTGGAGTCGCGCCGCGGCCGGGAGGCGGGCGAACCGGAGCCGGACGAGCTGGTCCTCGGCCTGTCGGCGCCCGCGGCGGCCTCCGGGGTGGCGGCCGCCTTCAAACAGGCCGACCAGGCCCTGGCCGTGGCCCGGCGGCGCGGCCGTCCCATGGTCGAGCACGAGGACCTCGCGGCGGGCTCGGTCCTCCCGCTCCTGGCCGACGACGCGGTACGGGCCTTCGCGGACGGCACCCTGCGGGCGCTGCGCGAGCACGACGAGAAGGGCCGGGGCGATCTGGTGGCCTCCCTCCAGGCCTGGCTCTCCCGCCACGGCCAGTGGGACGCGGCCGCGGCCGACCTGGGCGTCCACCGCCACACCCTGCGCTACCGCATGCGCCGGGTCGAGGAGATCCTCGGCCGCTCCCTGGACGACCCGGACGTCCGCATGGAGCTCTGGCTCGCCCTCAAGGCGACCTCACCTTCCTGATGCGCCGCTCGCGCCGCTCCGCGGGCTTCGCGCCGCTGCGCCGGACTCCGTCCGGCGTCGGCCCGGTCGGTGGGGCCAAACCCACCCCCGGCGCAGCCGAACCCACCGCCGGCGCAGCCGAACCCACCGCCGGCGCAGCCGAACCCACCGCCGGCGCAGCCGAACCCGCCCCCGGCGCAGCCGGGCCCGCCGCCCGCGCAGCCGGGCAGCCCGGGCCCCCGTACAGCCCCCGGCAGGGCCCCGCACGGGCCCGCCCGCCCCCGACACTGACAAAGCGGCGCGCCGCGCCACGCACGTACTCCACCCCGGACAAACGCCGAAACCCCGGCGGAGTCCTACGGTGGAGGGGACAAGGACCCACCGCACACACTCCGAAGGGCCGGGATCAGCATGACTTCCACCCACGCCTTCTGGCTCGCCGGCCGCCAGGCCACGGGCGACGACAGCTTCGACGTCCACTCCCCGTGGGACGGCCGCCTCGTCGGTACCGTGAGCGTCCCGACCGACGCCCAGGTCGAAGAGGCAGTGGCCGCCGCGTACGCCGTGACCGCGGAGTTCTCCGCCACCCCGGCCCACGTACGCGCCGAGGCCCTGGCCCACGTCGCCCGCCGGCTCGCCGAGCGCACCGAGGAGATCGCGCTGCTGATCTCCGCCGAGAACGGCAAGCCGATCAAGTGGGCCCGCGGTGAGGTCGGCCGTGCGGTGTCCGTGTTCCGCTTCGCTTCCGAAGAGGCCCGCCGCTTCAACGGCGGAGAGGCCCAGCGCCTGGACACCGACGCCGGCGGCGTCGGCCGCCTCGCCCTGACCCGCCGCTTCGTCAAGGGTCCGGTCCTGGGCATCGCGCCCTTCAACTTCCCGCTGAACCTGTGCGCCCACAAGGTGGCCCCCGCCATCGCCGTCGGCGCGCCGATCATCCTGAAGCCGGCCCCGGCCACCCCGCTCTCCGGTCTGATCCTCGGCGAGCTGCTCGCCGAGACCGACCTGCCGGCCGGTTCCTGGTCCGTGCTCCCCGTCGCCAACGACAAGATGCCGGAGCTGGTCAAGGACGAGCGCCTGCCCGTCATCTCCTTCACCGGTTCGGACAAGGTCGGCTACGCCATCCAGCAGGCGGTGCCCCACAAGCACTGCACCCTGGAGCTCGGCGGCAACGCCGCGGCCGTGGTCCTGGAGGACTGGTCCTCGGAGGCCGACCTCGACTGGGCCGCGAACCGCATCGCGACCTTCTCGAACTACCAGGCCGGCCAGTCCTGCATCGGCGTACAGCGCGTGATCGCCGACGCGACGGTTTACGACCGCCTCGTCGAGAAGGTCGTCGCCAAGGTCCGCGAGCAGGTCACCGGCGACCCGAACGACTCCGCCACCGACGTCGGCCCCCTCGTCTCCGAGGACGCCGCCAAGCGGGTCGAGTCCTGGGTCGACGAGGCCGTGGCCGCCGGAGCCAAGCTGCTCACGGGCGGCAAGCGCGAGGGTGCCTCGTACGAGCCCACCGTCGTCGCGGAGGTCCCCGAGGGCGTCACCCTCGCCACCGAGGAGGTCTTCGGACCGGTCCTCACCCTGCGCCGGGTCGAGAACACCGACGAGGCCTTCGCCGCCGTCAACGACTCGAAGTTCGGTCTGCAGGCCGGCGTCTTCACGCGGAACATCCAGACCGCGTTCCGCGCCCACCGCGAGCTGGAGGTCGGCGGCGTGATCGTCGGCGACGTCCCCTCCTACCGCGCCGACCAGATGCCGTACGGCGGCGTCAAGCAGTCCGGTGTGGGCCGCGAGGGCGTGCGCTACGCGATGGACGACTACACCTACGAGCGGGTCCTGGTCCTCAGCGGCCTCGACATCTGACCGAACTCGTACGGCCACCAAGCCGACGGCCGGAGCCTACTGTGCGGGGGCTCCGGCCGTCTCTTTTTGCCGTGGGGGCCGGGGGAGCCGGGAAGCCGGGGAGCCGAGAGGTCCGGCCCCCCGGACCGCAGGCCACGGGCGCCGTGTGGCAGGGGCGTGAGCGCCCGCACGCGCGGCCCCACGCCGCCGGGCGAGCCGCTTCCCGGCCGGCGAATCGAGTCGCACGTGTCCTACCTGGTTCGCCACCGCCCCGTCGCGGATCCCGCCCTGCGCCTGGTGTGCTTCCCGCACGCGGGAGGCGGCGCGGGCTTCTTCCGCGACCGGCCCCGGCACCTGGATCCTTCGGTCGATTTCGTGGCGGTGCGGTACCCGGGACGCGAAACCCGCATGGGCGAGGCGCTGATCCCGACGATGGACGCGCTGGCACCACAGGTCACCGCGGCGCTCCTGGCCGAAACCCCCGGGCCCACGGTGCTCCTCGGCCACAGCACGGGCGCGGCGCGAGCTGTTCCTGCCGGTCATCCGCAACGACTTCCGCCTGATCGACGCCTACCGCCGCCGCGAGGACGCTCCGCCGCTGCGCGCGGACGTCATGGCCCTCACGGGGGACCGCGATCCCCGCGTCACCCCGCTCGGCGCCCGGGCATGGCCGGCGGTCACCACGGGCGCCTTCACCTCCCACGTCTTCGAGGGCGACCACTTCTACCTCGTCCCGCACGCGGAGCGGGTCGTCCGGCTGGCCGTGGGCCGGCCGGACGCCTGAGCGGGTTCGGTTCCGGCGTCCCTCTTTTACCGCCGCTTCCCCGGCGCCCGAAACGGGTACGACTCACTGGTAGCACCCACCGGTAAGCACCCCCTCTCTCGGCGGCGAGGTGAGCCCCCTCATGTCCGCACCACAGCCCGCACAGCCCGCACAGCCCGTTCCGCCCGCAGGGCCGCGACAGCCCGCACCGTCCGCACAGCCCAAGGTGACCGAGCGCGAGGCACGGCAGGTCGCGGAAGCGGCCCGGGAACAGAACTGGCAGCGGCCCAGCTTCGCCAAGGAGCTGTTCCTCGGCCGGTTCCGGCTGGACCTGATCCACCCGCACCCGCTCGCGGCCGAGGAGGACGTCCGGCGCGGGGAGGCCTTCCTGGCCCGGATGCGGGAGTTCTGCGAGACCTCCGTCGACGGAGCGCGCATCGAGCGCGAGGCGAAGATCCCCGACGAGACCGTGCGCGGGCTGAAGGAGCTCGGCGCGCTCGGCATGAAGATCGACCCGAAGTACGGGGGCCTAGGCCTCACCCAGGTGTACTACAACAAGGCGCTCGCCCTCGTCGGCTCCGTCAGCCCGGCCATCGGCGCCCTGCTCTCCGCCCACCAGTCGATCGGCGTGCCCCAGCCGCTGAAGATGTTCGGCACGCAGGAGCAGAAGGACGCCTACCTGCCGCGCTGTGCGACCACCGCCATCAGCGCCTTCCTCCTCACCGAGCCCGACGTCGGCTCCGACCCGGCGCGGCTGGCCACCACGGCGGTCCCGGACGGGGAGGACGCGTACGTCCTGGACGGCGTGAAGCTCTGGACCACCAACGGGGTCGTCGGCGACCTGCTCGTCGTCATGGCCCGGGTGCCGAAGAGCGAGAACCACCGGGGCGGGATCACCGCCTTCGTCGTCGAGGCCGACTCCCCGGGCATCACCGTCGAGCACCGCAACGCCTTCATGGGCCTGCGCGGCCTGGAGAACGGCGTCACCCGCTTCCACCGGGTCCGGGTCCCCGCGGCCCAGCGCATCGGCGCCGAGGGCGCCGGCCTGAAGATCGCGCTGACCACGCTGAACACCGGACGGCTGTCGCTGCCCGCCATGTGCGTGGGGGCGGGCAAATGGTGTCTGAAGATCGCCCGCGAATGGTCCGGCGTACGCGAGCAGTGGGGACGGCCCGTCGGCCTGCACGAGGCCGTCGGCTCCAAGATCTCCTTCATCGCGGCCACCACCTTCGCCTTGGAGGCCGTGGTCGACCTGGCCTCCCAGATGGCCGACGAGGACCGCAACGACATCCGCATCGAGGCCGCCCTCGCCAAGCTCTACGGCTCCGAGATGGCCTGCCTGATGGCGGACGAGCTGGTCCAGATCCGCGGCGGGCGCGGCTTCGAGACCGCCGAGTCCCTCGCGGCCCGCGGCGAGCGGGCCGTACCGGCCGAGCAGATGCTCCGCGACCTGCGCATCAACCGGATCTTCGAGGGATCCACCGAGATCATGCACCTGCTGATCGCCCGCGAGGCCGTGGACGCCCACCTGTCGGTGGCCGGCGACCTCATCGACCCCGACAAGGCACTGGGCGACAAGGCGAAGGCGGGCGCCCGCGCCGCCGGGTTCTACGCCCGCTGGCTGCCGCGGCTCGCCACCGGCGCCGGCCAGGTCCCCGGCACCTACCGGGCCTTCCATCCGAGCGGCCACCCCGACCTCGCCACCCATCTGCGCTACGTCGAACGCGGGTCGCGCAAACTCGCCCGGTCCACCTTCTACGCCATGTCCCGCTGGCAGGGCCGGATGGAGACCAAGCAGGGGTTCCTCGGCCGGATCGTCGACATCGGCGCCGAGCTCTTCGCGATGAGCGCGGCCTGCGTGCGCGCCGAGCACCTGCGGGCCACCGGCGAGCACGGCCGGGAGGCCTACCAGCTGGCCGACGCCTTCTGCCGGCAGTCCCGGCTCCGCGTGGAGGAGCTCTTCGGGCGGCTCTGGGACAACACCGACGACCTGGACCGCAAGGTCGTGGCCGGGGTCCTGTCCGGGACCTACACCTGGCTGGAGGAGGGCGTCCTCGACCCCTCCGGCGACGGCCCGTGGATCGCCGACGCCACCCCGGGCCCCTCCACTCGCGAAAACGTCCACCGGCCGCTGCGCTGACCTGAAATCATCGCCGGACGTCGGACGGACGTACGAGGATGAGTATGAGTACGAGCACGGGTACGCGTACGAGCACAGCGCGAGGCGGACGAGAACGATGCCGACGGCCGAGGAAGACCGCACCAGCCGACGGCTGGCCTGGTGCGTGGCGCACGTGCTGCGCCACGCACCGGACCACGTCGTCACCGACATGATCGGCCGGCTCGACGAGCCCGCCTTCAAATACCTGTGCCGGGACGAATGGCTGGCGGCCTCGACCGTCACCCTGCTGCTCCGCCACGGAAGCCCGGCCGACCGCAGCTACGTCGCCCGCAACCCCCGCGTCGTGGGCCGGCCGCTGCCCGGCCTGCCCGGGCCCGCCCGGTACGCCCGCCGCCGGACCCCTCCGGAACTCCTGCCGGTGCTCCGCGCGGAACTCGGCCGGGACCCCGTCGAGGAGCCCCTCACCGCGGCCGAGCTCATCGGCCTGCTGCGCCGCCACGGCCGGCGCGGGCCGCGGGTCCCGCTGGACATCCTGGCCCTGAGCCACGGCCCGGACCCCGGGCCGCTGCTCGCCGAGCACCTCCGACGGCCGCTGCCGGCCGGCTCCGTCGAAGCCCTGCTGCTCGCCCTGGACCTGCCCCGGGACGCCGTCCACGCGCTGCTCGCCACCGCGGCTCCGGACGAGCGCTCCTGGTACCGGCCCGCCGTCCGCGCCGTACGGATGGGCCGGGTCACGCACGAGGAGATCGTCGCCCACGTGGCCCCGGCGCACCGCAGCCTGCTCCTCACCGACGTGTCCCGGGCCCGCGGCCTGCGCTGGACCCTGCCCGAGCGGACGGGGATGCGCACGGCCGTCGCCCGGGCCCTGCGTCCCCTGCGCGACGACCCCCGGCTCTGGGCGGAACTGCTGCGCCACGCCCCCGTCTTCCCGGGCACCCTGCCGGTCCTGGTGGCCCGGATCGTGCGCGGCACCCTGCCGGAGCCCGCCGCGGGAGAGCCGGTCCCCGGGCTCGCCGAGGCCGTGCGCTCCATGGCGCCCGGGGGCGCCGGGCCGGTCGGCGGGGTGGACCGCGAACTGGCCCTGGCGAGCCTCGCGGTGCCCATGCAGTCCGTCGAGGAGGACGTCCGGTGGGTGCGCGACTGCCTCGCCCGCGGGCTGCTCACCGGCGAGGACGTGATCCGGCACAAGGCGCCCGCCTGCTGGGCCCTGGACGAGGACCACTGGCTGGGTGAGGTGGACCACCCCGACCGCCACGAGCCGTCCGCCCCCGTGATCGCGGCCCGGTCCGAGGCCGACCGGCTGTTCGCGCTGGCCCTGGGCTCCGATCCGGACGCCTGGTGGCGGGTCGCCACCACCCTCCCGGACTTCGCCGGAACGCTCCCTCACCTTCTCCTTCGGGTCACGGAAGGGGGCTCCGTGTCCGGGCGCCCCTGAGTTGCAGCAACAATGGGTCCATGAGCGACCGCCCATCTCCCCTCGCCGATCCGCACCTCCTCTTCGACCCCGCGGCCGGCCGTCGGGACATCGTCATCCTCGGCTCCACCGGGTCCATCGGGACCCAGGCCATCGACCTGGCCCTGCGCAACCCGGACCGGTTCCGGGTCACGGCCCTGTCCGCCGCCGGCGGCCGGGTCGCGCTGCTGGCCGAGCAGGCCAGGCTGCTGCGCGTGAACACCGTGGCCGTCGCGCGCGAAGACGTCGTACCGGCCCTCAAGGAGGCCCTGGACGCCGAGTACGGCGCCGGTGAGCCGCTGCCCGAGATCCTCGCCGGACCGGACGCGGCGACCGAGCTCGCCGCCTCCGAGTGCCACACCGTGCTCAACGGCATCACCGGTTCCATCGGCCTCGCGCCCACCCTCGCCGCGCTGCGCGCCGGGCGGACCCTGGCCCTCGCGAACAAGGAGTCGCTGATCGTCGGCGGCCCGCTGGTGAAGGCCCTGGCGAAGCCGGGCCAGATCATCCCGGTCGACTCCGAGCACGCCGCGCTCTTCCAGGCCCTGGCCGCGGGCACCCGCGCCGAGGTCCGCAAGCTCGTGGTCACCGCCTCCGGCGGGCCCTTCCGCGGCCGCACCCGCGCCGAGCTGGCCTCGGTCACGGTGCAGGACGCCCTGGCCCACCCGACCTGGGCGATGGGCCCGGTGATCACCGTGAACTCGGCGACCCTGGTCAACAAGGGGCTGGAGGTCATCGAGGCGCACCTGCTCTACGACATCCCCTTCGAGCGGATCGAGGTCGTGGTCCACCCGCAGTCGTACGTGCACTCCATGGTGGAGTTCACGGACGGCTCCACGCTGGCCCAGGCCACCCCGCCGGACATGCGCGGCCCGATCGCGATCGGGCTGGGCTGGCCCCAGCGGGTCCCGGACGCGTCCACCGCGTTCGACTGGACCAAGGCGTCCACCTGGGAGTTCTTCCCGCTGGACACCGAGGCCTTCCCGGCGGTGGGCCTGGCCCGGCACGTCGGCGCCCTGGGCGGTACCGCGCCCGCCGTGTTCAATGCGGCGAACGAGGAGTGCGTAGAGGCGTTCCTGGCCGGTCGGCTCCCGTTCACAGCAATCATGGATACCGTCTCTGCCGTGGTCGATGAGCACGGAACCCCCGCCAGGGGAACTTCTCTCACCGTCGCGGACGTCCTTGAAGCGGAGACCTGGGCCAGGGCCCGGGCACAGGAGATGGCGGCACGGGCCGCCGTGGAGGCGCGCGCATGACCGTACTGCTGACCCTGATCGGCGTGCTCGTCTTCGTCGTCGGGCTGCTCTTCTCGATCGCCTGGCACGAGCTTGGCCACCTCTCCACGGCCAAGTTCTTCGGCATCCGCGTGCCCCAGTACATGGTCGGCTTCGGCCGGACCATCTGGTCGCGCAAGAAGGGCGATACCGAGTACGGGCTCAAGGCCATCCCGATGGGCGGATACATCCGCATGATCGGAATGTTCCCGCCGGGGGAGGATGGCAAGGTCACGGCCCGCTCCACGTCGCCGTTCCGCTCGATGATCGAGGACGCGCGCTCGGCCGCGTACGAGGAACTGCAGCCCGGCGACGAATCGCGGCTCTTCTACACGCGCAAGCCGTGGAAGCGCGTGATCGTGATGTTCGCGGGACCGTTCATGAACCTGGTCCTCGCGATGGCGATCTTCTTCGGCGTGTGGATGACCTTCGGGGTGCAGCAGACCACCACCCAGGTCCAGACCGTCACCGACTGCGTGATCAAGCAGAGCGAGAACCGCGACACCTGTAAGGCGGGCGACCCCGCGGCCCCGGCCAAGGCCGCGGGCGTGCGGGCCGGCGACAAGATCGTGGCCTTCCAGGGCAAGCCGGTCGAGGACTGGGACACCCTCCAGAAGGACATCCGGAACACCATCGGACCCGCCACCCTCACCGTCCTGCGCGACGGGCAGAAGGTCGCCCTGAACGCGAGCCTCGTGGAGAACCGCGTGGGCAAGACGGACGGCCACGGCGGCTACGTCAAGGGCGAGTACGTCTCGGCCGGCTATCTCGGCGTCGGCCCGAAGTCCGTGATCGCCCCGCTCACCTTCACCCAGTCCGCGGACCGGGTCGGCGAGGTCGTCCAGAGCAGCGTGCAGGGCCTGGCCCAGCTCCCCGGCAAGATCCCGGCCCTGTGGAACTCGGTCTTCAACGGAGCCGAGCGGGAGCAGGACTCCCCGATGGGCATCGTCGGCGCGGCCCGGATCAACGGGGAGATCGCGACCCTGGACATTCCGGGCGAGCAGCGGATGTCGATCATGCTGAACGTGCTGGGCATGTTCAACCTCTCCCTCTTCCTGTTCAACATGCTGCCCCTGCTGCCCCTGGACGGCGGACACATCGCGGGCGCCCTGTGGGAATCGGTGCGGCGGGCCTTCGCCCGGGTCTTCCGGCGCGCCGACCCGGGCCCGTTCGACGTGGCGAAGCTCATGCCCGCCGCCTACGTGGTGGCCGGAGTTTTCCTTTGCTTCACCCTGCTGGTCCTGGCCGCGGACGTGGTCAATCCCATTAAAATCACCTGATCGAAAGATCGGCGGGCCGCTGGGCGGGTCATCCCGCGGACCGTCCCTACAGCATGCGATTCGGAGCCGGGCACGCATCGTGCCCGGCTCCCTACGTTCGAGTGGCGACCGACCGGCGATGCACGTGAGCCGTGCCGGTTGGCGTAATCTCGGACGTTGGAGCCCGCCGATCCCGGCACCTATATCCACACCTTGGGGTTGCACAGCAGATGACTGCCATCTCTCTCGGAATGCCGGCCGTGCCGACGAAGCTTGCCGACCGCAGGGTCAGCCGCAAGATCCAGGTCGGCTCGGTCGCCGTCGGCGGGGACGCACAGATCTCCGTGCAGTCGATGACCACCACCAGGACCTCCGACGTCGGGGCCACGCTCCAGCAGATCGCTGAGCTGACCGCGTCCGGCTGTGACATCGTCCGCGTGGCCTGCCCGACGCAGGACGACGCCGACGCGCTCGCCGTGATCGCGAAGAAGTCGAACATCCCGGTCATCGCCGACATCCACTTCCAGCCGAAGTACGTGTTCGCCGCGATCGACGCCGGCTGCGCCGCCGTCCGCGTGAACCCGGGCAACATCAAGCAGTTCGACGACAAGGTCAAGGAGATCGCGCGGGCCGCCAAGGACGCCGGCACCCCGATCCGGATCGGCGTCAACGCCGGCTCGCTCGACGCGCGCCTGCTGAAGAAGTACGGCAAGGCCACGCCCGAGGCGCTGGTCGAGTCCGCGCTGTGGGAGGCCGGCCTCTTCGAGGAGCACGGCTTCAGCGACATCAAGATCTCGGTCAAGCACAACGACCCGGTGGTCATGGTCAACGCCTACCGGCAGCTGGCCGCCCAGTGCACCTACCCGCTGCACCTCGGCGTCACCGAGGCCGGCCCGGCGTTCCAGGGCACGATCAAGTCCGCCGTCGCCTTCGGCGCACTGCTCTCCGAAGGCATCGGCGACACGATCCGCGTCTCGCTGTCGGCCCCGCCGGTGGAGGAGATCAAGGTCGGCATCCAGATCCTGGAGTCGCTGAACCTCAAGCCGCGCCGCCTGGAGATCGTCTCCTGCCCGTCCTGCGGGCGTGCGCAGGTGGACGTCTACAAGCTGGCCGAGGAGGTCACGGCGGGCCTGGAGGGCATGGAGGTCCCGCTGCGCGTCGCGGTCATGGGCTGCGTCGTCAACGGCCCCGGCGAGGCCCGTGAGGCCGACCTGGGCGTCGCCTCCGGCAACGGCAAGGGCCAGATCTTCGTCAAGGGCGAGGTCATCAAGACCGTCCCCGAGTCGAAGATCGTCGAGACCCTCATCGAAGAGGCGATGAAGATCGCCGAGCAGATGGAGAAGGACGGCGTGATGTCGGGCGAGCCGACGGTCGCGATCGGCGTCTAGGACATGGCACAGCCGCCCGCACGGAGCCGCACGGCTCCGCGCGGGCGGCCGGAACGACGACGGGCCCGGAGCCGCAGGTGCGGCTCCGGGCCCGTCGGCATGCGGGCCTCCGGGGCGGGCACGGCCCGGGAGCGCTCCGAGGAGCGGCTCCGAGGGGCCTCGAAGGCATCTCGGAGCCGCTCCGGGTACAGTGCGGAGATCAGCAGACTTGCATGGTGAGGCCCCAGTGTTGACGCAGACCACCACCCGGGTCCTTGAGCCCAGTGATCTCGACGCCGCGCTCGAGATCCTCGGCCGCGCGCCGGTCGAGAACGCCTTCGTCACCTCCCGGGTCCAGATCGCCGGACTCGACCCGTGGCGCCTGGGCGGCGAGATGTGGGGCTGGTACGCCGACGGCGAGCTCCGCTCCCTCTGCTACGCCGGCGCCAACCTGGTGCCCGTCTGCGCCGGCCCCGACGCCGTACGGGCCTTCGCCGACCGCGCCCGGCGCACCGGCCGCCGCTGCTCCTCCATCGTCGGCCCCGCCGAGGCGACGGAGCTGCTCTGGCAGCTCTTGCAGCCCAGCTGGGGCCCGGCCCGCGACGTCCGCTCCCGGCAGCCGCTCATGATCATGGAGCAGCCGTCCACGACGGTGGGCGCAGACCCCCGGGTGCGGCGGATCCGCAAGGACGAGATGGACCTGATCATGCCCGCCTGCGTGGCCATGTTCACCGAGGAGGTCGGCATCTCCCCGATGACCGGCGACGGCGGCCTGCTCTACCAGGCCCGCGTCGCCGAGCTGGTGGCCGGCGGGCGCTCCTTCGCCCGCGTCGAGGACGGCAAGGTCGTCTTCAAGGCCGAGATCGGCGCCGCGACCTCCCGCGCCTGCCAGATCCAGGGCGTCTGGGTGGCCCCCGAGTTCCGCGGCCGCGGGCACTCCGAGACCGGGATGGCCGCGGTCGTCGCGTACGCGCTGCGGGACGTGGCCCCCGTGGTCAGCCTGTACGTCAACGACTTCAACACCGCCGCACGCGCCTCCTACCGCCGGGTCGGCTTCCGAGAGGTCGGCGCGTTCATGAGCGTGCTGTTCTGAGCCTCGGGCACGGGTCGTCCAGTCTCAGGGCGTCCGCTCCCCGGGCGTCCAGTCGCCGGGCACCCGCTCCCCGGGCGTCCCGTTTTCCGGGCGCCCTGTTCCGATCTTCCTGTTCGACCGCACGCCCGGCCAGTAAGGTCGCCGCATGATGCCAACCCCCGCGGGAGAAGACCCCGGCCGGCCCGCCGGCCTGCGCATCGGGGCCCTCGACCTCGCCGCCCGGGTCGACGAGGCCCTGCGCGTGCAGGCCATGGCCTTCGGCCTCAGCGAGGAGGAGATCGGCATCCGGCGCTACATCGTCCAGCGCCACATGACCTGCCGCGGCGCCCGCGCGCTCGGCGCGTTCACCGAGGACGGGGGCCTCGCCGGGTTCGTCTACGGGATGCCCAACGACCGCGCGCACTGGTGGTCCGGAGTCGTCGAGCCCTATCTGCGGACCGGCGGCCACGAAGGCTGGCTCGACGGCTCCTTCGTGATCACCGAGCTCCACGTCCACCCCGGGTTCCAGGGCCAGGGCGTCGGCCGCGCCCTCATCACCCTCATCACCGACACCGCCGCCGAGGACCGCTCGATCCTCTCCGCGATCGACACCGACAGCCCCGCCCGCGGCCTGTACGGCTCGCTCGGCTACACGGATCTGGCCCGCCAGGTCCTCTTCCCGAGCGCGAGCCTCCCGTACGCCGTCATGGGCGCCCCGCTGCCGCTGCGCAGGCCCTGACCCCTCAGGCCCTGACCGCGCGGGCCCTGACCCCGTAGGCTGGAAAGCGTTTCCGTGCGGCTCCGCGCCCCCGGTAGCCTCCCGTCATGTCAACGCAACACGTGCAGCGCATGTCCCGCCTCATGGCCAAGACCCTCCGCGAGGACCCCGCCGACGCGGAAACCCTCAGCCACCGCCTCCTGGTGCGGGCCGGCTACGTCCGGCGCAGCTCCGCCGGGGTGTGGAGCTGGCTGCCGCTCGGCAAGCGGGTCCTGGACAACGTCTCGCGCATCGTCCGCGAGGAGATGGACGGGATCGGGGCGCAGGAAGTGCTGCTCCCGGCGCTGCTGCCGAAGGAGCCGTACGAGGTCAGCGGACGCTGGTCGGAGTACGGGGACCTGCTCTTCCGGCTCAAGGACCGCAAGGGCGCCGACTACCTGCTCGGCCCCACCCACGAGGAGATCTTCACCCTGCTGGTCAAGGACCAGTGCACGTCCTACAAGGACCTGCCGGTCATGCTGTACCAGATCCAGACCAAGTACCGCGACGAGGCGCGGCCCCGCTCGGGCGTCCTGCGCGGCCGCGAGTTCCAGATGAAGGACTCGTACTCCTTCGACGTGTCGGACGAGGGCCTGGCGGAGTCCTACCGGCTCCACCGCGAGGCTTATGTGCGGATCTTCGAGCGGCTCGGTCTCGACCACCGGGTGGTGTCGGCGGTCTCGGGCGCGATGGGCGGCTCGGCGTCCGAGGAGTTCCTGGCACCGGCCCCGGCCGGCGAGGACACCTTCGCGGACTGCCCCTCCTGCGGCTACGCGGCCAACACGGAGGCGGTGACCTTCGCCCTGACCCCGGCCGGCGGGGAACACGGCCCGCTGGAGGAGATCCCGACCCCCGACACCCCCACCATCGAGTCGCTGGCGGCGCACCTGGGCATCCCCGCCTCGGCGACGCTGAAGAACCTCCTGGTGAAGGTGGACGGCGAGATCACCGCCGTCGGCGTACCGGGCGACCGGGAGGTCGACCTCGGCAAGCTCGGCGAGCACCTGGCCCCGGCGGTCGTGGAGCTGGTGACGGCGGAGGACTTCACCGGCCGGCCCGACCTCGTACGGGGCTACGTGGGCCCGCAGGGCCTGGAGAAGGTCCGCTACCTCGCCGACCCCCGCGTCGCGCCGGGCACCTCCTGGGTGACGGGCGCCAACCAGCCCGATACGCACGCGCGGAACGTGGTCTGCGGTCGGGACTTCGAGGTGGACCGGTACCTGGACGTGGTCGTCGTCGAGGAGGGCGACCCCTGCCCCTCCTGCGGCGCCGGGCTGCGGCTCGACCGGGCCATCGAGATCGGGCACATCTTCCAGCTCGGCCGCAAGTACGCCGACGCCTTCGGGCTCGACGTGCTCGGCAAGGAGGGCAAGCCGGTCCGGGTCACGATGGGCTCCTACGGGATCGGCGTCTCCCGAGCCGTGGCCGCGCTGGCCGAGCAGACGGCCGACGAGCGGGGCCTGTGCTGGCCGGCGGCGGTGGCCCCGGCCGACGTGCACGTCGTGGCGGCCGGCAAGGCGGTGCCGCTCGCGCTGGCGGAGTCGGCGGCCCGGTCCCTGGCCGGGGCCGGTCTGCGCGTCCTCCTGGACGACCGGCCGGGCCTGTCACCCGGGGTGAAGCTGACGGACGCGGAACTCATCGGGGTCCCGTGGATCCTGGTGGCGGGCCGCCGGTCCGCCGACGAGGTGGTGGAGCTCCAGGACCGCCGCGCCGGCACCCGCGAGGAACTCCCCCTGACGGAGGCCCTGTCCCGCCTGACCGGCACCGCGTAGCCCTGCGGGGCTGTCCCCTACCCGCCCTTCGCCCGTTCCCCGGGGCTGTGCCCGACCCCCCTGGGGCTCGGCCCCAGACCCCGCGCCTCAAACGCCGGCGAGGCTGGATTTGCCGCTGCGCGGCACATTTCAGCCCGTCCGGCGTTTGAGGACCGGGTCCGGGCGGAGCCCGGGGAACGGTGGAAGGGCGGGTAGGGGACGGCTCCGCGCAGCGCCTAGCCGCGCCCGTCCGGCTCCGCAGGGGGCGGCGGCGGGGATCCGTCCAGGCAGGGCTCCGCGACCGCCCCGGGGCCGAACCCCGCAGCGGCGTCCGGAGGCGCCACCGCGGGAGCGGGGCCCGCGAGGCTGGGAGACGGCGCCGCAGGAGCAGGGGCCGAGGTGACCGGGCCCGGTACTGCGGGCGGAGGGGCCGCGGGCGGAGGGGCCGCGGGCGGAGGGGCCGCGGGACGAGGCGCCGCAGGCGCGGGTGCCGCGCGTTCCAGGAAGCGCAGGAGTTCCACCGGGAACGGGAGGACCAGCGTGGAGTTCTTCTCCGCGGCGACGGCCACGACCGTCTGGAGCAGGCGCAGCTGAAGCGCCGCCGGCTGCTCCGACATGACCGCCGCCGCCTCGGCCAGCTTCTTCGACGCCTGGAGCTCCGCATCCGCGTTGATGATCCGCGCCCGCCGCTCCCGGTCGGCCTCCGCCTGCCGCGCCATCGACCGCTTCATCGTCTCCGGGAGCGACACGTCCTTGATCTCCACCCGGTCGATCTGGACGCCCCAGCCCACCGCCGGACTGTCGATCATCAGCTCCAGGCCCTGGTTGAGCTGTTCCCGGTTGGACAGCAGGTCGTCCAGGTCGGACTTGCCGATGATCGACCGCAGCGAGGTCTGCGCCATCTGGGAGACGGCGAACCGGTAGTCCTCGACCTCGATGAGCGCGTTGGCCGCGTCCACCACCTTGAAGTACACGACCGCGTCCACCCGCACCGTGACGTTGTCCCGCGTGATCCCCTCCTGGGCGGGCACCGGCATCGTCACGATCTGCATGTTGACCTTGTGCAGCCGGTCCACGGCCGGGACCACGAAGGTGAAGCCGGGCCCCCGGACAGCGCCCCGCAGCCGCCCCAGGCGGAAGACCACGCCCCGCTCGTACTGCTTCACCACCCGGGCGGCGGCGCCCAGGTAGGCCACGATCCCGACGCCCGCGACGGCGCCCGCTGTGAGCAGTTCCTGGAGCATGGCGTCCTCCTGCCGGGCAGGTCCCCCACAGGGGTGTTATGCCCTACAACCAGCCCGCGAACTCCAGCAGCAGCTCCGCGTCCCGCCGCCGGCCGGCGGCCAGCGCCCGGTTGCCCGATTCGACGGCCCGGAACAGCGTCCAGCCCCGCAGCCGGTCCCGGTCCACCTCCAGCGCGTCGGCCAGCTTGTTCACCCGTCGCCGGGCGCCCGAGGCCCCCGCCGAGGAGGCCATCTGGTCCTCCAGCCGGTCCCGTACCAGCCGCGCGAGGTCGTACGCCCGCTCACCGACCATCGGGTCCGGGCCCACCGCCAGCCACGGAGCGCGCTCGCCGGAGAGGACCTTGCCCTGTCGGAAGTTCCCGTGCAGCAGCAGTTCCTCGGCCGGCGCCGCCGTCAGTTCCTCGCGGGCCGCCAGCGCCGCCGAGGCCAGCTCCGCCGTCTCCGGGGGAGCCTTGCGGAGCACCTCGGCCTGCTCGGAGGTCCGCTCGGCGACCGTCTCCCAGCCGTGCCCCCGCGCCGGGGCCACCCACAGGCGGCGCAGCGTGCCGCAGGCCTCCAGCAGCGCCTTCGCCTCCGGCAGCGACCGCAGCGAGACCTCGGGGTGCAGCCGCTCCAGCAGCAGCGCCCCGTCCTCCTCGTGATGGCGCGTGTCGAGGACCCGTACCGCCCCGTAACCGCCCCAGTGGGCCAGCGCGGCCAGCTCCCGGTCGGGCCGGAGCGCCGGCGGGGCCAGCTTCAGCGCGGCCGGGGTCCCGTCGGCGTAGCGGACGAGGACGACCAGGCTGGTGCGGCCGCCGGGGGCCTGCACCCGCTGGGCCAGCACCCCGCGCCGGGCCAGCGCCTCCTCCGCCAGTCCGGGGAGCTGCCCCAGCCAGTGCGAGACGTGCGCCGATTCCGGCAGCTCGCCGAGCGCCCGTAGGAGCCGCTGCGGCGGTTCGAAAGCCATGCGTGCGTGGTCCCTTTCAGCCGTGCCCGGGCTCGCCGCGCATGGTTGCGCGCTAGGTCGGCGGTGTGTCCGCGCGTTCCGTGAGCCCAGGGAAGGCTACGCCGACACCGCGCCACCGTGCCGCCCGCAGGGCCGCGGCGCTCAGCGCGTCGGCCGCCTCGCGGCGCAGCCGGCCCTCGGCGGCGCGCACCAGATCCGAGTACGCGCCCGCCACCCGGTCCTCGATCCCGGCGGCCAGCCGCTCGGCGTCGGAGGGCGTGCGCACGGTGAACGGCAGGGTGTACGCGGCCTCCGAGGGCCGCGGGGAACCGCCCAGCTCACGCACGGTGCGGGCGAGCGCGTCGCGGCGCGCCAGGTGGCCGCCGTGCGCCTCGCGGGCCTCGGCGGAGCGGGCGGCCGAGGCCCGGGCCCCGATCACGCCGTAGCCGTACGCGGCCGCGTGCTCGGCGGCGAGCGCGGCCTGCGCCGCCTCCAGGACCCGGCCGGCGGGGGAGGGTGTGGAGGTCACGAGGAGGCTCCCGGGGTCGAGGTCAGCAGGTACGCGTGGACGTGGCCGCACGCCGCGACCGAGGCGAGCATCCGGGCGAGCTCCCCGGGGGCGCCGGCCAGGGTGATCGTCCGGGCCTCGGCCAGGCTCCGCTCGGCGTCCGCGAGGGCGGTCAGCGCGTCGGCGGGCCCGGCGGGCACGGGTGCGGCCCCCGGAGCGGGGGGAGCGGCCGCGGCGCCGGACGGGACGGGGGAGGGAGCGGAGGCGGAGCGGGAGGGCGGGGCCGGGGCCTCCGGGGAGCCCCCGTCGGCGAGGGCCGCCGTGTGCGCCGCGACCGAGGCGCGCAGGGGTGCGAGGCGCTGGGCGAGGGCCGGATGGGCCGCGGCCGTCGCGTCGTAACGTTCCAGCAGTCGCTCGCTCTCACGAACGGCCGTCTCGCGCATCCGCCGTTCGAGTGGAACCTCGGGCTCCGCGGCGGGCGGCCGGTCGTCGGAACAACCGCTGAGCAGCGCGGCACCGGCGACGCCCGCGGCACCGGCGAGCAGGCCTCTTCGCGACGGCAGGATCGAGGGCACGGGGACGTCCTAAGGGTGATGGCCGGCAGGGTGTGATCACCGTACCCGGGGCCCCGTCCACAGGGCGGACGGCAACACCCTCCGCGACCGGATACCCTTTGACCTGACGCACGACGGAAATCACAACAGCACACGCGGCCGAGGAGTCACCCGGATGAGCACCACCCAGAGCGACAGGCTGCGCGCATTGCTGGAGCCGCTCGTCGCCGCCAAGGGCCTGGACCTCGAGGAGATCGAGACGTCCAAGGCGGGCAAGCGCCGGATGCTGCGCATCATCGTGGACTCCGACGAAGGCGTGGAGCTGGACGCGTGCGCCGAGCTGAGCCGCGAGGTCTCCGACCTGCTGGACGAGACCGACGCGATGGGTGAGGACGAGTACGTCCTCGAAGTCAGCTCGCCTGGCGCGGACCGCCCGCTGACCGAGCACCGTCACTACATCCGGGCGATCGGCCGCCTCGTGAAGTTCCAGACGTCGGACGGCGGGGAAGTGATCGCCCGCATCCTCGACGTCGACGACGAGGGCATGGACCTGGAGGTCCCGGGCGTGAAGGGCCGCAAGGCGACCGCCCGCCGCATCGTGTTCACCGACATCGCCAAGGCGCGTGTCGAGATCGAGTTCAACCGCAAGGACAAGAAGGAAGAGGAGGCGTAGTCGTGGACATCGACATGAGTGCCCTACGGGGTCTGGTCCGGGAGAAGGAGATTTCCTTCGACCTGCTCGTCGAAGCGATCGAGTCGGCCCTCCTCATCGCGTACCACCGCACCGAGGGAAGCTTCCGGCGCGCACGCGTCGTGCTCGACCGCACCAACGGTCACGTGATCGTGTGGGCGACCGAGGACCCGAGGGACCTGGAAGAGGGCCAGGAGGCCAAGGAGTTCGACGACACCCCGTCGGACTTCGGCCGCATCGCCGCGACGACCGCCAAGCAGGTGATCCTCCAGCGTCTGCGCGACGCCGAGGACGACCTGACCTTCGGCGAGTTCCTGGGCCGCGAGGGTGATGTCATCACCGGCGTCGTGCAGCAGGGCAAGGACCCGAAGAACGTCCTCGTCGACATCGGCAAGATGGAGGCCATGCTGCCGGTGCAGGAGCAGGTCCCCGGCGAGGAGTACACGCACGGGCTGCGACTGAAGTCGTACGTCGTGCGGGTGGCGAAGGGTGTCCGCGGTCCGTCCGTGACCCTGTCGCGCACCCACCCGAACCTGGTGAAGAAGCTGTTCTCGCTCGAGGTCCCGGAGATCGCCGACGGCAGCGTCGAGATCTGCGCGATCGCCCGTGAGGCCGGTCACCGCACCAAGATCGCCGTCCGCGCCAACCGCTCCGGCCTCAACCCGAAGGGCGCCTGCATCGGCCCGATGGGCAGCCGCGTGCGCAACGTGATGGCCGAGCTGCACGGCGAGAAGATCGACATCGTCGACTGGTCGGACGACCCGGCGGAGATGGTCGCCAACGCCCTGTCGCCCGCCCGGGTGAGCAAGGTCGAGGTCGTGGACTGGGACACCCGCTCCGCGCGGGTGACCGTGCCCGACTATCAGCTGTCGCTGGCCATCGGCAAGGAGGGCCAGAACGCCCGCCTCGCCGCTCGCCTGACCGGCTGGCGCATCGACATCCGTCCCGACACCGAGCAGCCCTCGGACGGCGAGGACCGCGACCGGGGCGAGCGCCGCGACGACCGCGGCGAGCGCCGCGACGACCGGGGCGACGACCGGGGCGACCGGGGCGGCGACCGCCGGGACGACCGGCGCGACGACCGCCGCGGGGAATAAAACCGCTACCGCCCGGAGCTGTCCGGGCGGTACACAGGAACGGCAGGGGCGACAAGAGCCCTGCTCGACGTGCACGGCCGTCCGCCGCCGAGGTTTCGGCGGCGTGACCCGGCACTAGTGATCACGACAACATCCGTTCGATTTTTCGCCCGAAGGGGTGAGGTCGGTGCGGGGAGGTAGACTTAAGCGTGTCTGGCCGGACGCAAGCCCGCGCATGCCCCGAACGCACCTGTGTGGGGTGTCGGGAGCGAGCGGCCAAGAGCGATCTGCTGCGCATCGTGGCGGTCGGTGACAAATGCGTCTCCGATCCTCGCGGTACGCTGCCCGGCCGGGGTGCCTACGTGCACCCCGCCGTGGTCTGCCTCGACCAGGCTGTCCGCCGTAGGGCGTTCTCCCGGGCCTTCAAGTCCGCAGGACCGTTCGACACGGCGGAACTGCACAATGCCGTGGCCGATGAGGCCGAGGCGACACCGTAAGCACGTAGTACGGCACGGATCACCGTGCGGTCAGGTACCTCGCGAGTTGGAAGTAGGTCGAGATTGCGATGAGCACCCCTCGATGAGTACGCGATGAGTACGAGCATGAAGTAGACACGGTCCGGCGTAACCCGGACCTAAAAGGAGCGAAGTGGCTAAGGTCCGGGTATACGAACTCGCCAAGGAGTTCGGAGTTGAGAGCAAGGTCGTCATGGCCAAGCTCCAGGAACTCGGTGAGTTCGTCCGTTCGGCGTCCTCGACGATCGAGGCGCCGGTCGTACGCAAGTTGACCGACGCTTTGCAGGGCCCCGGCGGCAACGCCGGCAAGCCCGCTGCGAAGCCGGGTGAGCCCCGCAAGGCCGCCCCCGCCAAGCCCGGGGTTCCCACCCCGGGTGCTGTTGCACGTCCCGCTGCCCCGAAGCCCGGCGCCCCGGCCCCCAAGCCGGTCGTTGCCGAGGCCCCGGTCGTCAGCACCCCCGCCCCGGTGACCCCGGCCGCCACCGGCGGCCCGCGCCCGGGTCCGAAGGCTCCGGCCGCCCCGAAGCCCGCTCCGGCGGCTCCCGTGGCGACCGAGTTCTCCGCGCCTCCGGCGGCTCCGGCCGCCGCGGCTCCGGCGCGCACCGACCGTCCCGCCGGCCCCGGCGCGACCCCCGGTCCGCGTCCGGCGCAGCAGCGCCCCGAGCGCACCGAGCGTCCGGCGGCCCAGGGCGGCCAGTCCGGCGCCCGTCCCGGCGCCCCGCGTCCGGCCGGTGCCGCTCCGGCGCGCACCGAGCGTCCCGCAGGTCCCGGTGCTTCGGCCCCGCGTCCGCAGGGCGCCCGTCCGGCCGGTCCCCGTCCGGGCAACAACCCGTTCACCTCTGGTGGCTCCACCGGCATGGCGCGCCCGCAGGCGCCCCGTCCGGCCGGCGCTCCCCGTCCCGGTGCCCCCGGCGCCGGTGACCGCCAGGGTGGCGCTCCCCGTCCGCAGGGCGGCCCCGGCGGCGCTCCGCGTCCGCAGGGTGCCGGTGCGGGCCGTCCGACCCCGGGCGGCATGCCCCGCCCGCAGGGCGGCGCTCCGCGTCCGGGTGGTGCCCCCGGTGGTAACCGTCCGAACCCGGGCATGATGCCGCAGCGTCCCGCTGCCGGTGGTCCCGGTCCCCGTCCCGGTGGCGGCCCCGGTGGCCGTGGTCCCGGTGCGGGCGGTCCCCGTCCCGGCGGCGCCGGTGGCGCCGGTCGTCCCGCGGGCGGCGGCTTCGCCGGTCGTCCGGCCGGTCCGGGCTCGCGTCCGGGTGGCGGCGGCGGCTTCGGCGGTCCCCGTCCCGGTGGCGGCGGCTTCGGCGGCGGTCCGGCCGGTGCCGGTGGCGGCGGTCGTCCCGGCTTCGCCGGGCGTCCCGGTGGTCCCAATGCCCGTGGTGGCACGCAGGGTGCCTTCGGCCGTCCCGGTGGTCCCGCGCGCCGTGGTCGCAAGTCCAAGCGCCAGCGTCGCCAGGAATACGAGGCCATGCAGGCCCCGTCGGTCGGCGGCATCATGCTGCCGCGTGGTCACGGCGAGACCGTTCGCCTGTCCCGCGGTGCCTCCCTCACCGACTTCGCGGAGAAGATCAACGCCAACCCGGCGTCGCTCGTCGCCGTGATGATGAACCTCGGCGAGATGGTCACTGCCACGCAGTCCGTCTCCGACGAGACCCTCGAAATGCTGGCCGGCGAGATGAACTACGTCGTTCAGATCGTCAGCCCGGAGGAAGAGGACCGCGAGCTCCTCGAGGGCTTCGACATCGAGTTCGGCGAGGACGAGGGCGGCGAGGAATTCCTCATGCCGCGTCCGCCGGTCGTGACCGTCATGGGTCACGTCGACCACGGTAAGACCCGACTGCTCGACGCCATCCGCAAGACGAACGTCGTTGCGGGCGAGGCCGGTGGCATCACGCAGCACATCGGTGCGTACCAGGTCGGTACCGAGGTCAACGGTGAAGAGCGCAAGATCACCTTCATCGACACCCCGGGTCACGAGGCGTTCACCGCCATGCGTGCCCGTGGTGCCAAGTCGACCGACATCGCGATCCTCGTGGTCGCGGCCAACGACGGCGTGATGCCGCAGACGATCGAGGCGCTCAACCACGCCCAGGCCGCCGGCGTTCCGATCGTCGTCGCGGTCAACAAGATCGACGTCGAGGGTGCCGACCCGGTCAAGGTGCGCGGTCAGCTCACCGAGTTCGGTCTGGTCGCCGAGGAGTACGGCGGCGACACGATGTTCGTCGACATCTCCGCCAAGCAGGGTCTGAACATCGACTCCCTGCTCGAGGCCGTCGTCCTCACCGCCGACGCCTCGCTCGACCTGCGCGCCAACCCGGAGCAGGACGCTCAGGGTATTGCGATCGAGTCCCACCTCGACCGCGGCCGCGGTGCCGTCGCCACCGTCCTCGTCCAGCGCGGTACCCTCCGCGTCGGCGACACGATGGTCGTGGGCGACGCCTACGGCCGAGTGCGCGCCATGCTCGACGACAAGGGCAACAACGTCGAGGAAGCGGGTCCCGCGACCCCCGTCCTGGTCCTGGGTCTCACCAACGTCCCCGGCGCCGGCGACAACTTCCTCGTCGTCGACGAGGACCGCACCGCCCGTCAGATCGCCGAGAAGCGTGCTGCGCGTGAGCGCAACGCCAACTTCGCCAAGCGCGTCCGCCGGGTGTCCCTGGAAGACCTCGACTCGGTCCTCAAGGCCGGTCTGGTCCAGGAACTCAACCTCATCATCAAGGGCGACGCGTCCGGTGCGGTGGAGGCTCTCGAGTCCTCGCTGCTCCAGCTCGACGTCGGCGAAGAGGTCGACATCCGCGTCCTGCACCGCGGTGTGGGTGCGGTCACCGAGTCCGACATCAACCTGGCGATGGGCTCCGACGCCATCGTCATCGGCTACAACGTCCGTGCGGCCGGCCGTGCCGCGCAGATGGCGGAGCGCGAGGGTGTCGACGTCCGCTACTACTCGGTGATCTACCAGGCCATCGAGGAGATCGAGGCGGCCCTGAAGGGTCTCCTCAAGCCGGAGTACGAAGAGGTCGAGCTCGGCACGGCGGAGGTCCGCGAGGTCTTCCGTTCGTCCAAGCTGGGCAACATCGCCGGTGTCCTCATCCGGTCCGGCGAGGTCAAGCGCAACACCAAGGCGCGGCTCCTGCGCGATGGCAAGGTCATCGCCGAGAGCCTCACCATCTCCGGTCTGCGCCGCTTCAAGGACGACGTCACCGAGATCCGCGAAGGCTTCGAGGGCGGTATCAACCTCGGCAACTTCAACGACATCAAGATCGACGACGTCATCGCGACGTACGAGATGCGCGAGAAGCCCCGCGCGTAAGCGCGAGGCGGTGTTCGCACCGTGTCGTAGTCGTAGGTAGCTGTAACACCGGGGCCGGTCGGCGGAATATCCGTCGATCGGCCCCGGCCGTTGCGTGTACGGTTCTGATGACCCTGCCGCGCGACGGCCGGCAGGCCACCGAACCCGCACCGGCGGGATATCCGGAACTGCATGTACGTGGGGACTCTGTCCTTCGATCTGCTCCTCGGCGACGTTCACTCGCTGAAGGAGAAACGCTCCGTCGTCCGGCCCATCGTGGCCGAGCTCCAGCGCAAGTTCTCTGTGAGCGCGGCCGAAGTGGGCGACCAGGACCTGCACCGCAGGGCCCGTATAGGGGTCGCTCTGGTGAGTGGGGACACGGGGTTCCTCTCGGATGTACTGGACCGCTGCGAGCGGCTGGTCGCGGCACGTCCGGAAGTGGAACTGCTGTCGGTACGACGGCGGCTCCACGGTGATGAAGACTGACCGCAAGACTTGAGAAGGAGACGGACCAGTGGCCGACAATGCGCGGGCGAAGAAGCTGGCGGACCTCATCCGGGAGGTGGTGGCCGAGAAGCTGCAGCGCGGCGTCAAGGACCCCCGCCTCGGTACGCACGTGACCATCACGGACACCAGGGTCACCGGCGACCTGCGGGAGGCCACGGTCTTCTACACGGTGTACGGCGACGACGAGGCGCGGGTCAGTGCGGCAGCGGGTCTGGAGAGCGCCAAGGGCGTTCTGCGCTCCGCGGTCGGCCGGGCGGCGCAGACCAAGTTCACGCCGACCCTGACGTTCGTGGCGGACGCCCTTCCGGAGACCGCCAAGAGCATCGAGGACCTCCTGGAGAAGGCGCGGACCTCAGACGCCCAGGTGCGCGAGGTCTCCTCGGGCGCGAAGTACGCCGGCGACGCCGACCCGTACAAGAAGCCCGATGAGGACGACGCCGACGAGGCCGAGGCCGACGCCGACGCCGACGAAGACGGGGACGCATCCGCGTAATGAGCACCAACGCAGGGAAGACGC
The DNA here is from genome assembly GCF_044759865.1 of Streptomyces sp. NPDC099050. Lineage (NCBI taxonomy): Bacteria > Bacillati > Actinomycetota > Actinomycetes > Kitasatosporales > Streptomycetaceae > Streptomyces > Streptomyces sp. NPDC099050. The sequence continues at coordinate 34,021 of NZ_JBIWAE010000035.1, read as the reverse complement.
CGGACGGCCTGGTCATCGTCGACAAGCCGTCCGGCTTCACTTCGCACGACGTGGTCGCCAAGATGCGGGGGATCGCCAAGACCCGCCGCGTCGGCCACGCCGGCACGCTCGACCCGATGGCGACGGGCGTGCTGGTCCTGGGCGTCGAGAAGGCCACCAAGCTCCTCGGCCACCTCGCGCTCACGGAGAAGGAGTACCTCGGGACCATCCGGCTGGGCCAGAACACCCTGACGGACGACGCCGAGGGCGAGATCATCTCCTCCACGGACGCCGGCGGGGTCACCCGGGACGGGGTGGACGCGGGCATCGCCAAGCTGTCCGGCGAGATCATGCAGGTCCCGTCCAAGGTCAGCGCCATCAAGATCAAGGGCGTGCGCTCCTACAAGCGCGCACGCGACGGCGAGGAGTTCGAGATCCCGGCCCGCCCGGTGACCGTCTCCTCGTTCCAGGTGTACGACATGCGGGAGGCGGAGGCCGAGGACGGCACCAAGGTCGTCGACCTCGTCGTCTCCGTGGTCTGCTCCAGCGGTACGTACATCCGCGCGCTCGCGCGGGACCTGGGCGCCGACCTCGGCGTCGGCGGGCACCTCACGGCGCTGCGGCGGACGCGGGTGGGCCCGTACAAGATCGACCGGGCGCGCACGCTCGACCAGCTCCAGGAGGAGCTGACCGTCATGCCGATCGGCGACGCGGCGGCTGCCGCGTTCCCGCGCTGGGAGCTCGACGCCCGGCGGGCCTCGCTGCTGGCGAACGGTGTGCGGATCGACATGCCGGACGAGTACGAGCCCGGCAAGGCGGTCGCGGTCTACGGGCCGGACGGCTCGCTGCTCGGGCTCGTCGAGAGCAAGGGCGGCAAGGCGAAGTCGCTCGCCGTCTTCGCCTGAACCGCATTCCTGACGCGGTGAACCGGCCGGCCTTCGGGCCGGCCGGTTCTCGTTTGGCCCCGCGTCGCTTGGCCCCGCCTCGTTTGGTCCCGCGTCGTTCGGCCCCGCCGGTTCTCGTTCGACTCCGCCGGTTCTCGTTTGCCCGGACAGGTCCCGTTTGCTCTGCAGGGTCCAGTTTGACGTGGAGCGGCGAGCGCACAGGGACTGCTGCTCGCCGCTCCACGACCCCCCTCGGGTAGGTCTCTATCCACCCGGACCCCCTTATTCACCCGTCCGAGCAGGCGCTCGGAGTGAATGGAGGGAGCGTAAGGGGGCGCTTTCGCCACGCGTGCTGTTCCCGCTGATCTTCACCTGCCTACGGTCGTGCCTACGGGGCACGCGCGGCGGGGAGTGGTGCGGTGACGGCGGAACTGATCAGGATCTGCGATCTCGCCGGGCGGCCGCGGGGGAGCGGCTTCGTCGCGGACGACCGCGGGACGGTGCTCACCAGCCACGAGGCGGTGGACGGACTGGCCCGGATGGTCCTGCACGGGCCGGCGCCGGGGGAGCGGACCTGGCGGGCCGGGGCCTCGGACGTGACCGCCCTGCCGGAGCTGGGGCTGGCGCTCGTCCGCAGCGACGGGCTCGGCGTGCGGCCGCTGCCGGTCGCGCCGCGCGGGGTGATCGTCCCCGGGACGTACGTACGGCTGTCCGCGCGGGGCTGGCGCCAGGCACGGGTGCTCGGCCCGGCCGAGGCGACCTACATGGCCATGGCCACGGCCGCGGCCACGGCCGCCGGTACGGCGACGGACCGTGTCCACCTGCTCCCGGCCGCGCTGGAACTGGCCATCGGGACCGACGGCCGCGACGCGCTGCGGCTCGGCGGCGAGGCCTGCGGGGGGCCGGTGCTGGACGCCGGAACCGGAGCGGTGCTCGCGGTCCTGTGCACCGCTCTGCGGGCGGAGCACCGCTCCGGGGGCTTCGCCGTGCCCCTCGCCGCCGCGGCCGCCGCCGATCCGGGCGGACCCCTCGCCGCGCTGCTGGAACGCAACGCCGCCACCGTGCCGGGCTTCGGCGCCGACCTGAACCTCGCCGGAGCCCTCCAGCTCACCGGCACCACCCTGGGCGCGGCCCTCGCCGCCGGGGGACCGGAGCCGGTGGACCGCCCGGAGATCGGCGCCGAACTGGACGCCTTCACCGCCGGGGACCACCAGGTCCTCGCGCTGGTAGGCCGTCCCGGCACCGGCCGCACCACCGCCCTCGCCGCGCTGGCGGCCCGCCGCACCTGCGGCCCCCACCCGGCCCCGACCCTGTGGCTCCGCGGCGCCGACCTGCGGGCCGACGACACGTCGCTGGCCGACGCGGTGACGCGAGCCTTGGCGGAGGCGGGCCGGATCCTGGAGGCGCGGGCCGCGGGCCCGGGGCGGGGCCGTGTCGGTGGCGGTGGCGGTGGCTGTGACTGCGGCCCCGACCGCGACCGGGACCGGGACCGGGGCTC
>NZ_JBIWAE010000035.1:0-31564 GCF_044759865.1 Streptomyces sp. NPDC099050 | reverse complement strand
ACTCCGACCGGGACCGGGACCGGGGCTCCGACCGGGACCGGGACCGGGGCTCCGACCGGGACCGGGACCGGGGCTCCGACCGGGACCGGGACCGGGGCTCCGACCGGGACCGGGACCGGGGCCCCGACCGCGACCGGGGCCCCGACCGCAGCCCCGACCCGGTGTCGGCCTCGGAGCTGGCCTTGCTCGTGGCCTCGGCCGGGCGCGCCCTGCTCGTCGTCCTGGACGGGCCCGAGGAGATGCCGCCGCGGCTCGCGGGGCGGGCCGCGCCGTGGACCGGCGCCACCGCCGCCTGGCTGGAGGCGACCGGGGCCCGGCTGGCCGTGGCCGCCCGTCCCGAACACTGGGAGTCGGCCGGGCGGCTCTACCCGTCGCGGATGCTCCGGATCCCGGCCCGGCCGGCCCGGCGGCTGCCGCCCGCGCTCCCGGTCGGCGATCTCACCCCCGAGCAGGCGGCGCGGGCCAGGGCCCGGCTGGGCATCCCGGCCGGGGCCGTCGCGGGCGCCGACGCCCGGCATCCGCTCACCCTGCGGCTGCTCGCGGAGATCCGCGCGGCCGGGGTCACCGCGGGCCGTCCGTCCCGCGACGAGGTGTTCGCGGCCCACCTGGACCTGCTGTGCCTACGCGTGGCCGTCCGGGCGTCGACCACACTCCCGCAACCCAGCGGACGCGGCGGGCCCGCGAGGCGGGCTGGCGCGGGCGGGTGGGAGTTGGCGGGACCCCACACGGGAGGGCCGTACGCGGGTGGGCCGGATTCGGGTGGGCGGGGCGCGGCCGGGGCGTGCGCGGGCGGTTGGGACATGGCGGTGCCGTACTCGGGCGGGCCGGATACGAGCGGGCAGGACGTGGCCAGGCCGGATACGGGAGGGCCGTACTCGGCCGGGCCGGATTCGGGCGGGCGGAACGCGGCCGGGGCGGGCGCGGGCGGTTGGGACGCGGCCGGGCCGGGCGCGGGCGGGACGTACACGGGTGAGCCGGGCATGGCCGGGCCGGATACGGCCGCGGTCTACGGGCCCGGGGTGGGCCGGCTGGCCTCGCGGGTGGCCGGGCGGGTGCACGAAGCCGCCCGGCGGTGTCTGGGGCCGGGCCAGGGGCAGCTGGAGCGGGCCTCCTTCGAGGAACTGTTCCCCTGGCGGTCGGGGTGGGCCTCCGCGGTGCTCACCGAGGGGCTGCTGGTGCCCGCCGGCGAGGGCTACCGCTTCGCCCACGAGGAGCTCGCCGACTGGCTGCAGGCCGCGCACCTGGACCTCCCGGCGGCCCTCGACACCCTGGGCCGGGACGTCCCCCGTCACCGCATCGGTCCCGTGCTGGAGGCCCTGCGCCTGCTTCCGCCCGGGGAGCGGGCAGCCGCGCTGGAGCGGCTCGTGGCCCTGCTCGACGGAGCCGACGGCCCGGAGGTGGGCTGGTGGGCCGCCCGTCTCGTCGGCGAGACCCTGTTGCGCGCCCCCGACGCCACGCCCTGCCTCCCGGTCCTGCACGCCCTGGCCGAGCACCTGTCCCGGCCCCGGCCCGCCCCGGCGCAGGGCACCCCTCTCGCGGCGGACCCGCCGCGCCCGGCACCGCCATCGGCCGGCTCCGCCGTGCATGCGGGGCCTCCGGGGGCGGGCCCGCCCCGCCCGGCTTCGGCCGCGGCGTCCGCGGCACCGGCCAGCTCCGCCGGGTACGCGGGGCCGCCCGGGGCGGACGCGCCGTGCCCGGCACCGGCCGCGACATCGGCTGGCTCCGCCACGTACGCGGGCACCCTGGGGGGCCTGGGCCCGGTGGACATCACCGCGTGGGCGGGACCTGGTGGCAGGGGGCGCCCGCGGATTCCCGCCCAGGGCGGAACGCAGGCGGCCGGTGGGCCCGGCGCGAGGATCGGGCATCCCTGCCTTGAGGCGGCCACCGCCACCGCCACCGCCGGCGTCGGCGGCACCGGGTCCGGCGCGCGGGCCGGGCACCCCCGCGCCGAGGCGGCTGCCGGCGCCGCCGCCCGCTTCCCCGGAACAGGCACCAGCACCGGCCCCGGCACCAGCAGCGGGATTGGCCCCGGTACCAGCACGGGCCCCGGCCCCGACACCAGCACCGGCGGGGCCACCGTGTCCGGTGGCTCGGCCGGTTGCGGCCAGGGCGGCCAGGGCGGCCAGGGCGGGGAGGGCGAGGGGGAGTTCGGGGCTGGGTTCTGGACCCGGGTGCGCGTTGCCGAGGAGGAGCGGTTCGAGCTGCTGCGGCGGCTGGTGCCCCATGACCACCGCCTCCTCGACGCCGCCGCCCGGCGGCTGGTCCGGGCCCCGCGGCTCGTGCAGCCCCTGCTCTGCGGCTGGTTCCGCGACGAGCGGCGGCTGCTCGGGCGGCCCGGGGCCACCGTCGCCACCGCTGCGCAGGCCTTGCTGCACACCCACCGCGGCCTGGCCGTCGACGACCTCGCCGAAGCGCTCGTCAGCGCCGCGCACCCCCGCGCCGACGAGCTGCTCGCCGTACTCGCCGGGGACGAACCCTCCGCCCTCAGCCGGGCCGTGGACCGCTGGGCCCACGACGAGCGGCCCGGCCGCCGGGTCGCGGCCGCCGCGTACGGGCCGCTCACCGCCCCGCACGTGCGCACCCCCGCCGACCGCGAGCTGCTGCGCTACGCCGCGCAGGCCCTCCTGGCCCGCCCCGCGGACGCCTCCCTGCACGGCAGCGCCCTCGGGATCCTGCTCCGCGACCCCCAGGTGCGGGCCCGCTACCTCCCCGAGGCCCTCGCCTGCTTCCGCGACCCCGGGCACGGCCGGCGGCTGCCCGCCGCCGCGCTGGTCGCCGCGCTCCCCGTGCTGCCCGACCCGGACGCGGTGTTCGCCGCCCTGCGGGAGCGGGCCGACGGGGAGGTGGTGCGCGCGCTGGCCGCGCTGACCACGCCGGGCCTGGCGAGGCGTGCGGCCGACCTCGTACGGGACCACCTCGCGCGGCACCCGCAGGACGCGGCGCACGCCGCCGAGTTCGTGGACCGGCGGCTCGAACAGGGCCTGGCCGCCGCCCCCGTGCTCCGCCCGCTCGTACGGGACCTGCTGGGCTCCGGGCCGCCCCCGGTACGGGCCGCGCTGGCCCGCGTACTGGCCGCCCCGGGCACGGAGTCCTCGTACACGCTCCGCGGCGAGCTGGCCGAGGCGCTGCTCCGCGAGGAGCTCGACCCGTCCGTGCTCGACGCCTTCCTCGGCGCGCTGGCGGCGGGTGCGGGCACCGGCGCGCCGCCGGACCGGACCGGGGACCTGCTGCGGCGCACCGGCCGGCAACTGATGCGTGCACCGGGCGGGGCTGCGGTCTTCGAACGGCGCACGGTCGAGCTGGCGCGGGCCGAACCGGCCTTCCGCGCGCTCGTGGCCCACTGGCTGGAGCGGGCGCCGCAGGAGGCGGCGGCGCTGCTGGGACCGAGCGCGCGCCGGACCGTCGAGACCCTCGCTCGCAACGCGCCCGCGAGCGCCTCCCCGAGCGCCTCCCCGAGCGCGTCCGCGCCGGACGACGCCGATGATGGGCAGCGGGCACCGGCATGGCAGTCTTAGACCTGCAATCGGCAACCAGGACAGGGCCTACAGGGTTCGGGCGAGGAGCGGTCACAGTGCAGCGCTGGCGTGGCTTGGAGGACATCCCCCAGGACTGGGGACGCGGCGTCGTCACCATCGGCTCCTACGACGGCGTCCACCGGGGTCATCAGCTGATCATCGGACGCGCCGTGGCCAAGGCGCGCGAGCTCGGCGTCCCCTCCGTCGTCGTCACCTTCAGCCCGCACCCGAGCGAGGTCGTCCGTCCCGGCAGCCACCCGCCGATCCTGGCCCCGTACGACCGGCGCGCCGAACTGATGGCCGGGCTGGGCGTGGACGCGCTGCTGATCCTGCCCTTCACGGCGGAGTTCTCGCAGCTGTCCCCGGCCGACTTCATCGTGAAGGTCCTCGTCGACAAGCTGCACGCGCTGGCGGTCATCGAGGGCCCGAACTTCCGCTTCGGCCACAAGGCCGCCGGCAACGTCGATTTCCTGCGGCAGCTCGGCGCCACCTACGACTACGAGGTCGAGGTCGTGGACCTGGTGGAGCGCGGCGAGGCGGGCGGCGGCGTGCCGTTCTCCTCCACGCTCGCGCGCAGGCTCGTGGCGCAGGGCGACATGGACGGCGCGGCCGAGATCCTGGGCCGCCCGCACCGGCTCGAGGGCGTCGTGGTGCGCGGTGCGCAGCGCGGGCGCGAACTCGGCTACCCGACGGCGAACGTGGAGACGCAGCCGCACACCGCGATCCCGGCCGACGGGGTGTACGCGGGCTGGCTGACGGCTGACGGCGAGCGGATGCCGGCGGCGATCTCGGTCGGCACGAACGTGCAGTTCGACGCGACCGAGCGGACCGTGGAGGCGTACGCGATCGACCGGGTCGGGCTGGACCTGTACGGCATGCACGTGGCCGTCGACTTCCTCGCCTACGTGCGCGGGATGGCGAAGTTCGAGTCGCTGGACGGGCTGCTGGAGGCCATCGCGGACGACGTGAAGCGCGCGCGGGTGCTGACGGACACGTACGACGCGGAGCACTGACGGCCCGACGGCCTTGACGGGCTGATGGCCTGACGAGCGGTTGGACAACGGGCGCGGGCCCGTGCCGTCCCGGGGATTCCGGGGGCGGTACGGGCCCTCGTGCGTGTGCCGGCTGCGTCAGCCCAGGCGCGGGTCGCGCGGGGGCCCGCCGGGCTGGGGCGGCTGGGGCTGACCGGGCTGCTGGGGCCAGGGCTGGCCGGGGGTGGGGTAGGGCTGCTGGCCGTACGGGGGTTGCGGCTGGGGCTGGTGCTGCTGAGGCTGCTGCGGGTAGGGCTGCTGGGGCGGCTGCGGCTGGCCCCAGTGGTTCTGCGGGGCTTGCTGCTGGGCGCGGATGAAGTCCTCGGCGACCAGGGCGGAGAGGTTGAAGTACGCCTCGCGCGTCTTGGGCCGGAGCATGTCGAGGTCGACCTCGGCGCCGGCCGCGAGGTGGTCGTCGAACGGGACCACGACGACACCGCGGCAGCGGGTCTCGAAGTGCCGCACGATGTCCTCGACCTTGATCATCTTGGCGGTCTCGCGGACCCCGGAGATCACGGTGAGGGAGCGCGAGACGAGGTCGGCGTACCCGTGCGCGGAGAGCCAGTCGAGGGTGGTGCTGGCGCTGCTCGCGCCGTCCACCGACGGGGTCGAGATGATGATCAGCTGATCGGCCAGGTCCAGGACCCCGCGCATCGCGGAGTAGAGGAGGCCGGTGCCCGAGTCGGTGAGGATGATCGGATACTGGCGGCCGAGCGTCTCGATGACGCGGCGGTAGTCCTCGTCGTTGAAGGCCGTCGAGACGGCCGGATCCACGTCGTTGGCGATGATCTCCAGGCCCGAGGGCGCCTGGGAGGTGAACCGGCGGATGTCCATGTACGAGTTCAGGTACGGGATCGCCTGGACCAGGTCCCGGATCGTGGCCCCGGTCTCGCGGCGCACGCGGCGGCCGAGGGTGCCGGCGTCGGGGTTCGCGTCGATGGCCAGGATCTTGTCCTGGCGCTCGGTGGCGAGGGTGGCGCCGAGGGCGGTGGTCGTCGTGGTCTTGCCGACGCCGCCCTTGAGGCTGATGACGGCGATGCGGTAGCAGGACATGACCGGCGTGCGGATCAGCTCCAGCTTGCGCCGCCGCTCCGCCTCCGCCGCCTTGCCGCCGAAGCGGAACAGGCCGCCGCCACCGGAGGCGTTGTTGCCGCTCCTCGCCTTCTGCCGGCCGCGCAGCAGGCGGTCGGAGGACAGCTCGACGGCGGCGGTGTAGCCGAGGGGGGCGCCGCCGGAGGGCTGGGGGGAGCCGTAACGGGGATCCTGGCCGTGAGGGCCCTGCGGCCCCTGGGGCCCCGGCGGACCTTGCTGCCACTGGCCGCCGCGAGGATCGGCGTACTGCTGCGGCTGCGGCTGCGGCTGTGGGGCCGGCGGGGCCTGGTGCGCGGGCGGGAACCCGTACCCGGCGTCGGGCGCCTGGGGGCGGGGCTGGGCGGGCGGCTGGATGTCGTACCCGGCCTGGGGGGCCGCCGGTGCGGTCAACTCGGCGGACCACTGCGGAAGTTCGGCGCCGGACGCCGGATCGGCTCCGGTGGATCCCCCGAACGGGTTCGCCTCGCGCGGCGCCGGGATGACCGTCCCCGCGGGGGGAGTGGGCGTACGCACGACGGCGGGCGGCGCCTCGTCGACCGGCGCGGAGTGCGCGTACGGCGGCCGGGTGTCGTACGAAGCCGGTGCGGGCCCCTGGCCGGCGGGCGCGGAGGCGTACGGGTCGCTCAAGGGGCCCTGACCGGCGGGGCCGTCCGGGGCCGGCGGGACCGGCGGGGCCGGGGGGAGGGTGGCGCCCGGGGCCGGGGTCGGGGCCGGTTCGTGGGGCGGCACGGCAGCGTCCGGAGCGGAGGGATACGAGGCGCCCGGGCTGCCCGGCTGGGGCGGCAGGGCGGAGTCCTGGGCCGACGGGTGGGGCGGGACGGCGGAGTCCAGGGCCGGGGTGTAGGCGGGCGGGGCGGGCTGCGCCGCGGCGCTGTCGGCGCGGCCGGGCGCGGCGCCGTCCGAGGACGGCGGGACCGGCGCCAGGGCGAAGTCCGGGGTCGGAGCGTGGGCCGGGGCGGGGCTGCCCGGGGCCGCCGGGTCCGACGGCGGCGTGTGGTCCGGGGCGGGGCTGCCGGTGTCGGCGGAGTTCGGCGGCAGTCCGGTGTTCTGGAGCGGCGGGTGGGGTGGGGCGGCGGTGTCGGGGGTCGACGGGTATGCGGGGGCGGGGGCGTCCGGGGCCGGAGCGGGGCTGCCCGTGCCGGCGGGGTTCGACGGCAGTCCGGTGTTCTGGAGCGACGGGTACGCCGGGGTGGCGGCGTCCGGGGCCGACGGGTATGTAGGGGCGGCCGTGCCGGGGGTCAGCGGGTATGCCGGGGCGGCGTCTGGGGCCTGGGCGTGGGCCGGAGTGGGGCTGCCCGTGCCGGCGGGGTTCGACGGCAGTCCGGTGTCCTGGGCCGGCGGGTGGGGCGGGGCGGCAGCGTCCGGGGCCGGCGGGTGCGCCGGGGCGGAGTTGCCGGGGGCCGACGGGTACGGCGCGGCCGGAGTGGCAGGGGCCGGGGCGTACGGTGCGGGCGCGGAGTCCGCGGGCAGTGCCGTGGGTGCGTCGGGGGTGCCCGCGTAGGGCATGGCCGGGGCCGGTGCCGGGTTCGACTCCGCGCGGGGGGCGGGCGGCGCGATGCGCATCGTCGGAGGGGTCTCCAGGTCCGACGGGGGCCGGTGGGGCTCGAAGCCGCTGCCTTCGGGCAGGCCCGGGATCGCGGCGGCCGCCGGAGCCGCGCCCTGCGTGTACCAGGCCGGTGGGGTGTAGTCGATGGTGAACTCGCCCGTCAGCTCGGGCTCCGCGTCGGACTGATCGTCCGTCGGGACGTCCCACGTCCCGCCGCGCCTCTCGTTCCGATCGCCGCTCACTGGTCCTCCTGATCTGTCGAACACTGGTCCGGCGTTCCACCGGGCCACGCCGTCGCCCAGCCTAATCGTGCCCTGCGGCCGGTCTCCGCCCCCGTCGGCCCGTACCCGGGGTCAACCACGGGCCGGGGCCGCCTCCATCCTGCCCATACGGCCGGGCCCCGGCCAATCCCGTCTCCCCGGGCTACCTGCCGTTTCACGCCGTTCCGTGCCGCCCCGGTCGGGGTCCGCCCTCGCCCGCGGGGTGTGCGGGCGGGTCTCCATCCACCCGTTCCCGCGCTGCGGGTGGCCAATCCGCTCGTGCCGGTCCGGTGTGACCTTGCGGGTGCGGGCCGGTCCGGCGCGGGCCGTTCTGGTGCGGGCCGGGCCCCGTCCACCCGGTCCCGCCCCGCGGGTTCCCCATCCGCTCGTCCTCGCCCGGTGCGGCGGTGTGGGGCGCTGCGCGCCCCGGCGGCGGCTGTTTCCGTACCGGCCGTGGCCCGGCGCCGGTTGGGAGCTCGGCTGTTCGTGGCCGGCGGTTCGCGGGGCTTGTTCGGCTCAGCCTGCGGTTGCCCGGTTGCCCGGTTGCCCGGTTGCCCCGTGCGCCGCTCGCGTGGTGCGGGTGGTGGGCCCTGCGGGGCGAAGTCCCCTACCCGCCCTTCCACCGTTCCCCGGGCTCTGCCCGGACCCGGTCCTCAAGCGCCGGAGGGGCTGGAGGACCCCGGGCCCGGCCGGTTCGCCGGAGGCGGGGGCTGCGGCACGCCCGGCTCGGCACGTCCGCCTCGGCCGGCCGGTTCCGGTCCTGCCGAGACCGGGGCACGCCCGCTCTCGGCTCCCTGTCGGTTCCCGGCTCGTTCGGCTCGGTCCTGCCAGGGCCTGCCAGGTCCTGCCAGGTCCCGCTCGGTCCCGCTCGGTCCTGCCCGGTCCCGCCAGGACCTGGCCCTGCCGGTCACGGCTCGCCACTTCCTGGCCTGCCCGTTGAGGCTCGCCGGTTCGGGGCCTACGGGGCGATGCCACGTCCCCGCATGCTCCGCCGGTCTCCGGCCCACGCCGGTTTCCGGACCTCGCCGGTTTCCGGACCTCGCCGGTTTCCGGACCTCGCCGGTTTCCGGACCTCGCCGGTTTCCGGACCTCGCCGGTTTCCGGACCTCGCCGGTCTCCGACCCTCGCCGGTCTCCGCCCCCGCCGGTTTCCGGCCCACGCCGGTCTCCGCCCCCGCCGGTCTCCGCCCACGAAGGCTGGTGGGACGTCTGAGCACGCCCTGCCCAACCCTGGCGCACCGCTCCGTCGGACGGTTCCCACGGTGTCGGCCGGAGCTCGCCCGCTCCTGATCGCCGTTACCGGCCCGCTCGTTCGGGCCACCCGGCTCCCAGCCGACCTGTCGCCCCAACTGCCGCTCAGCGGCCTGGCCGTGGCCGTCCCGCCGACAGGCTGGTGCCACCGGCGTGCATGCCCTGCCCGTTTCCGGTCCGTTCCTCGGGACACCGGCGGGTTCCGCAGAGCTCACGCAAGCCGCGCACGTGCTGCCCCGCCCACCGGCATCCCCGAGCCGCGGTCCCCCGAGCCGCGGTCCCCCGAGCCGCGGTCCCCCGAACCGGTACCCCCCGTCCACCCCGCGACCCGCGGTCCCCCGTGAGGGTGAACCTCACCGCGCCCCGGGCCGGCCCCCGTTCAGTCGATGCGACGTGCCGCGCCCAGCAGGCCCGTCTCCCCGTCCGTCGGCTGTGTCATCACGAACTGCCGGTCCCGCTCGGTGCACCACAGCGTGACCCCGTCGCCCAGCGTCGGCAGTGACTCCACCGCCGCCGCGGGCAGCCGCATCAGGCGGCCGAGTTGTTCCGCCTCGTCCGGGGAGACCCGCTGGATGCCGACCAGGGAGGCGTTGCGCACCAGTCGGGGGGCCGCCGGGCTCAGGTACGGGAGCAGGGTCAGGACCGACTGCCAGGGTCCCGCCGCCACGCGGCCCCGCGGCGGCCGCATGCCGCAGTCGCGGATGACCAGGACCGGGCTGCCCGCCGACGCGCCCTGCGGCGGCACCCGGCCCACGTCGTGCAGGGTCACGCACTGCTGGCCCCCGCCCGCGGCCTGCGCCAGCCCGGACCACACCGGGCCGCGCCCGGTCTCCACCGTCACCCGCGCCCCCGTGGCGGCCGCCCGCAGGGCCAGGACCTGCGCCGTCCACAGGCCGCCGATCAGCGTGACCTCGTACGGAGTCGGCCGGTTGATGCCGAGGACCGCCGGGCGGCCCCCCGAGTCGACTCCGATGACGACTCCGTCGTCCCCGACCGGCAGCGCGAGCGCGTCCAGCTCCGCCGCCTGGACCACGTGCCGCTCCCGGCGCGGGCCGATCAGCCCGAACCCGCCCCGCGCCGCCGAGACCGCTCCGGCGCGCGACCCCGCGACGGATCCGGGTCCTGAGACCGGTCCCGAGACCGATCCCGAGACGGGTCCCGAGACCGATCCCGAAGCCGACCCCGCAGCCGAACGAGAGCCCCTCATCGCGTTCCTCCCAGCGGCAGCGACGCCAGCAGCCCCGGCACCTGTTCCCGGTCCAGCCGCACCAGCCCGGCCTTGATTCCCCGGGCCGTCTGTTCCAGTCCGCGCCGCGCGGCGACCAGCTCCTCGTCGCTGCGCCCGGTGACCCGTACGTGTCCGGTCAGCGCGACCTCGTGCCGCGCGGCCGGGGTCATCGTCAGGCTGAAGTTCGTCGCCAGCGCCGGCAGCGAGGTCAGCAGCGCGACGAACTGCGGCAGTCCCGCCCCGCTCCCGCCCAACTGGGGCCAGCGGCTGATCCAGTACGTGGTGTGCCGCCGGTCGTCGCAGCGCCAGGTTCGCGGGGTCTCCTCGGTACGCCGCCCCGTGGCCGCCGACCGCCCCGCCTGGGTGATCGCCATCGGGTTCGCGCACGAGGACGTTGCCAGCGCGCCCGTCAGCTCCTGCTCCGTGAGCACCGTGGCCCGGAACCCGGCCCCCGCGAGCCTGCTCGCCAACTGGTCCGCGACCCGCACCAGACACCGCTGCGCCCCCGGCAGCCCGCCCCCGCGCGCGGCGACCGCGTCGGGGCACAGCTCCGGATCCAGCTTGAGGGCGATCCACGTGAGGCGTACGGCCGGGCTCCCGGTCAGGGCCTGGAGCGGGGCGTAGTTGCGCGCGGCCATCGACTGGGCCGGCAGGTGCGGGGCCGGCGCGGGCTGGGTGTGCTGCACGAGCTGCGCGGACTCCAGCCGGATGCCGTCCACTTCGAGGACGTCCCGTACGAGGGCCAGCGGCAGCGGCCGCGCCGCCCGGTCGGGGCGCAGCGCGGTGGCGTCCATGTCGACCTGGACCACCGCGGTCAGGAAGGTGCCGTCGCCGACCATGCCGACGGGCCGCCGGTCGCGCTCCCGCTCCCGCTCGCTGAACGTGAGCGTCCGCAAAGCCGGTTCGGCCTCCACGAGCGGGGCCAGCCCGGGTTCCGTACCGGCCGGCACCGCCGTGGCGGCGGCCCGGCGGCGGCGTGCGCGCAGCGCCAGGGCGCCTCCGATCCACTCGGGCAGCGAGCGCCGGTGCCTGCGTACGACCGCGAGCAGCACGAGGAGCAGTGCGAGCACACCGGCCGGCGCCAGCAGCAGCGGATCCACGACCCAGGCCGCCAGCAGCGCCGCGGCGGCCACCTGGAGGAGCACGAGTTGTTGCAATCGGAACGGGCCGAAACGCCCCGGGCCGGACTTCGGATGCGGCGTCACTCCGGCGCGCGCGGGTTCGGGCGCCCCGGTCCGCGGCCTCACGGCAGTGGCCATCACTCGCGCACCTCACCTTTCCGGGGTTCGTACCCCTGAGCACCGGCAGCACGCGCGACAGCCGGCCGCTCGCCCCCGGAATCTCCCCAACCCGCCCCAACACCCCTGTTTCCCCCGGCCCGGAAGGCGTGGAGCGGCTGCCTCACCCTACCCGGCCCCCAACCGGCCCCCGTCAAGAGGCATAGTAGGTGGCCGGTCGGACAACAGAGGCCCGGCGACCGTACTCACCGACCGGGCCGTGCGGGGAGAATCAGGCGGCCATGGCCTCACGACGTGACGAGCTCAACGCGTACACCTTTGCGAAGCGACGCACGGTGGCCGCGTTCCTTCAGCCCTCGGCGAGCGGGTCGGAGGAGGGTGCTCCGCGGCCGCTGCGCGCCGTCCTGCCTGGTGTGATCACCGCCGCCGTCATCCTCGCGGCCTTCGGAGCCTGGGGAATGTTCAAGCCGACGGCCCCCAAGGGCTGGGACACCCCCGGCGACCACGTCATCGTCGGCAAGGACTCGACGACCCGCTACGTCGTCTTGACCACCAAGGTCGACGGCAAGCCCCAGACCCGGCTGCACCCGGTCCTCAACCTCGCCTCCGCCCGGCTGCTCCTCGACCCGTCCAAGGCCAAGGTCGTCCAGGTCGAGGACAAGGTGCTGGACGCGGGCAAGATCCCGCGCGGCCCCATCATCGGCATCCCGTACGCCCCCGACCGGCTGCCCGCCCCGGCGGAGGCGGGAAAGGCCAAGCGCTGGGCCGTCTGCCAGCAGCCCGGCGGCAACGGCAAGGGCGTGCAGACGGCCGCCTTCGTCCTCGCCGACCGCGAGGCGCACCTGATGGACGACGGGCGCCGGCTCTCCGACTCCCAGGCCCTGTACGTCCAGAGCGGCGGCCCGGGCCGGGCCCGCTACCTCGTCGACGCGGCGGGCATGAAGTACAAGTTCCCCGACGGCACCGCGGACGCCCGCACGATGACCAACGCCCTCGTCGGCGGCAGCGCCGTCCCGCAGCAGGTCACCGAGGAGTGGCTGGCCACCCTGGGCTCCGGCGACGACCTGGCCTTCCCCGAACTGCCGGGCGCCAGGGCCGGGACGGCCGCCGGGGTCAAGGGCCTGGCCAGCACCGACGACAAGGTCGGCATGGTGCTGAAGGCCGTGACCGGCGCCGGTGTGCAGCACTACCTGGTGCTCCCCGGCAAGGTCGTGCCCGTCTCCGACTTCGTCGCCTGGCTGATGATCTCCTCGCCCGCGACCGACCGGCTCGACATGCACGGCAAGGCCCACGAGGTGGACATGCAGTCCATCAACCCGGACCGCACGCCCTTCAAGGGCGACGCGAAATGGCCGCAGAAGAAGACCGAGCGGATCAACGAGGTCCGCGCCTCCGCCGCCTCCACGGCCTCCGCCGCCGGTGCGGACGGCGCCCGCGACACCGTCTGCAGCGTGCTGCGCTCGGTCGACGCCCGGGGCCGCCAGACGCTGAGCACCTGGGCCGGCACCGGCTTCCCCGTCGACATCACCGCCAGCGGCACGAGCGCCTACGTCACCCCGGGCACCGGCCTGCTCTACACCCAGGCGCAGGGCCGCCAGACCACCGCGGGCGGCGCGCTCTTCCTGGTCACCGACACCGGCCTGCGGTACGCCGTCCAGGCCAACGGCGACAGCGACGCGGCCCAGCCCTCACCCGGACCGGGCGCGAGCTCCGGCCAGAGCGAGAGCCCCGGTGAGGGCGGGTCGGCCACCGCCGACGGCCGCCCCGCGCCGAGCCAGGCCCAGGCCCGGCTCGGATACGCGGACGTGGTCCCGGCGACGGTGCCCATCGCGTGGTCGGAGTTCCTCTCCAAGGGGCCCCGCCTCGACAGCAACGCCGCCCGCCAGCCCCAGGGTTCGTGATGCGCAGAACAGCCGGGCCCGCCCTCGCCGCCCTGCTGGCGGCCGCCGCGCTCACCCTGGGGACCGCGCCGCAGGCCTCGTACGCGAGCCCGCGCGAGCCCTCGTACGCGAGCCCGCGCGAGCCCTCGTACCCCCTGCGTCTCGCGGGCGCGGGCGAGTGCACCTTTCCGATGAAGAAGCAGATAGAGGACCGGCCCTGGGCGCTCCAGCGCCTGCTGCTCGAAGAGCTCTGGGCCCAGACCAAGGGCCGCTCCAAGGACGGCAAGTCCGTCCGCGTGGCCGTCATCGACACCGGCGTCGACCGGGTCAACCCGCAGCTCAGCGACGCCCTCGACATCGGGGCCGGCCGCGACTTCCTCGACGCCAAGGGCGACGGTACGGCGGACACCGTCGGCCACGGCACCAAGGTCGCCGGGCTCATCGCGGCCCGCCCGAAGCCCGGTACCGGCTTCGTCGGGCTCGCCCCCGAGGCCACGATCATCCCCATCCGGCAGAACGACGGTCAGGGCGGCGGCAACGCCCTGACCCTGAGCGAGGCCATCACGCACGCGGTGGCCAAGGGCGCCCAGGTCATCAACATCTCGCAGGACACCGAGCAGCCGATGACCCAGGACTCCAAGCTCGGACAGGCCGTGAAGAAGGCCGTGGAGGCCAACGTGGTCGTCGTGGCCTCGGCCGGCAACGACGGCCTGACCGGGAAGAAGCGCCCCACCTACCCGGCGGCCTTCCCCGGCGTCCTGGCCGTGGGCTCCTCGGACCGCAACAACGAGCGCGCCGCCTTCTCCCAGCCCGGCTCCTTCATCGGGATCGCGGCGCCCGGGGTCGACATGGTCTCCACCGTCCCCGGCTTCGGCCAGTGCGTGGACAACGGCACCAGCTTCTCGGCTCCCTACGTCGCCGGGGTCGCCGCCCTGCTGCGCGCCAAGCATCCCGAGTGGACCGCGCAGGAGGTGATCTGGCAGCTCCAGAACACCGCCGAGCGTTCCGTCAACGGCCACGACGACTACGTGGGCTGGGGCGTGGTCGACCCGGTCCGCGCGCTCACCCAGTCCGCCGTGGGCGCGGAGCCCCCGAAGGCCCCCGTACCGGACTCCGGTCCGCCGCCCGCCGCGGCCCCGGAACCGGCCGCGATGCAGACGACCGAGACGGCCCGCGAACGCGACGAGCGGCTCGCCACGTACGCGCTGGGGATCGGCGGCGTACTCATCGCCGTGATCGCCGGCACCGCCACCGTGGTCCGGGACGCACGGAACCGGGGGAACCGACGGAACCGAAGGCGCCGTTTGCAGTGAACGGTCACGGTTCCTCAACAGATCCCCAAGGGCTGTGTTGGGTCGGGCCGATCAACTGACTACAGTGTTCGGAGGCTTCACGACTGTGATCGGGGATGGTGCGTGGAGCGGAGGGGATCCGGGGGCGTGTGGCTGAAAACCGCCCCCTCGACGTACCGCTCCGCCGCGCGCTCCGCCGGTTCTGTCTGGCGAATTGAGAGATGAGGAGCTTCGGATGACCAACAATTTCGGACTCGCTGATGACCCGGTAAAGCAGGCACTGAACAAGATTTCGGAGACCGCCGACAGCGTCACCCGGCAGTCCCGGGAGCTGGCGGACATCCTCGCCACCGTCAGCGCGGGCTGGACCGGTGTGGGTGCGTCGGGGTTCACCTCCGCGCAGACGGTCGTCAACGAGGACCACGACGAGATCCGCCGGCTGCTCGGCGTCCTGCACAACGCGGTCGGGCAGACCAAGAACCTGAGCAACGCGCAGGACGACGACGTGGTTTCGGCGTTCCAGGCGGTCAGGGCCGGCAGCGGCGGCGCCGGTGGCAACACCTCCGCCCTCAACGGGATCTGACCCGCTTCCCCACCCACCTGCCCCGCCCCGTGCGAAGGAGAAGAGCATGACCGCGAACGACGGGCACACCAAGGTCCAGTACGAGAGCGTCCAGATGATGGCGGACCGCATCCGCATCGTCTCGGACAACATCAAGAAGGACCTCGACGAGATGGGCGCGGCCCTGACGGTCGTCACCGACACCTGGGACGGCGAGGCGCACCTCCAGTACGTCGAGCTGCAGCGCAAGTACAACGCCAAGGCCGACCACATGCGCGCCCAGCTCCGCCTCGTCGCGGACCTCATCGAGCGCGGCAAGAACGACTACCGCGCCACCGACGTGAAGGCCTCGCGCCTGTTCACCGAGGCCTACTAGGCCCGCGGCCGCGCGAAGACGGCCGAACACGAGGAAGGGGCGCGCCCGCACCGGGCGCGCCCCTTCCTCGTGTTCCCGTGCCCCCGTGTGTCTCCGGGAGCCGTACGGGTCCTAGCGCGGATCCCGGTCCAGATCGAACTCCCCGTCCCGGGCCCCGAGTACGAACGCCTCCCACTCGGCGGCGGTGTAGCGCAGCACCGTGTCCCGGTCCAGCGAGGACCGCATCGCCACCGCTCCCTCGGGCAGCCGGGCGATCTCGACCCGCTCCTCGTCGGGAGAGGTGCCGGGCGGGCCCTCCCACTCGACGCCGCTGATGTCGAGCCCGTACAGCTCGTCCTTCTCCTGCTGAGTGCCCATGCGCGGCCTCTCCTTCGGTGGTGCGATCCCTGCCGATTATCGACGGTGACGAGCCGCGCGCGGGGGCTTTCCGCAAGCCCCCCCGCGCGCACGCCCCCGCACGCCCAGCCCACAGCCCCGCCCTACATCCCCGGCACCCGGCCGATCTGGATCAGCGAGGTCCCGCGCCTGCGCGAGACGAAGGAGGCCCGGCCCGGAGGCATGGGACGCGGCCGCACGCTGCCGACCAGATCCCCCTCGGACGGATCGCCGGACAGGACCACGCCCTGCGCGCCCAGCTCCTTGATCCGCTGCATGAACGGCTCGTACAGCGCCCGCGAGGCACCTGCCGAACTGCGCGCGATGATGAAGCGGACCCCGGTGTCCCGCGCGAACGGCAGGAACTCCACCAGCTGCGCCAGCGGATTGCCCTGGCTCGTGGCCACCAGGTCGAAGTCGTCGATGATGATGAACACGTCCGGGCCCGTCCACCAGCTGCGGTCGCGCAACTGCTGCGGAGTGACGTCCTGCGGGGGCTGCCGGCGTGCGAACACCCCGGCCAGCGCCTCCATGTGCATCTGCAGGGAGCTCGCCATCGGCGCGTACTCCAGCAGGTGCTCCTCCGGCAGCGCGCCGAGCAGGCCGCGCCGGTAGTCGCCGACCACCAGCCGCGCCCGGTCCGGGCCGTAGCGCTCCGAGATCCGCTGCGCGATGAGCCGCAGCAGGTTCGTCTTGCCCGACTCGCTCTCGCCGAACACGAGGAGGAAGGGGTCGGTCTCGAAGTCCACGAACACCGGCTCCAGCTCGGTCTCGTCGATGCCGATCGCGATCCCGCGCTCCGGGTACTCCCCGCCCTTGGGGAGCTGGTCCGCGTGCAGCAACCGCGGCAGCAGCCGCACGCCGGGGGCCGCCTGGCCCGTCCAGTTCTGCTTCACGGCGTCCACGAAGGCGGCCGTCGCCTCCGACAGGTCCTCCGTCGCGTGCGAGCCGTCGACCCGCGGCAGCGCGCCCAGGAAGTGCAGCTTCTCCGCGACCTGGCCCCGGCCCGGCATCCCCGCCGGAACGTTCGCCGCCACCTTGCGGTCGAACTCGGAGTCCATGACATCGCCGAGGCGCAGCTCCAGCCGGCTGAGGATCTGGTCCTTCAGCGCGGCCCGGACCTCCATGTACCGGGCGACCGTGATCACCACGTGGATGCCGTATCCCAGTCCGCGGGACGCGATGTCCGTGACGACCTGCTCCAGGGCCTCGTACTCGCCCCGGAAACCGCCCCAGCCGTCGACGACCAGGAACACGTCGCCCCAGGCCTCCCCGGGCAGCTCGCCCGCGGCCCGCCGGCGCCGGTAGGTGCCGATCGAGTCGATGTTGTTCGCACGGAAGAACTCCTCGCGCCGGCGCAGCACCCCGGCCACCTCCGCGACCGTGCGCCGCACCCGCTCCGGGTCCAGCCGGGACGCGATCCCGCCCACGTGCGGCAGTTCGGCCAGCGAGGACAGACCGCCGCCGCCGAAGTCCAGCCCGTAGAACTGCACCTCGCGCGGGGTGTGCGTCAGCGCGAACGAGGAGATCAGCGTCCGCATCAGCGTGGACTTGCCCGACTGCGGGCCGCCCACCACCATCATGTGGCCCGCCGCACCCGAGAAGTCCCGGTACAGCACCTCGCGCCGCTGCTCGAAGGGCTTGTCGATGAGCCCGAGCGGCACGACCAGCCCGCCCGGCCGCGTGTACCCCTCCGCGTGCAGCCCGCGCTCCGCGCCCGGCGCCAGCGCCGGCAGCAGCTGGTCCAGCGGCGGAGCCTGGTCCAGCGGCGGCAGCCACACCTGGTGCGCCGGCACCCCCTGCCCCTCCAGCCGTCCCACGATCACGTCCAGCACCGTGTCCGCCAGCGCGTCGTCCCCCGCCCGCGCCTCCTGCTCCGCCCGCGCCGACAGGTACGCCGGGTCCGGAGCCGCGTACACCACCGGCACCGGCGCCGCCGTGAACAGCACGGGCCGCCGCTCCACCGGGAACAGCCCGACCGACAGGTCCGGCCCGCCCGAGCGGTAGGTCCCCGAGACGTACGCCGCCTTGAAGCGCGTCATCTCGTCCGTACCGAACTTCAGGTAGCCCGAACCGGGCACCGACGGCAGGTGGTAGGCGTCCGGCACGCCGATCGCGGTCCGCGACTCCGCCGCCGAGAAGGTCCGCAGACCGATCCGGTACGAGAGGTACGTGTCCAGCCCGCGCAGTTTGCCCTCCTCCAGCCGCTGCGAGGCCAGCAGCAGGTGCACGCCCAGCGACCGGCCGATGCGGCCGATCTGGATGAACATGTCGATGAAGTCAGGCTTCGCGGTCAGCAGTTCGGAGAACTCGTCGATGACCAGCACCAGCGAGGCCAGCGGCTCCAGCGGAGCACCCGCCGCGCGGGCCTTCTCGTAGTCGTGGATGTTCGCGTAGTTGCCCGCCGAACGCAGCAGCTCCTGGCGGCGCTGCAGCTCGCCCCGGATCGAGTCGCCCATGCGGTCCACGAGCGTGAGGTCGTCCGCCAGGTTGGTGATGACCGCCGCGACGTGCGGCATCTGCCCCATCCCGGTGAAGGTCGCACCGCCCTTGAAGTCCGCGAGCACGAAGTTCAGCGTCTCCGAGGTGTGCGTGACGGCCAGCCCCAGCACCAGCGTGCGCAGCAGCTCCGACTTGCCCGAACCGGTCGCGCCCACGCACAGCCCGTGCGGGCCCATGCCCTCCTGCGCGGCCTCCTTCAGGTCCAGCATCACCGGGGAGCCGTCCTCGCCGACGCCGATCGGCACGCGCAGCCGCTCGCCGGCGGAGCGCGGCCGCCAGGTCCGGGCCACGTCCACCGCGGCCGCGTCGCCCAGGTTCAGCAGGTCGGTGAAGTCCAGATTGGCCAGCAGCGGCTCGTCCTCGTCCCCGCCGCCCGTCCGCAGCGGAGCCAGCTGCCGGGCCAGCGCCTCGGCCGCCGGCAGCGACAGGACGTCCGGCAGGCCCTCGTAGGCGAAGCCCGCACCGGACTCCAGCCGCAGCCGGCCCGGCCGCACCACGACCGACAGCCCGCCGCGCGCCTCGTCCAGCTCGCCCGCCACCACCTCGACGACGGTGACCCCCTGCAACCCTTCGGCCGCCGCGAAGATCGAGTCCGGCGGCACCAGACCCCCGCGGGAACCCGAGTCCAGTACGAGCACGACGTGCGGCTGGTCCAGCACCGGGGATCCCTCCCGGCTGAACCGGGGCCGGCCCTCCAGCCGGGAACCGAGCAGTCCCTCCAGCTCACCGAGGTCGTCGCCGAACAGCCGCTTCGTGCCGGCCCCGTCGATCTGACCCGGCAGCTGGGTGTGCGGCAGCCACTTCACCCAGTCCCACTCCGCCACCGCCCCCGGCGCCGCCACCACGGCCACCATCAGGTCCTCGGGGGAGTGCAGCGTGGCCAGTTGAGCCACCAGCGCCCGCGCGGTGCCCCGCGCGGACTCGGGCTCCCCGGAGACCGTCACGTGGTAGAACGCCCGCAACGACACCGCCATCGGCAGCCCGTCCAGCGAGGAGTGCACCCTCAGGAACCGCTGCATGGCCCCCGCCGCCAGCGGCTCCAGCTCGTCCACCGGCGCCGTGTCCGGAGCCACCAGCGGGGTAGCCAGGCGCTGCGCGCCCAGCCCCAGCCGGGCCTGCCCGAAGTCCGCGTCGCCGACCCGCCGCTCCCACAGCCGCGAACCCTCGGCCACCACCGACCACAACTGCTCCGGAGCCGGGTGCAGGTACAGCTGCGCGTCGCGCTGGGCCCGCGCGGTCCTCCGTACCTGACGACGGGTTTGAGCCAGGTACTTGAGGTAGTCCCGCCGGATATCGGCCATTTGCCCTTGCGTACCGCGCCGGTGCCGCACCAACTGCGCCACCAGCATGCCCACCGTCGACACCATCATCAGCACGCCCATGATGCGCATGAACGGCGCGGCGCCCGGCATGAAGAAGAAGACGGCCGACGAGCCCATTCCGAGCATCGGGAGGAGCTGCATCAGCACGCCCTCCTGCTGCCCCCGGGGAAGTTCCGGCGGCGCCTCCAGGCGCAGTTCGTCCGAAGGCACTTCGGGCGGCAGCGACCGCGGCGGACGCTTGACGACGATCTGGCTCACCGGAGCATCAATCCCTCGAAAACAGACGGGACGTCGCAACCGGCGCCCTCAAGTCCCGGGCGCGAAGGGGGTCTCCTCCGCAGAGAGGTGATCCTACTTGCCGACAGTCATCAGCCCTCCCGGTAGGGTGGCGCGCGCGGCATGCGCATCCGCGAATCGGCCGCGCACCGGCGGGCGGACCACCGCCGCCGGCGCACACCCAGCACACCCAGCACACCAACGCACACACCCACCGGGGGGCATCAGGTGAACACCGCCGAGGCGACCGGCTTCCGCAGGGTCACCGTCGTGGCTCCCGACAGCCGCATAGACGTCGCCCTCCCCGAGGACATCGCCGTCGCCGACATCTACCCCGAGCTCCTGCGCCTCACCGGCCAGACCCAGCCCGTCGGCGCACCCACCGGCTTCCACCTGGTCCTGCGCTCCGGCACCGTCCTCGACGGCGCCCGCACCCTCGCGGCCCAGCAGGTCCTGGACGGCGAAGTGCTCAGCCTGCGTCCCTTCGCGCAGTCCCTGCCGCCCGCCGTCTTCGACGACGTCTCCGACGCCGTCGCCGCCGCCGTGGTGCAGGGCCGCCACCGCTGGAGCGACGACATGCTGCGCGGCGCGGGCCTGACCGGCGCCGCCGTCCTCTTCGTCCTGCTCGGCTTCGTCCTCTGGTACGCCGACCCCGTCCTGCACGACATGCACGGACTGCCCGGCATCATCGCCGGCTCCGTCGGCGTGCTCCTCACCGCCGCCGCGGGCGTCCGCGCCCGGGTCTACCGCGACCGCGGCTCCGCCGTCGCCCTCGGCCTCGCCGCCGTACCGCACCTGCTGCTCGCCGGCGCCGGCATCGTCGCCCCCGCCGCGGGCCAGGGACCCGGCCGGCTCCAGTTCCTCCTCGGCTGCGTCTGCGTGCTCGTCGCCTCCGTCGCCCTCGTGGCCCTCACCCCCGACGGCGACGCCCCCTTCGTCGCGACCACCTTCCTCGCCGCCACCGGGACCCTGGCCACCTTCGCCGCCATCACCGCCGACGCCGGAGCGACCTCCGCCGCCGCCGTCTGCGCCCCCGCCGCCATCGGCCTCGTCGCCTTCCTCCCCGGCCTGTCCGCCCGCTTCGCCCGGCTCCCCATCGGCTACGCCGCCCCGCGGAGCGCCACGGCCGAGTACGAGACCCCGGACCGCTACGACACCGAGCCGTACGGTGAGCGCTCCGCCACCGAAGGGCACGACTCCGGAGCCCCGCTCGACGCCGAGGCCATCGCCGCGCAGGCGCGCCGCGGCCACGAGATGCTCCTCGGCCTCGTCGGAGGCTGCGCCGCCGTCGCCGTCGGCTCGGCCGCCGTCCTCGGCTTCTCGGACAACACCTGGGCCCGGCTCCTGGCCCTGGCCACCGGTCTCGCCATGCTGCTGCGCGCCCGGCTCTTCCGCTACACCTCGCAGGTCGCCTGCGCCCTCGTCGCCGGTTTCGCCGCCCTGGGCCTGCTCGTCCTCGGCCTCGCGATGCACCCGCCGTTCGCCCTGCTCAAGGAGCTCGCCCAGTACGGGGACCACAGCGGCCTGGAGATCCGTACGCTCTGGCTCTCGGCCGCCGTCGCCGCCGGCGCGGCCCTCCTCATCGGAATTGCACTGGTCATTCCCCGCAAGGGTCTGTCACCCTTCTGGGGGCGGCTGCTCGACCTCACCGAGGCGGCGGTCCTGCTCAGCCTGGTCCCGCTGACCCTGGCCGTGCTCGACGTCTACGCCAGGGCCCGGGCTCTCACCAGCTGAGACGAGGGCCTGCGGCAGCCTGGTACGCTGTGTGACGGCCGCTTGTGTACGCGCCCCTGGAATCATCCGGAGGCTGCGCTCAGCGGACCCCGCCTCCCGAGTTACGGAAGATCCCCAGAGAATTCGACCTGGGGCACTCGGTGGCTATGTAGACCTATTACAAGGAGTACGCGTGCCGCTCGACGCCGCAGTCAAGAAGCAGCTCATCGCAGAGTTTGGTGCCAAGGAGGGCGACACCGGCTCCCCCGAGGTCCAGGTCGCGATGCTGTCCCGCCGCATCTCGGACCTGACCGAGCACCTCAAGTCCCACAAGCACGACCACCACTCCCGTCGTGGTCTGCTGATCCTGGTCGGCCAGCGTCGCCGCCTGCTGCAGTACCTGGCCAAGAAGGACATCCAGCGCTTCCGTACGCTGGTCGAGCGCCTCGGCATCCGCCGCGGTGCGGCCGGCGCCAAGTAAAGACGCTGTGAAGGGAGCGGTTCCCACATTGAGGGGGCCGCTCCCTTTGCCGTACGTGCGCGAGGTGCCGGACGCTTTGTAGTCTGGAAGCGTCCGCGTCGCGAGACGCGCACAACTGAAGAGGAGGAGCGCCCTCCCTACGCCGCCGGTCCTCGGTAGTGGCAACCGGAAAGCCCGTACGGGGCTTCGCCCGGCTGCTTCGATCGAAGACCGGCCCGCACGCAAGGAGCGCTTCTCCGCAACCGTCCACCACCACACGGGTGGCGGACGGAGACGACGAAAATGGAGAAAACGCTAGTGGAGAACGAGACCCACTACGCCGAGGCCGTCATTGACAACGGTTCCTTCGGCACCCGCACCATCCGCTTCGAGACGGGCCGTCTGGCCCGCCAGGCCGCCGGCTCCGCCGTTGCCTACCTGGACGACGACACGATGGTGCTTTCCGCCACCACCGCGTCGAAGAAGCCCAAGGACCAGCTCGACTTCTTCCCCCTCACGGTGGACGTCGAGGAGCGCCAGTACGCGGCCGGCAAGATCCCCGGCTCGTTCTTCCGCCGCGAGGGCCGCCCCTCCGAGGACGCGATCCTCACCTGTCGCCTGATCGACCGCCCGCTGCGCCCGTCCTTCAAGAAGGGCCTGCGCAACGAGATCCAGGTCGTCGCGACGATCATGGCGCTCAACCCCGACCACCTGTACGACGTCGTGGCGATCAACGCCGCCTCCGCGTCCACCCAGCTGGCCGGCCTGCCCTTCTCCGGCCCGATCGGCGGCGTCCGCGTCGCGCTGATCCGCGGCCAGTGGGTTGCCTTCCCGACGCACACCGAGCTCGAGGACGCCGTCTTCGACATGGTCGTCGCGGGCCGCGTGCTCGAGGACGGCGACGTCGCGATCATGATGGTCGAGGCCGAGGCCACCGAGAAGACCATCGCCCTGGTCAAGGGCGGCGCCGAGGCGCCGACCGAGGAGGTCGTGGCCGCCGGCCTCGACGCCTCGAAGCCCTTCATCAAGGCCCTCTGCAAGGCCCAGGCCGACCTGGCCGCCAAGGCCGCCAAGCCCGAGGGCGAGTTCCCGGTCTTCCTGGACTACCAGGACGACGTCTACGAGGCCCTCTCGGCCGCGGTCAAGGGCGAGCTCTCCCAGGCGCTGACCATCGCGGGCAAGCAGGAGCGCGAGGCCGAGCTGGACCGCGTCAAGGAGATCGCCGCCGAGAAGCTCCTCCCGGCCTTCGAAGGCCGCGAGAAGGAGATCTCCGCCGCGTACCGCGGCCTGACCAAGGCCCTGGTCCGCGAGCGCGTCATCAAGGACAAGGTCCGCATCGACGGCCGCGGGCTCACGGACATCCGTACCCTCGCCGCCGAGGTCGAGGCCATCCCGCGCGTGCACGGCTCGGCGCTGTTCGAGCGTGGCGAGACCCAGATCCTGGGCGTCACCACCCTCAACATGCTCCGCATGGAGCAGCAGCTGGACACCCTCTCCCCGGTGACCCGCAAGCGCTACATGCACAACTACAACTTCCCGCCGTACTCGGTCGGCGAGACCGGCCGCGTCGGTTCGCCGAAGCGCCGCGAGATCGGCCACGGCGCGCTCGCCGAGCGCGCGATCGTGCCGGTCCTCCCGACGCGCGAGGAGTTCCCCTACGCGATCCGCCAGGTGTCCGAGGCTCTCGGCTCCAACGGCTCGACGTCCATGGGCTCGGTCTGCGCCTCCACCATGTCCCTGCTGAACGCCGGTGTGCCCCTCAAGGCCCCCGTCGCCGGTATCGCCATGGGCCTGATCTCGCAGGAGATCGACGGCAAGACCCACTACGTCGCCCTCACCGACATCCTCGGTGCGGAGGACGCCTTCGGCGACATGGACTTCAAGGTCGCCGGCACCAAGGAGTTCGTCACCGCGCTCCAGCTGGACACCAAGCTCGACGGCATCCCGGCCTCGGTTCTGGCCGCCGCCCTCAAGCAGGCCCGCGACGCCCGCCTCCACATCCTCGACGTGATGATGGAAGCGATCGACACGCCGGACGCCATGTCCCCGTTCGCCCCCCGGATCATCACCGTCAAGATCCCGGTGGACAAGATCGGTGAGGTCATCGGGCCCAAGGGCAAGATGATCAACCAGATCCAGGAGGACACCGGCGCCGAGATCACGATCGAGGACGACGGCACCATCTACATCGGTGCCGCCGACGGTCCGGCCGCCGAGGCCGCCCGCGCCACGATCAACCAGATCGCCAACCCGACCATGCCGGAGGTCGGCGAGCGTTACCTGGGTACGGTCGTCAAGACCACCACCTTCGGTGCCTTCGTCTCCCTCATGCCCGGCAAGGACGGCCTGCTGCACATCTCGCAGATCCGCAAGCTCGCCGGTGGCAAGCGCGTGGAGAACGTCGAGGACGTGCTCGCGGTCGGCACCAAGGTCCAGGTCGAGATCGCCGAGATCGACTCCCGCGGCAAGCTCTCGCTGGTCCCCGTCATCGACGGCGAGGCCGCCGGTGACGACGCTGACAAGGACGACTCCGACAAGTGACGTCGCGTAGTTCCCGTGTGACGGCCCGCCCCTCTTCGGAGGGGCGGGCCGTCGCCCGTACCCAAACACTGCTCAAGGGCGCGAACGGCATCGGCACCGTCCGCCGCACGGTCCTCCCCGGCGGACTGCGCGTGGTCACCGAGACCCTGCCGTCCGTCCGCTCCGCCACCTTCGGGATCTGGGCGAACGTCGGCTCCCGGGACGAGACGCCTTCGCTGAACGGCGCCACGCACTACCTGGAGCACCTCCTCTTCAAGGGCACCGAGAAGCGCAGTGCCCTCGACATCTCCTCCGCGATCGACGCGGTCGGCGGAGAGATGAACGCCTTCACGGCGAAGGAGTACACCTGCTACTACGCGCGGGTGCTCGACACCGACCTGCCGCTGGCCATCGACGTCGTGTGCGACATGCTCACCGGCTCGCTGATCCTCGAATCCGATGTCGACGCCGAGCGCGGAGTCATCCTCGAAGAGATCGCGATGACCGAGGACGACCCGGGCGACATGGTCCACGACCTGTTCGCCCAGACCATGTACGGGGACACCCCGCTCGGGCGCCCCGTCCTCGGCACCGTCGACACCATCAACGCGCTCACCGCCGACCGGATCCGCCGCTTCTACAAGAAGCACTACGACCCCACCCACCTGGTCGTGGCGGCCGCGGGCAACGTCGACCACAACAAGGTCGTACGCCAGGTCCGCGCGGCCTTCGAGAAGGCCGGCGCCCTGACCCGCACCGACGCCGAACCGGTCGGTCCGCGCTCCGGCACCAAGCGGATCCGCACCTCCGGCCGCGTCGAGCTGGTGGGCCGCAAGACCGAGCAGGCGCACGTGGTCCTCGGCATGCCGGCCCTGGCCCGCACCGACGAGCGCCGCTGGGCGCTCGGCGTACTGAACACCGCGCTCGGCGGCGGCATGTCCTCCCGCCTCTTCCAGGAGGTCCGGGAGAAGCGCGGCCTCGCCTACAGCGTGTACTCCTACACCTCGGGCTTCGCCGACACCGGTCTCTTCGGCGTCTACGCCGGCTGCCGCCCCAACCAGGTCCACGACGTACTGCGGATCTGCCGGGACGAGCTGGACAAGGTCGCCGCCGACGGGCTCACCGACGAGGAGATCCGGCGGGCCGTCGGCCAGCTGTCCGGCTCCACCGTCCTCGGCCTGGAGGACACCGGCGCGATCATGAACCGCATCGGCAAGAGCGAGCTCTGCTGGGGCGACCAGATGTCGGTCGACGACCTGCTGGCCCGGATCGCGGCCGTCACCCCGGACGAAGTGCGCTCCGTCGCGCAGGACGTCCTGGCCCAGCGGCCCTCGCTCGCGGTGATCGGCCCGCTGAAGGAGAAGCAGGCGGCCCGTCTGGACGAGGCCGTCGCCTAGCCGGGCGAACCCCGGGAGCACGTTGCCCGGGCCCCGGGACAGGGCCCGGGTCCGGGTCCGTACGCACTTTAAGGAATGACATGAGCAAGCTGCGCGTGGCAGTTCTCGGCGCCCAGGGCCGCATCGGCTCCGAGGCCGTCAAGGCGGTCGAGGCCGCCGGGGACATGGAACTGGTGGCCGCCCTCGGCCGCGGAGACAAGCTGGAGACGCTGGCCGAGGCCGGCGCCCAGGTCGCGATCGAGCTGACCACCCCCGCCTCGGTGATGGAGAACCTGGAGTTCCTCGTCGGCCACGGCATCCACGGAGTGGTCGGCACCACCGGCTGGACCGAGGACCGCCTCGGCCGGCTCAACGGCTGGCTCGCCGCCTCCCCGGCGACCGGCGTGCTCATCGCCCCGAACTTCTCCATCGGCGCCGTCCTCACCATGAAGTTCGCCGCGCAGGCCGCCCGGTACTTCGAGTCCGTCGAGGTCGTCGAACTGCACCACCCGAACAAGGTCGACGCCCCCTCCGGCACGGCGACCCGTACGGCGCAGCTCATCGCGGCCGCCCGCGCCGAGGCCGGCCTCGGCGCGCAGCCCGACGCCACCGCCACCGCCCTCGACGGCGCGCGCGGCGCGGACGTCGACGGCGTCCCGGTGCACGCGATCCGCCTCCGCGGCCTGCTGGCCCACCAGGAGGTGCTCCTCGGCGGTGAGGGCGAGACCCTGACCATCCGTCACGACTCCCTGCACCACAGCAGCTTCATGCCGGGCATCCTGCTCGGCGCGCGCCGCGTGACGCAGACCCCGGGCCTCACCTTCGGCCTGGAAAACTTCCTCGAACTCGGCTGACGAGCAGGCGGTACCCATGCGCGCGAAGATCCTCTACTTCCTCACGGCCGCGGTCCTGGTCGTGTACTTCGTCCTGGTCGGCAGCAGGGGCCTGATGCTGATCCGGCACGGAACCTTGCTCACGGTCACCTTCGGGGTGGCCGTGCTGATCCTGCCGGTCATCGGCGTCTGGTTCCTCTGGAAGAACACCCAGTTCGTCACCAGGGCCAACCAGCTGGGAGTCGAGCTGGAGGCCGAGGGCGGACTGCCCGTGGACGAGCTGGAGCGGGACGACTACGGCCGGATCCTGCGGGACTCGGCCGACGAGGTCTTCGCGCGCCGCAGGGCCGAGACGGAGGACGCGCCGGGGGACTGGCGCAGCTGGTTCCGCCTGGCCATCGCCTACCACGACGCCCGCGACACCCCGCGGGCCCGCAAAGCCATGCAGAGGGCCATCTCCCTGCACGACGGAAAGCCCGTACAAGCCTGAGTCTGTACGGGCTTCCCGTGCGCGTGACGCCCTCTCAGGGGCGCCGGGGCGGACCGCCTCAGGCGGGCACGGCCCGGTACTCGTCGGCCCAGGCCTCGACCCTGCCGGCGGCCCGGTCGAAGGCCTCGGTCCGCGACAGGAAATCGGCGTTGTGGTCGGTCAGCAGCACCGGCAGCTCGGCTCCGCCGCGCGCGGCCACCGTCAGGGCCTGGCCCTGCACCGTCCTCGGCAGCCCGAGCCAGCGCACGGGCTGCTGCACCGTGCGGACTTCGCCGACCTGGCTCCACGGGAGCGAGCGCGTGGTCAGGAACCCCGCCACGCGCAGCCCCTTGGGGCTCACCCAGACGCCCGTGCGCAGCAGCCGCAGGGCGGAGCCGACCACGGCGAGCGAGGCCAGCAGACCCCCCAGGGCGCCGGTCCAGGTGCCGGCGGCCACGATGATCACCGTGGCGAACAGCATGAACGAGCCGACCAGCAGCATCACCGAGGCGATGGCCACCCGCCAGGGCCCCGGGCGGTAGGGGCGGCGCCATCGGTCGGGGTCTTCGTAGGGGAGCGTCTCCCCGGTGTCGTGCGCGTCGAATGCGCCGTCGGCCGTCAGGAAGGGCAGGGGCACGGCAGGACCTCACTCACATGCACGTTCGGTTGGGCTGTGCCCGTGAGGCTACCGTCCCTCGGAGGCCTCCGACTGCTGCGACTTCTCCGGTGCGTGGCTCGGCTGCAGTGCGGGGACGCCGAAGAGCAGCGATCCGACGAGCCCCGCGACGACGGTCAGCCCGACCAGACTACGGGCGGCGATCTGGGTCTTGCCCAGACTCTCGCGCGGCGGCGGAGTGACGTTGCTGCGGAATCGGTCGGCCTCGGCGACGAAGGCGAACGGGACGGGCTCGCGCCGGCGGAACATGGGAGCGACTCTCCTCACGGTCAGGGCCCTGGGGCGCTGGGGGCGGGATGGGCGGAATGGGCGGGGGTTCTACGGAGTAGGACGTACGAAAGGCCCGATCGGTGCCGATTTTCGGGACATTGGTCAGAGTTCATGGCGCCGCGTCAGCTCCGCCGGCCGGACC
Source organism: Streptomyces sp. NPDC099050 (assembly GCF_044759865.1). NCBI lineage: Bacteria > Bacillati > Actinomycetota > Actinomycetes > Kitasatosporales > Streptomycetaceae > Streptomyces > Streptomyces sp. NPDC099050. Next base: position 3,360 of record NZ_JBIWAE010000035.1, on the reverse strand, counting down.
CCGAAGCGGCTCGAACTGCCCGTTCAGCCCGGTTCCGCACGGATGTACGGAAGAAGTCTGAAGTGTCCGTATTGCCACGTTTCGTAAAGTTCATCTAGGCTGATCAAACGGACCCGGCACTGCTTGAACCCCCGAGCAGGCAGTGCCGGGCTCCAACACCGTCATCACGTCCCCCGAGGGGACACCGCGAGCATGGCAGCGAGTAGCGTGTTACCCATGGCTCCGATCTCGACTCCGCAGACCCCCTTCGGGCGGGTCCTCACCGCCATGATCACGCCGTTTACGGCGGATGGCGCACTTGACCTCGATGGCGCGCAGCAGCTCGCCGTCCACTTGGTGGACGCAGGCAACGACGGCCTGATCATCAACGGCACCACCGGTGAGTCGCCGACCACCACTGACGCGGAGAAAAACGACCTCGTACGAGCCGTACTCGAAGCGGTCGGAGACCGGGCCCACGTGGTCGCCGGCATCGGCACCAATGACACCCGTCACACCCTCGAGCTGGCCCGCCAGGCCGAGCGCACCGGCGCCCACGGCCTGCTCGCGGTCACCCCGTACTACAGCAAGCCGCCGCAGGAGGGCCTCTTCCGGCACTTCTCGGCGATCGCCGACGCCACCGAGCTCCCGGTCATGCTCTACGACATCCCCGGCCGCAGCGGTGTCCCGATCAATACGGAAACACTCGTCCGGCTGGCCGAGCACCCCCGTATCGTTGCCAACAAGGACGCCAAGGGCGACCTCGGACGCGCCAGCTGGGCCATCGCGCAGAGCGGTCTGGCCTGGTACTCCGGTGACGACATGCTGAACCTGCCGCTCCTGTCGGTCGGCGCGGTCGGCTTCGTCTCCGTGGTCGGTCACGTGGTCAGCCCCGAGCTCCGAGAGATGCTCGAGGCCCACCTGGGCGGCGACGTCCAGAAGGCCACCGAGATCCACCAGAAGCTGCTCCCCGTCTTCACCGGCATGTTCCGCACCCAGGGTGTGATCACCACCAAGGGCGCACTGAACCTGCAGGGCCTGCCCGCGGGCCCGCTGAGGCTCCCGCTGGTCGAGCTGACCGCCGAAGAGACGGCCCAGCTCAAGATCGATCTTGCCGCCGGCGGGGTACAGCTCTGACATCAGACTTCACAACTGAATAAGCAGAACCACACAAGACGACAGCAAGTGCACGAATGACATGCGCGCCACGCGCCTCGACGGGTACGTGGCCGCGCGTGGTGAAGGAGAACCTTTTGAGCCATCCGCATCCTGAACTCGGTCCGCCGCCGAAGCTCCCCAAGGGCGGCCTTCGGGTCACCCCCCTGGGCGGGCTCGGTGAGATCGGCCGCAACATGACCGTCTTCGAGTTCGACGGCCGCCTGCTCATCGTCGACTGCGGCGTCCTCTTCCCCGAAGAGGAGCAGCCGGGCATCGACCTGATCCTGCCGGACTTCTCGTCCATCCGGGATCGCCTCGACGACATCGAGGGCATCGTCCTCACGCACGGCCACGAAGACCACATCGGCGCCGTCCCGTACCTCCTCCGGGAGAAGCCGGACATCCCGCTGATCGGCTCCAAGCTGACGCTGGCGCTCATCGAGGCCAAGCTCCAGGAGCACCGCATCCGCCCCTACACCCTTGAGGTGAAGGAAGGCGAGCGCGAGAACCTCGGCCCCTTCGACTGCGAGTTCATCGCGGTCAACCACTCCATCCCGGACGCCCTGGCCGTGGCCATCCGCACCGGCGCCGGCATGGTCGTGTGCACCGGTGACTTCAAGATGGACCAGCTCCCGCTGGACAACCGCCTCACCGACCTGCACGCCTTCGCGCGCCTGAGCGAAGAGGGCATCGACCTTCTCCTCTCGGACTCGACGAACGCCGAGGTCCCGGGCTTCGTCCCGCCCGAGCGCGAGATCTCGGGCGTCCTGCGCACGGTGTTCGCCAACGCCAACAACCGGATCATCGTGGCGAGCTTCGCGAGCCACGTGCACCGCATCCAGCAGATCCTCGACGCCGCCCACGAGTACGGCCGCAGGGTCGCCTTCGTCGGCCGCTCGATGGTCCGCAACATGGGCATCGCCCGTGACCTGGGCTACCTGAAGGTCCCGGCCGGCCTCGTCGTGGACGTCAAGACCCTCGACGACCTGCCGCCGCACGAGGTCGTCCTGGTGTGCACGGGTTCGCAGGGCGAGCCGATGGCGGCCCTGTCCCGGATGGCGAACCGCGACCACCAGATCCGGATCGTCCCCGGCGACACGGTCATCCTGGCCTCGTCCCTCATCCCGGGCAACGAGAACGCGGTCTACCGCGTGATCAACGGCCTGACCCGCTGGGGCGCCAACGTCGTGCACAAGGGCAACGCCAAGGTGCACGTCTCCGGCCACGCCTCCGCCGGCGAGCTGCTGTACTTCTACAACATCTGCAAGCCGCGGAACCTGATGCCGGTCCACGGCGAATGGCGCCACCTGCGCGCCAACGCGGAGCTCGGCGCCCTGACGGGCGTACCGAAGGACCGCATCGTCATCGCGGAGGACGGCGTCGTCGTCGACCTCATCGACGGCAAGGCCCGCATCTCCGGCAAGGTCCAGGCCGGCTACGTCTACGTGGACGGCCTCTCGGTCGGCGACGTCACCGAAGCCCACCTCAAGGACCGCAAGATCCTCGGCGACGAGGGCATCATCTCGGTCTACGTCGTGGTGGACAGCACCACCGGCAAGATCGTCAGCGGCCCGAACATCCAGGCCCGCGGCTCCGGCATCGAGGACTCGGCGTTCGTCTCCGTCCTGCCGAAGATCGAGGAAGCCATCGCCCGAGCCGCCGCGGACGGTGTGGCCGAGCCGCACCAGATCCAGCAGCTCATCCGCCGCACGATGGGCAAGTGGGTCTCGGACGGCTACCGCCGCCGCCCGATGATCCTCCCGGTCGTCGTCGAGGTCTGACCCTCGCCGTAACGCCCACACCGGAGCGGGGCAACCGGATTTGCATCCGGGGGCCCCGCTCCAGTACGTTTACGTCTCCACCTCGCACGGCACCCCGGCACACACGTGTGCCCGGCCATGTCGATGCGGGCGGGTGGGATTTCCAGAGCAGGGAAACCTGATAAAGTCTGGCTCGCCCGAAAGGGAATGGCTCTCCAATGGCCGTCCAATTCAAATCCAAGTCGGAAACGGCGCGGAAATGATCTGGTAGAGTTGGAATCGCAGGAAAGGGAAACGCGAAAGCGAGGAACTGGAAAGCGAAACCCGCTTCGACCGGGAATCAGACGCGAAAGAGTCTGATAGAGTCGGAAACGCAAGAACAGAACAGAACGAAAGCCCGGAGGAAAACCCGCGAGGGTGAGTACAAAGGAAGCGTCCGTTCCTTGAGAACTCAACAGCGTGC
>NZ_JBIWAE010000034.1:0-63747 GCF_044759865.1 Streptomyces sp. NPDC099050 | reverse complement strand
GCCGCCGCGATCTGGCACAACCACAAGACCGGCCAACCCGTCACACGATCCTTGATCGCCTACGACCACTGATCACATCGGAATGACTCGTCTAGAGGTAAAGCTAGCTCGTGGCGGACGTCGGCGGTCCCGGTGGCGGGAGTCCGTGGTGGTCCGTGGTGCCTGCCGCCGGGATCCGAGGCCCGGGGACGGTGGTCTGAGCGCCGTCGTCGGGGGCTGCCGGGAAGCCGCTCCGCCGCCGCGGCCGGAGAGGCGGTCGCGGGGTGTCGGAGTTCCCGGCGCCGCACGGATCCCGTGCGGCAGCCGTGGTGCCGGTGGCCGGGGCCGTGTGAGCGTCGTTCTCCCGCACGGCCCCGGCCGACGAAGCCTCGCTGCAGTCCGGGCTGCGTGCTCCGCTGTTTAGGCGTGTGACCCGTTTCCGGCCGGACAAACACCCCCTGATACAACCGATTCTGAGTTTCCGTCACCACTCCGCGGAGCCCGCCGGGACGAGCCTTGGTGCCAGAAGAGCCAAGACCGCCGCCCGGCAGGAAGCCGACGCCCAGCGCACCATCGGCGTCGATGTGACCGTCCGGAAGGAGGGGCTGACCCCGGCCCTGGCCCGACCGGCTCGGCGGCTCCGCCCTGGTGCACCGCACCCTCACTCTGCGCAGGGCAAGCTCACGGAGCAGGTGAACGCCCGATGCGCGCCCGATGTGCGTCCCATGCGCGTCCGATGCGTGTCCGGGCCAAAGCGGCGAGGCGGCCTCGCGCCCGCTCAGCCCGCCGGGGTCGTGCGCGGGGTGGTTTGCTGGACGGCCCAGCCGTTGCCGTCGGGGTCGGAGAAGTAGACGAAGGAGCCCCAGGGCATGTCCTCGATCTCCGTCACCTCGATGCCCCGGCCCTTGAGATCGGCGAAGGCCTCCTCGATGTCCGCGACCACGACCTGCAGGTTGTCCAGCGAACCCGGTGTCATCCGGGTCAGGCCCTTGCCGATGGCGATCGAACAGGCCGAGCCCGGCGGGGTCAGCTGGACGAAGCGGATCTCCTCGCTGACCGTGACGTCGTGGTCGGCGTGGAAGCCGATGCGTTCGTAGAAGGCCTTGGCCCGGTCGATGTCGGTGACCGGTACGGCGACCAGTTCCAGTTTGATGTCCATCGGCTTCTCCTGACTCCGTGTCCAGCGGTTCCCGGCGGGCGGTTCCGGGCGGCCGGTGCCGGCCGCCCCGCTGGCCATCATCCGCCGGAGACCGCCGCCGCGCCGCCCGGGAGGGCCCGTGCCGCCCGCGTGTCCCCGTCCGGGCCGGCCGCCGCGAACTGGGTGCGGTACAGCTCCTCGTACCGTCCGCCCACCGCCAGCAGCTCGGCGTGGGTGCCGCGTTCCACGATCCGGCCCTCCTCCACCACCAGGATCAGATCGGCGGCCTGCACCGTCGACAGCCGGTGCGCGATCACCACGGCGGTCCGGCCCGACAGGGCCTCGGCCAGGGCCTCCTGTACGGCCGCCTCCGAGGTGGAGTCCAGATGGGCGGTGGCCTCGTCCAGGATCACCACCCGCTGGCCGGCCAGCAGCAGCCGGGCGATGGTCAGCCGCTGGCGCTCCCCGCCCGAGAGCCGGTAGCCGCGCTCGCCGACGACCGTGTCCAGCCCGTCCGGGAGCGAGGCCACGAGCCCGTCGAGACGGGACCGGCGCAGGGCCTCCCAGATATCGTCCTCCCCCGCCTCAGGGCGGGCCAGCAGCAGGTTGGCCCGTACCGACTCGTGGAAGAGGTGGCCGTCCTGGGTGACCATGCCCAGCGTCTCGCGGATGGAGTCCGCCGTGAGGTCCCGTACGTCGATCCCGCCGAGGCGGACCGCGCCCGTGTCGGTGTCGTACAGCCGGGGCAGCAACTGCGCGATGGTCGACTTGCCGGCGCCGGAGGAACCGACCAAGGCGATCATCTGCCCGGGCTCGGCGCGGAAGGACACCCCGTGCAGCACCTCCGTGCCGCCCCGCGCGTCGAGGGTGGCGACCTCCTCCAGGGAGGCGAGGGACACCTTGTCGGGGGAGGGGTAGCCGAAGGAGACGTTGTCGAACTCGACCGTCACCGGCCCCTCGGGCACCCGGCGGGCGTCCGGCTTCTGGGAGATCAGCGGCTTCAGGTCGAGGATCTCGAAGACCCGCTCGAAGCTGACCATCGCGCTCATCACCTCCACCCGCGCCCCGGCCAGCGCGGTCAGCGGCGCGTACAGCCGGGTCAGGAGCAGGGCGAGGGCGACCACCGAGCCCGCGTCCAGGGAGCCGGCGAGCGCGTAGTGGCCGCCGAGGCCGTACACCAGCGCCAAGGCCAGCGCGGAGACCAGGGTCAGGGCGGTGATGAAGGCCGACTGGGCCATCGCCGTCCGGATCCCGATGTCACGCACCCGGGCGGCGCGCGCCGCGAACTCCGCCGATTCCTCGTCGGGCCGTCCGAACAGTTTGACGAGCGTGGCGCCCGGAGCCGAGAAGCGCTCGGTCATCTGCGTGCCCATCGAGGCGTTGAGCGCGGACGCCTCCCGCTGCATCGCCGCCATCCGCACCCCCATCCGGCGGGCGGGCAGCACGAACACCGGGAGGAGCACGAGGGCCAGCAGGGTGATCTGCCAGGAGATGCCCAGCATCACCGCCAGGGTCAGCAGCAGCGTCACGGTATTGGACACCACCCCCGACAGGGTGTTGCTGAAGGCGCGCTGCGCACCGATCACGTCGTTGTTGAGCCGGCTGACCAGCGCACCGGTGCGGGTCCGGGTGAAGAACGCCACCGGCATCCGCTGCACGTGGTCGAAGACCGCCGTCCGCAGATCCAGGATCAGCCCCTCGCCGAGGGTGGACGACAGCCGGCGCAGGACCAGCCCCAGCCCCGCCTCCGCGACCGCGATCAGCGCGATCAGCAGGGCGAGGCGGGTGACCGTACCGCTTTCGCGGCCCTCGACGATCGTGGTGACCACGCGGCTCGCGAGCACCGGGGTGGCCACCGCGAGCAGCGCGGTCACCACACTGAGAAGGAGGAAGAAGGTGAGCCCGCGCCGGTGCGGGCGGGCGAAGGCGGCGACCCGGCGCAGACCGGCCCGCGAGAGCGGGCGCCGGTCCTGCTGGGCGTTGATCGCGCTGTGGAGCGAGGTCCAGGCGGTGACTTCCATGTCCATGAGCCGAACGGTAGGACCTCGACCAAACTTGAGGTCAAGGGGCAGATGGTCCCTGGGTGACCAGGAACCCTGTTCGACGGGTCGGGCGACAGATCGCGCGACCGGTCGGGCGACACGTCAGACGGCTCGCCAGACGGTTTGGCGGACGGTTTGGCGGACGGTTCGGCAGACGACCCGTTGGCCGAGAGGTCAGTCGAGGCAGAAGATGTTCTCCTCGGGATCGGTCATCACGATGATCCCTTCGTTGACCTCGTCGGACTCCAGGCGGTACAGCCGCTTCGCACCCAGCGCCTCCAGCCTGGCGGCCTCCACCTCCAGCACGGCCATCCGCGCGTCCCCCTTCAGACCGGGCGCCGAGCGCACGTCCAGGTGCAGGCGGTTCTTCGCCTCGGTCCTGGCCTCCGGGACCCTCTGGAAGTAGAGCCGGGGTCCCTTGCCCTCGGGATCCGAGATGGCCGCCCAGTCGTTCTGGTGCTCCGGCGTCGGCTGGACGCGATAGCCCAGCGCCTGCGCCCAGAACTCCGCCTGCGCGCGCGGATCGGCGCAGTCGTACGCCACCTGGATTTCCTTGGCCATGGGGCCTCCGACCATTCGAAACTTGTCCACCGGTGCCAGTCGGCACCAGCGCAGACCTTAGTGGATCAACCCTCGCTCGTACGAGAGATTTTCGCGGCCCTCGTACCTGTCGGTGCCCGGTGCCCGGTGCCAGAATCGGCCCATGACGCGGGGATCGGAGCCCTTCACGCACTCCGGCCGGGGCCCCGGCGACACCGTTCTCTCCCGCTTCGAACGCTGGGCCCGCGACACCCCGGGAGCCCAGGCCGTCGCCGCGGGCACCGACAGCCTCACCTACGGACAACTCGACGCGCGCGCCAACCAGTCGGCCCGCCACCTGCTCGACTGCGGACTGCCCGAACGGGCCGTCGTCGCCGTGGGCTCCGCCCCGCGCGCCGAGCTCGTCGTCCTCCTCCTCGGCCTCCTCAAGGCAGCCGCCGCCTGCACCGTCATCGACGTCGAGAACCCGCGCACCGGACAGCGCCAGCTCGCCGCCGTCCGGCCCTTCGCCCTGCTCGCCGACACCGCGGAGCAGGCCCGCCTCGACGACGGCGGCGACCTGCGGGTGATCCGCATCGGCGGGCCGTCCCCCTCTCCCACGACCGGATCCTCGCCGCCCACGAAGGCTGGGCGGCGGTCGCGCGGCCGGTTCCCGAGGACCGGCACCTGATCAGCGCCGCCCCGGACCTCACCGGCTTCGCCGCCGGATGGACGCGCGCCCTGTGCGAGGGCGGCGCACTCGTCCTGCCCGAAGGCCCGCGCTGGACACCGGAGTCGCCGCGCCGTCGACGCCCCACCGAAGCGGCGGGCGCCGGCGCCCGGTTCGAACTCCCGCAGCTCGCGGCCCCCTTGGACGGGGCCGAGGAGCTCTCGCTGATCGGAACCGCCTTCCCCGGCTGCCGCTCGGACGTACGCGACGGGGAGATCCACCTCACCGCGCCCGGCGGCGGCGAACCGGTCCCGACCGGGGACCTGGGAGTGCTGCGCCCCGACGGGCTGCTGGAGTTCCGCGGCCGGATCCGCGACCGGCTCACCGCGGACGGCAAGGCCTTCGACCCGCATCCCGTCGAGTCCGCGATCCGCAGCCACCAAAGCGTGGGCGCGGCGAGGAACTCCGCTCCGTACCCCCAGTGGGCCCTGGACCGCATGACCAGCCCCGTCAGCTCCGCGGCCTCCCCGGCCCGCGCGGCCCTGAGCTGTGCCATTTCCTGACCTCCCCATGGTCGGGTGCCATGCGGTGCGATAGATTCGGCCACCGCGCCGACAGGCACGCGACGTACTTCCTACCCCACCCCGGAGACGGCTTCCCAATGAGCGACATCATCAACGGACTTGGCCGCACCACCGCTTTCGGCGGCGTCGGCCTGGTGCTGCTCATCCTCGGCATCGTCCTGGTGGACGTGCTGACCCCCGGCAAGCTGCCCAAGCAGATCTGGGAAGAGCGCAACCGGAACGCCTCCGTGATGCTCTCGTCGGCGCTGCTCGGCATCGGCGGCATCGTCTTCACCTCGATCTGGACCACCTACGAGGACTTCGGCAAGGGCCTGCTGTCCACGGCGGCGTTCGGCATCCTCGGTCTGGTCCTGATGGCCGTGGCCTTCCTGCTGCTGGACCTGGTGACCCCGGGCAAGCTCGGCGCCATCGTCGTCGACCCCGAGCCGCACCCCGCCGTGTGGGTGACGGCCTCCTGCAACCTCGCGGTCGCCGCGATCGTCGCCGCCTCCATCGCCTGACCGGTACTCGTACCGGTACCGGTCGCACGAGAGCGCCGCTCCCCTCGGGGGGCGGCGCTCTCGTTTCGTACGGGTGATCCGGTCGTACGGGGGCTCCGGCCGCGGTCCTGCGCCAGACCTGCGCCAGACCTACGCCAGACCCAGCGCGAACACCGCGAATCCGGCCGCCAGCAGGCCCGCCACGGTCCCGCGCACCGCCGTGGCCCGCGTCAGGCCTGCCGGAGGCCGCTCGAACCGGCGCGCGTACCGGGCGATGCCCACCAGCAGCGCCGCGAACACCGGCATCCACGCCAGCCGCGCCACGATCCACCCCACACTGTCCGGCGCCGTCGTCAGCCCGGCCAGAGCACCCGCGAACGACCCCGGTACGGCGGCCGCCAGCATCGCCGTCTGGTGCCAGCACAGGATCGTCATCGCGCACAGGTTGATCACGACCACCGGCGCCCACAGCAGCGGCCGGGCCAGCAGCCGCGCCAGCCGGTCCCGCAGCAGGATCGCCGCGCCCGACTGGGCCGCGGCCAGCGCCAGTACCAGCAGCGACGGCGGATGCGAGTTGGTCCGGGCCTCGCCCGGCACGCCGACCATCGAGGCCGGGTAGTGGAAGACCATCAGCAGGGCCGCGAACAGCAGGCCCCCGCCCGCCAGCAGCAGCCACCCGCCGCGCCGCCCGATCCGGCCCTCGCCCCAGTCCACGCCGAGCTGGTACGCGAACAGCCAGCCCGGCAGGATGTTCAGCAGCGCCACCCATCCGGGCACCGAGTCCGCGAAGGGCCCGTAGCGCAGGAAGTCCACCACGGCGACCGAGGCGAGCAGCGGGGCCGCCGCCCAGCCGCCGAACCGCCGCGCGGCGCGCACGCAGTACGGGGTCAGCGCGGTGACCAGCACGTACACCCCGACGAACCACAACGGCTGGATCACCAGCTTCGCCCCGGTCCGCAGGGTGTCCTCCGGAACCCCGGCCGCGTACAGCAGGGGCGCGGCCAGCGCCCACACCGCCGTGACCCCGAGCACCGGCCGGCCCAGCCGGGCGACCCGGCCCTTCAGCCAGGCCCCGGCCGATCCGGTGTGCCGCCGGAAGGAGAGCGCCGAGGCGTAGCCGCCGACCAGGAAGAAGACGCCGAGCATCTGCAGCACCCAACTGGCCGGGGCCAGGCCGCCGAAGGCGGAGAGGGGGCTCGCGTTGTGCAGCGCCCCGCCGGAGTCGAGGGTGAATCCGCCGAGCAGCCAGTGCCCGGTCGGAACGGCCAGCAGGGCCAGCGCCCGCAGTCCGTCGATCGCCCGGTCCCGGTGGGCGGGCGTCTTCGCGTCGATCCGGCCGGCGGCCGCCCGCGCCTTGCCGAGGATGCCCGCCGGGCTCGCCGGCCGGTCCGCCGTCGTGGTCATCGGGCCGTTCCCGTCGCGATGGCGGCGAAGGCCTTCAGGGACCGGGTGCCGGGGGTGAAGTAGCCGGCGTGGCCCGCCACGTCGGCGGCGTCGATCCGGCGGGCCCCGAAGGCCGCCGAGGTGGGATCGGCTCCGTGGCCGAGCCCCGCGAACTGCACGTTGGGCACGTCGGAGATCCAGTCGGAGGGCCCGCGCGCCGCCCAGACGCGGGCGCCGGTGCCGAGGCCCCCGACGCTGTCGGCCCGCATCCCGGGGGACCCGAAGGCGACGATGTCGGTGGCGTCCGTGTGCCGGGCCGCCAGCCCGCAGACCACCGAGCCGTAGCTGTGGCAGAACAGCACCGGGTCGGGTGCGCCGACCGCGTCGAGCCCGTCGGTGAACCGGGCGAGGCGGACCGCGCCCGCCCGCGCCAGCCGCCCCCGGGCCGTGTCCAGCCCCACCCCGACGGGCGTTGTGTAGCCGGTCCACGCGATGACGGCGGCCGTCTCCCCGGTCGCGGACCGCAGGGAGCGGGCCATGCCCGACGGGCCGGTATGCGACGGGCCGGTCTGCGCCGGGCGGGTGTACGCCGGACCGGTGTGCGCCGCCCGCGCGCGGTCGTAGGTGGTGGCGTCGTTGTCCGAGCCCGGCACGATCACCGCGATGTGCGCGGTCCGCTCCAGGTCCCCGAACACCTCGGCGACGGTGCCCCGTCCGCGCGGGTCGAAGGCCAGGATCTGCCGGCCGGGCGCGGCCAGCGGGGCGAAGCGGGGCTCGCCGTTCGCCGTTACCGCCAGCCGGTTGGCCTCGTACCTGAGGGGGAGCGGAGCCCCGTCCAGATTGCCGACCACCAGCGGGTGGGCCCGTACGAGCGCCCGGGCCCGGGACGCGTCCAGCCCGGCGAAGAACCGCGCGACCTCGGCCGGCGCCGCCCGCGCCGGATCCGGCAGCGGCCGCCCGGACACGGTGTCGGCCCGCCAGGCGGCGGTGCCCGGCGGCGGGCCGGTGACCGCCGTCTGGGCGTCCGCGGAGGCCCATCCCGCGGTGCCGGCGACGAGGGCCGCCGCCAGCGCGGCCGTGACCAGTGTCCTTGCGAAGCGGCGCATGCCCCTTCTCCTCTCCTCGTGACGAGGAGGAAGGTAAGAAGGAGGTGCCCCACCGGGCGTCGCACCGTGGAGCCAAGTCGGATGTCATACCCCGGTAGGGGGTGGAGGAGGCGGTGGCGGAGGCGGTGGCGGAGGAGCGGCGGCCGGGCGGGATTTCAGCCGCAGTCGGGTTCAGCCGCCGTCGCCCGGCCGCACCAGCCCCGCCTCATAGGCGAAGATCACGGCCTGGGCCCGGTCCCGCAGGTCCAGCTTTCCCAGCACCCGCCCGATGTGCGTCTTGACCGTCTGCTCGGCGACCACCAGATGACCGGCGATCTCCTGGTTCGACAGCCCGCGCGCGATCAGCTCCAGCACTTCGGTCTCCCGCGGAGTCAGCCCGTTCAGCCGCAGCGCGGGATCGCGGCGCGGCACCGGCCGCCGCTCGACGAAGTCCGCGATCAGCCGCCGGGTCACCGACGGGGCCAGCAGCGCCTCGCCCGAGGCGACCACCCGTACCGCCGCGATCAGGTCCGCCGGCGGGGCGTCCTTCAGGAGGAAACCGGAGGCCCCCGCGCGCAGGGCCTCGTACACGTAGTCGTCGATGTCGAAGGTGGTCAGCATCAGCACCTTCGGCCGGTGCACCACCCCCGGCGGCGGATCGAGGAGCTCGCGGGCGGCGCTGAGCCCGTCCATCTCCGGCATCCGGACGTCCATCAGCACCACGTCGGGGTGGACGGAGCGGGAGACCTGGATCCCCTGGCGTCCGTCGGGCGCCTCGCCCACCACGTCGATGTCGGCCTGCGCCGACAACAGCGCGGCGAAACCCGCCCGCACCATGGCCTGGTCGTCGACGATGATCACGCGGATGGTCAACTTGGTTCCTCGGCAGCGCTGTCGATGGGCATGCGGGCGGCGACCCGGAAGCCGCCGTCGGGCAGCGGACCGGTGTCCAGCGTCCCGCCCGTCAACCGTACGCGTTCCCGCATCCCCACCAGCCCGTGCCCGGTCCCCGAAGTCTCCACCGCCACCACCGCGTCCCGCGCGGGGCCGTTGACCACCAGGACGAGGACCTCCTCCTCGTCGAAGGTCACCGAGACGCGCGTCGGGGCACCCGGCGCGTGCCGCACCACATTGGCCAGCGCCTCCTGGACGATCCGGTACGCCGACAGGTCCACGGCGGGCGGCGCCGCCCCGGCCGCGCCCGCGGCCAGCGCCAACTCCACCGGCTGCCCGGCCCGTACGGTCGCCTCCACCAGTTGCTGCAACCGGCCGAGCCCCGGCTGCGGGGTCCGGTCGGCGCCGTCCGTCTCGTCGCCGCGCAGTACGGTCAGCAGCCGCCGCATCTCGCCCAGCGATTCCCGCGCGCTCGACGCGATCGCCGCGAACTCCTCCCGCACCGGCTCCGCCATGCCGGGCAGCCGGTACGGCGCCGAATCCGCCTGCACCGTGATCACCGACATGTGGTGGGCCACCACGTCGTGCAACTCCCTCGCGATCCGGGCCCGTTCCTCCAGCAAGGTGCGCCGGGACCGCTCGGCCTCGCTGATGCTCTCCTGCTCGGCGATCTTCTGGCGCGCGTCGCCGAGCCCGCGCAGCGCCCCCGTCAGCGCGAGCACCACCCCGGCCAGGACGAACAGCAGGGCGACCGTGTTGGTCACCCCGTCCGGTGGGAAGCCGCTCAGCACCGCCCCGGCCACGCCGGTCGCCAGCCACACCCCGACCAGGGTCCGGATGGACTCGCGCAGCCCCAGGCAGGCCATCAGCACCAGGTAGCCGATGATCACCATCGGGGTCCACGGCCAGGCGTGCCCGGCCACCCGGTCGGCCTGGGTCAGTACGGCGGCCCCCACCACATCGGCGGCCAGCACCATGCCCCACGCGGGCAGCGGCCTCGTCACGGCGAGCAGCAGCGGCAGGGTCTGGGCCACGCCCAGCGCCCCGGCCCAGCCGCCACCCGCCTTGTAGTCGTTGGTCAGCACCACGATCGTCACCGGCAGCAGCGTCAGCACGCACACGGCGGTCACGGCGTACGGCAGCACCCGCTGCCAGGCCTCGGGCGCCTGCGCGAGCAGCGGTTCGGCGGCCCGTGCGGGCGTACGCAGCGCCACCGCGAACTGCCGAGGCCGGGCGGGGGAGGGGGCCGGCTCCGCCGGCCCGGGTCGGCGCGGCGATCCGGGCCGGGACCCGGAGGAGGATGCGGACGGCGGCCCGGACGGCGGTCCGGACGCGGATCCGGATCCATGCGGCGGTCCGGACGCGGATCCATGCGGCGGTCCGGACGGGGACCGGGATCCGGACCGGGCCCGGAAGAAGGTGCGGAAACGGGATCGGGCGCGCTCGCTCATGATCGGTCCAGCGTATGCGCCCGTGCCCTCCTGGTACGCGCCCGGCGTCCACCGGCCGTCCGGGCCTCCCGGCCCTGACCCGGCCGGCGCCCGGGCCGGGATCGGGCGCCGGACCCGGTACGGGTGCCGACCCCGGCACCGACCCCGTCACCGGACCCGGCACCGGACCCGGCACCGGACCCGGCACCGGACCCGGCACCGGACCCGGCACCGGACCCGGCACCGGACCCGGCACCGGACCCGTCACCGGACCCGGCACCGGACCCGGCACCGGACCCGGCACCGGACCCGGCCCCGGCACCGGTGCCGGGACGGTCGCCGGGGTCTGTTCCGGCAGCGGCGCGGGAGGGGTGACGGATGCGGGTAGGCCCGCGCGGCGGGCCAGGGCCTCGCGCAAGCGGGTGAGGCGCTCGATCTCCGCGTCGAGCACGGAGAGCCGGTGGCCGACGACCCCGCCGCCGGAGCCACAGGCCGGCGGTGGGTCCGCCGCCAGCAGGTGGAGGCGGTCGGCCACCCCGCGCAGGTCCTCGACGGTGAACCCGTGGGCGAGCAGGTCGCGGACGATCCGGATCCTGGCCACGTCCCCGGGGCCGTACTCCCGCTGGCCGGAGGGGCTGCGGCCCTGTGGGGCGAGCAGTCCGCGCTGCTCGTAGAACCGCAGCGCCCTCGGCGTGGTCCCCGCCGCCGCAGCCGCGTCACCGATCCGCATCCCGTGCCGACCCCCTCGTGTTCCCCGCCCGGACTACCCCGGCAATTCCACCACCACGGCGCCGAAGTGGCGTCCCGTCGTCAACTCCGCCAACGCCTGGGGAGCGCGTTCGATGCCCGGGATCCGTACGTGCGGGAAGCTGATCTCCCCGGAGCGCAGCCAGGCCCCGAAGCGGCCGGTCCACTCGTCCTCCACGCCGGGATGCTCCGTACCGAGGTACCCGCGCACCGAGACGCCCCGGACGACCAGGCGGAACGAGTCGAACTCCACCGGGGGGCCCACCCCGCCCCCGCCCCCGGCCCGCCCCGGCGCCAACTGGCCCGAGAGCGCGCCGACCAGCGCGAAGCGGGCACCCTGCCGGGCGGCGCCGAGGGCCGCGGCCAGCTGCTCACCGCCCACCGTGTCCACGAGTACGTCGATCCCCCCGGGCGCCGCCCCGGCGAGCTGCTCGGCGAAGGGCCGCCCGCCACCGCGGAGCAGCGCCGCGTCGTAGCCCAGCTCCGCCACCAGCCGTTCGGCCTTCTCCGGGGAGCCGGTGGTGCCGATCACCCGGCCCGCGCCCAGCAGTCGTGCCGTCTGGCCGGCGAGGGTCCCTACCGCGCCGGCCGCACCGGTGACCAGGACGGTGTCCCCGGGCCGGATCCCGGCGAGCCGGGTCAGCGCGCCGTACGGGGCCGAGCCCTGGGCCAGGTACGCCACCGGGTCGGGCAGGGTGTCGTCCAGCGGGGTGCAGGCGGCGGCGTCCACCAGGGCGTACTCCCGCCAGCCGAGCAGGTGCGAGACGAGCGTGCCCGGCCGCAGCGGGCTGCCCGCGGGGGCGGCCACCACCTCGCCGACGGCCGGACCGAACAGCGTGTCACCGGCGTGCAGCGAGGGCAGCGGCAGCCCCTCGATCGCGCCGCCCATCAGGGTGATCAGCCCGGGGAACACCAGGAAGTGGCGGTTGCGGACGAGCACTTGCCCGGGGCCGGGCTCCGGCAGCGCTGCCTCGGCGACGGTGAAGTGCGCCCGCCCGGGCAGTCCTTCGGGGCGGGATGCGAGCCGGATCTCGCGTGCGGTACGGGGCAGGTCCGTGGACATCGGGGCTCCTCGGCAGGGCGCGGCCGGCAGCGGCGGGGGCGGCCGCCCCCGCGGCGGCGGCGGTTGGGTGCGGCGACGCTAAACCCTGACCCGCACGTCAGGGTCAAGCCCGCCGGGCCAGCCGAGGCCGCCGGGCCAGCCGAACCCACCGAACCCGCCGAGGCGGCCCGGCATAGACTGCGCCCGGCGTGGAGGATCATCGAACAGCGGGGAGCACGTACGCATGGGCGGGGCGGCCGCGCTGGAGAAACTGATCCCGGTGGCGCTGGCCTTCGGCGCCGGGGTGTTCCTCGCGCGCCGCAAGGTGGTCCCCGCGGAGGCCTCCAAGGCCTTCGCCGACTATGCCTTCCTCTTCGCGGTCCCCTGCTACCTGTTCGGCAACATCTACGCCGCGGACCTCGCCGCCCTCTTCGACTGGCGGGCCATCGGCGGCTACGCCGCGGCCGCCGCCCTCGCCGTCGCGGCCGTCGCCGCCGCCTCGGCGGCAGCCGGACTGCGCGACCCCCGGGACGTGGCGCTGCGCGTGATGGCCGGAGTCCAGGTCAACACCGCCTACTTCGCCGTCCCCGTGTTCATCACCTTCTTCGGCACGGCGGCGCCGATCTTCCCCGTGCTGCTCTTCCAGGTCTGCGTGCTGTCGCTCGTCGTCATCGCCATCATGGAACTGGGCCGCACCGGACCCGGCTCGGGCGGCGGTCCCGCCCGGCGCCTCGGCCGCGCCGTCAGCGCCTCGCTCGTCACCCCGCTGGTGCTGGCCTGCAACGCGGGGATCCTGCTCAACCTGCTCTCCGTGCGCGTCCCGGCGGTGGTCCTCGACGGGGCCGCCTTCGTCGGCGACAGCGCCTCACCGGTGGCCCTCTTCGCCCTCGGGCTCCACCTCGGCGGCATTGGCCTCGACGTCCGGGGCACCACGGCCGAGGAGCTGGCGCTCATCGGCTTCAAGTGCCTGGCCTTCCCGCTGCTGGCGTGGGCGGTGTGCGGGGCCCTGTTCGGGGTCCGGGGCGAGTGGCTCACGTACCTCGTGCTGATCGCCGCGATGCCGACGCCCCAGAACCTGTTCATCTTCGCCCAGCGCTACGACGTGGGCGTGGACCTCTCGGCCGCCGTCGTGATCAAGAGTTCGGTGGTCTCCCTCCTGCTGCTGCCGCTCTGGCTGCAGGCGGTGTCCATGTGACCGCGGCGGCCTTCGTTCCCCGGGCGGGCTCCGCTCGTTGAGCGGGTATGGAGCTCCCGACGATCGCGGCGCCCGGCGTCGGTGAACAGGCCGACGCCGTGGCCGATGCCGCCTGCCACCTCTACGACGCGCTCGGGCCCTGGGGGCACACCGCCCCCGGCGGGTGGAGCCGGGGCGCCGCCGAGGACGCCGCCGAGGCCATCGAGACGGCCGCGCACGCCCTCGCGTACGCCCATCCGCGGGCCGAGGTCATCCTCGGGCCCGTGCACGCCGCCCTCGCGGACCTGCGCCGCCAGCTCGGCCTCGCGCCCGCCGAGGCGCTGACCGCGGAGGGGCTGCCGGCGACCCCGCGCACGGTGGGCAACCCGCGCCGCACCCGCTGGGTGCGGGTGCTCACGCCACCCGCGCCCCGGCAAGAGCCTTCTCGTACAACTTCCTGATGTCGGCGCCGAAGTAGGAGCTGTAGGAGGTGTCGGGGGTGTCCCCGCCCGTCTTCCAGCCGCCGATCACGCCGACCACGTCGCCGGTCTCGGTCCGCTCGTCGAAGGCGGTCAGGAACGGGCCGCCGCTGGTGCCGCCCGGATACCCCGTGCAGTCGATCCGCAGGAACGATCCGGGGATCCCCGGATCGGTGCTGGTGAACTTCGTCGTCCGGTTCACGCACAGCCGCGGCCGGGCGGCGGAGGCCGGATAGCCGATCAGCGAGACCTTCTTGTGCGCGTACGCGGCGCCGGTGACCAGGCGGTTCCCGCCCACCACGTCCTCCACGGGGAAGCCGTCGGCGTCCGGGCCGACCTGGGCGAAGGCCACGTCGAGGGCGGCGCCCTTGTCCGCGCCGAGCTGCCGGTAGCGCGGGTCGATCCACACCTTGGAGCGGCCCGCCGCGTCCCGCAGGACCGGGAACATCCCGTACGGCTGAGGATTCCGGGCCGTGTACTGCGGTACGAAAGCCACCTGCCGGGCGTCCGTCCCGAGCAGGCAGTGCGCCGCGCTGAGCACCAGATCCCGGCCGGGGGAGGCGACCACGCTCGCGGTGCAGAAGTACGCGCCGCCGCCCTTCATGACGAACATCCGGCCGACGACCGGGATGCCGTCGAAGTCCCGGCCGGTGCCGTCCACCGCGGCCGGGGCGCCGCCCCGGCTGATCGGGACCGCGGACGCCATCCGGTCCGGAGTCCAGAACGTCTCCGCCTCCCGGGCCGACCACCGGTCGGCGGCGGGAGCCGGGGCCGGGGCCTGGGCCGGGGCGGTGCCCGCCTCGGCCTCGGGCAGGGGGCCGCCGGGCAGCAGCAGGGCGGCCGTGGCCGCCGCCACCGTCAACGTACGTCGCATGTCCGTCTCCTTCTTCGGGGATGGGAGGGAGGGCGAGGGAGCGAGAGGGCTACACGGCTTGGGGGAAGTGCAGCAGCCGGTCCGGGTCGTAGCGGCGCCGGACCTCTTCGAGGCGGGCCAGGTTCGGCCCGTAGTAGGCCTCGCGCCAGCCGGTCAGCTTCGGATCGGCGTAGTTCTGGTACGCGGCTCCGCCGGCCCAGGGCCGCAGGTCCTGCCAGAGCCCGTCGAGCCAGCCCTGGTGCCGGACTGCGTCGGCGGCGGGAGCCGCGCCGGGCCAGTAGACGAGGTACTGGGCGAGGAACCCGGCCGAGCGGTGCGCGAAGGCGGTGGCCCGCTCCGGGGTCCGGTTGAGGGCGCCGCCGCAGACCCCGTCGAACTGCACCACGCCGACCCCGCCGCGCGGCACGCTCCCGGCGTAGCGCCGCAGGGCGGCCAGGACGGCGGACGCGGCCGCCTCGGTCAGCCCGTCCGGGGCCCAGAAATCGGACCGGGCGGCGTAGGAGACGCGGCCGAGCCGCCCGTGGGGATCGTGGCCCGGCAGGCTGCCGGGCAGCCGGCACTCGGCGGGGCTCCGGTCCGCGCATCCGGCCATCGCCCGGACGGTGTCCCCGTAGCCGCGCACGACGGTCCAGCTGTCCCGGGGCGGGCCGCCCACGAGGTCGGACAGCCGGGTCAGCTGCCGTTCCAGCTCGGCGCGCCCGCCGTCCAGGCAGAGCACCCGCACGGCCGGGGCGCCGACCGGGCCGCCGTCGACGGTGAACTCCACCTGGCTCCAGAACGGATCGGGCAGTGCCCGGAGCCAGTGCTGCCAGCCGCGCAGGACGGCGGGGGAACCGTCGGCGGACCAGCGCAGTTCCGCGAAGGCGCAGTCGGAGACCGGGTGCGTGCGGAAGCGGAATCCGGTGACCACCCCGAAGTTGCCGCCACCGCCGCCGCGCAGGGCCCAGAACAGGCCGGGCTCGCGGTCCGCCCCGACCTCGCGGACCGTCCCGTCGGGGGTCACGACGGTCATCCCGGTGAGCCGGTCGCAGGTGGCGCCCCAGGAGCGGGAGGACAGGCCCAGGCCGCCGCCGAGGGTGAGACCCGCGATGCCGACGGAGGGACACAGCCCCGTGGGGACGGCCAGGCCCCGCGCGGCGAGGACGGCGTTCACCTCCCCGAGCCGGGCGCCGGCGCCGATCCGGACACCGGTCCCGGACCCCGGTTCCACGGCCACCTCCGCCATGGCGCCCGTGTCGATGACGAGTCCGGCCTCGCGGGTGGACCAGCCCGCGTAGCCGTGGCCGCCGCCGCGCGGTACCACGGGGACGGCCGAGCGCCGGGCGAAGTCCAGACAGGCGGCCACGTCCCCCGGGTGCGCGGGGTAGGCCACCGCGCCCGGCCGGACCGCGTCGTAGCGGGGCTGGAAGAGCTGCCGGGCCTCGTCGTAGTCCCGGTCGCCCGGTGTCACCACCCGGCCGTCGAGGGAGCGGGCCAGCGCCGCGTAGTCCGGGTCCGCGCGGCGGGGCGCCGTACGGGCTGTCGCGCGGGCCGTCGCGCCGATCGAGGCGAGGACGCCCGTGGCGGCTCCCGCGAGGACCTGGCGGCGGTGGAGGGTCATCCCTCCTTCCTGCCACCGCCCGGCCCGTTCGGGGCGAAGGCGGGCCCACCGGCGCCGGGTTGCCCCCCGAACGGCCCACGCCCGGGCGGGCGGGAGCGGGCGGGAGCGGGCGGGAGCGGGCCGGAGCGGGCCGGGGGGCGGCTCCGCCCGCGGTCAGTCCGCCCGCCGGGCCAGCAGGAAGCCCTGCGGGGACTTCTCCGTGGCGTCCGGTTCCCGGACCAGGCGGGCCGTCTCGGTCAGGCCCGCCCCCGCCAGCAGCTCGCTGATCAGCTCGGGCGGGGTCCAGTACACGTCGAGGTCGACCGGATGTCCGTACGCGTGCTCCAGCCGGAGCTGCCGGTCGCCGGCCTTGAACGCGATCAGCAGGTACCCGCCGGGCACCAGCACCCGGGCGAACTCGGCGAACAGCGCCGGGAGCCCGGCCGGGGGCGTGTGGACGGTGGAGTACCAGGCGAGCACCCCGCCGAGGACCCCGTCCGCGATGTCCAGCGCGGCCATCGAACCGACCTCGAACCGCAGCCCCGGATACGTCCGGCGGGCCACGGCCACCATCGCGGGCGACAGGTCGACGCCGAAGGCCCGTACCCCCAGGCCGTCCAGGTGCGCGGTCACCCGGCCCGGGCCGCAGCCCAGGTCCGCGACCGCCCGGCCGGAGCCGGGCCCGTCCCCGCGCACGTACTCCGCGAAGGCTGCCAGCATGGCCCGGTCCAGCGGTTTTCCCGCCAGCTCCCCGGTGAGCAGCGCGGCGTAGTCGGCGGCGACGGCGTCGTAGGACGACCGGACGGAGTTCAGGTGCGAAGTCGATCCCATGCCCCCGGACAGTAGCCCGCCCGTGCCCGGCCTAGCCCCCGGTCAGCGGATTGTCCAGCTCGGCCCACTGGTCGCCCGGTACCCCCGGGCTCAGCCGCATCAGCGTCAGGGCCTTGGTCGGCAGCGGCTCCGTCAGCAGCGCCTGGGTGTCGGCGGTGGACGGGAGGCCGGGCTCGGCCGCCGCCAGGTCCGCCGCCAGCGCGGCGGCCGAACCGGCCGTGGAACCGAGCGCACCCGCCACCAGCGACCCGAAGAGCTTGCGGCGCAGCAGGGTCACGTCGTCGGTGATCAGCCGCCCCGACAGCGGTGGCGCCGACAGGCCGTGGCGGGCCAGGCGGGCCGGGCTGATCCGGATGTCGGCGAGGTCGCGGTACACGAGCCGCAGCGGGGCGCCGTCGGCGGACAGGACGACCAGGAGGTTCTGGCCGTGCGCCTCCAGGGCCACTCCGAGGTCCAGGGCCCGCAGGCACACCGACAGTGCGAGGCGGGCGAAACCCGCCCGCCAGGCGTCGGAGCGCGCGTACGGGGTCAGCGCCAGCGCGGCCACCGGCAGGACGCGCTCGCCCGCGCCCCGGTCCGCGTATGCCTCGGGCGGCTCGCGGAGCACGGCGGCCAGGTCGGGGCTGCCGGCGGTGACGGCGCCCAGGGTGCGGGTGATGTGCAGGCGGCCGTCGAGCCGTTCGGACAGGCTCTGGGCGAAGGCGGAGACCGCGGCGGCCGTCTCGATGGAGTAGACGGAGATGTCCCGCACGGAGGAGGTGAGGCGGGTGCTGAGGGCGGTTTTGACGTGCGGACCGCCTTCGGCGGGAGAGAGGGTGCGCAGTGCCATCAACGGGTGCGCGGCGGGCCCGGGCCGCAGCTCGTGTCCGTGCCCGAGCCCGTGCCCGAGCCCGTGCCCGTGTCCGTGTCCGTTCCCGAGTCGGTTCCCGTGCCCGGGCCCGTTTCCCTGTCCAGGCCCGTCGTCGTGTCCGATCCCTTCCGGCTCTCCCTGTTTCACCACGTGCGCGGCCTGCCAGGGGTGGACCGGTACGAGGATCCGCCCGGCCTCCCGCCACAGGTCCGGCCACTCCCCGGTCACCCGGCACTCGCCGGCCCGTACGACGGCCAGCCCGAGGGTGACCACCGGCCGGTGCTCGGGTGCGTAGGCGAGCTGCTCGGCCACCGTGAAACCGGGGCGGGAGCGGCAGTTGGGGTGGTACGGATGGCCGTCCACCACCCGCTGCTCCCACTCCCAGGCGGCGAGCCCCCGGATGTCACCGGTCCCGGGGCCGGCCGGCTGGCCGGCGCGGGACAGGGCGAGGGAGGCCGTGCTCTCGTCGAGTTCGGCGGCGAACTCCTCCCCGTACGGCAGCCCGAGCGCGGCCACGAGCGGTGCGGCCCGCCGGTAGGGGCGCCCGTCGAGCAGCAGCTCGGTCACGGGGGGCGCGCTCGCGCGGACCGCGGAGAAGGTGGTCGCGTACGGGTCGGGGAGGGGGCCCTCCAGCCGGGAGCCCGAGGCGAGCCGGAGCACGAGCCCGCCCGAGCCCCGCTCCCGGTGGGTGATCCACGGCAGCGGCTCGAAGGCGAAGGCCCGCCAGAGCCGGGTGAGCACGGCGGCGCGCGCGCCGGGGAGCGCGGCGGCGTAGGCCGCCCCGAGGCCGGGGCGTGCGCCGGGCAGGCCGGCGGGGCCGGGCCGGCCGAGCGGTTGGGTGGGGCCGGCGGGGCCGGGCGGGCCGGGCGGTTGGGTGGGGGCGGTGGGGGCCGTTTCGGCCGTCCCGGCCAGCTCGGCGGCCACGGCCTCTTCGGCCGTGGGGGCGGGGAGGTGCATGCTGGGATCCAGGGCCCCGGTCCTCTCGGGTGACGTGATGATCACTTCATCATCGCGGATACTGAAGATCACGGCTGGTGGTACGCCCCGCGCACCTCCGGCGCTCCGGCTGGACCGAATGGAATCCGTGGACCTCAACCCCACCGACAACGCCGCCGCCGACACCTACGCGGCCGCCCCGCTCCTGAACTGTCTCCTGCGGGAGGCCGCCGAACCGGTCTCGCTCACCGGGTCCGCCGGGGCAGCGGGTTCCGGGGAGGACGGCTGGTGCGCGTACCGGCTGTCGGGCAGCGGGCGGTTGCTGCGGGTGCGTTCCGGGCGCAGGCCCGAGCGGCCCGAGTTGGGCACCGGGTCCGGCTGGCATCCGCTGACCCATACCGAGCTGGTCAAACTCGTCTCCGACGAACTGCGCCGGTACACCGGGGTGTCGAACGGCGAACTCCCGGTCGAGATCGCCGACAGCCGCGCGACCATCGCCGCGCTGCTGGCCGCCCGGGCGGTCACACCGCCGCCGGCGGACCCGTACGTCCGGTCGGAACAGGCGCTGGTCATGGGTCATCCCCACCACCCCGCCCCCAAGGCCCGCGGGGGCGGGCCGCCCAACGGCTGGCTGCCGTACGCCCCCGAGGCGTACGCCCGCTTCCCGCTGGCCTTCCTGGGCGTGCGCGAGGACCAGGTGGTGGAGGAGGGCGGCCCGGCGGCGGCCGACGCGATCGACTCGCTGGCGCAGGCGCTGGGCGGGCCGCGCCCGCCGGCCGGCTACCGGCTGCTGCCCGCCCACCCCTGGCAGCTCGACCTGGTCGCGGGCAGGCCCCCCGTCCACGAGGCCCTCGCGGACGGGAGGCTGCTGTCGCTGGGGACCGGGCGGGTGCCGGTCTGGCCGACCGCCTCGATCCGGACCCTCTACGTTCCGGGCGGGACCGGGAGCGGGAGCGGGAGCGGGTCCGTGACCGGGTCCGTGGCAGGGGTCGGGGCCGGGGCCGTGACCGGCACTGGGGCCGTGAGCGGTACCGGTGGCGGCGCGGCCCGCGATCTGTTCGTGAAGTTCAGCCTCGACGTGCGGATCACCAACGACGTGCGCCGGCTGTGGCGGCACGACCTGCTGAAACTGCGCCGCACGGACGCCGCGGTCGAGGCGGGCTTCGCGGAACTGCGCCGGGCCGGGTCGGTCGCGGCCTGGCTGCCCGACCGGGGGTACCGGACGGCCGCCTTCGCCTTCGAGGAGCTCGCCGTACTCGTCCGCGACGGCCTGGCGGCGCACGCGGAGCCCGGGCTGACCCCCTTGCTGGCGGCCGCGCTGGCGGAGGGGTACCCGGGCAGCCCGCTGGCGGGAACGGCCGACCCGGCCGGGTGGTGGCGGGCGTACCTGCGCCAGGTGGTGCCGCCCGTGCTGCACCTCTTCGCCCGGCACGGTGTGGTCCTGGAGGCGCACCTGCAGAACACCCTGGTCGCCGTCGACGCCCGGGGCGTGCCCGCGCAGGCCCTCTTCCGGGACGCCGAGGGCGTGAAGCTCCTCCCGGACCTGGACCGGGACGCCGCCTGGCAGCGCCTCGTCTACTGCCTGGTGGTCAACCACCTGACCGAGGTGGCGGGCGCGCTCGCGCAGAGCCATCCGGAGGCGGCCGGGGACCTGTGGCCCGCCGCCCGCGCGGAGTTCCGGCGCTCCGGCGAGGCGCACGACCTGCCCGAGGTCGCCGCCCTGCTGGCCGCCCCCACCCTCCCGGCCAAGACCAACCTGCTGCTGCGCTGGACCCGTGCCGACGGTGCGGACTCCCGCTACCTGCCGCTTCCCAACCCGCTGCGGTCCTGAGGGAGCGTGCGGTTCCGGCCAAAGAGGGTCCGATTACCGGATCCCCTCTCACTGACAGGTATAGACCAATGCTACGTTGGTCGAGCAGACCGCGCAGTCCTTGACCTCCCGTCAGAGGAGAAGCCATGCCCTCCCCTTCGCGGGGCGGCGGCCCGGCCGCCATGCCCAAGTACCAGCGGATCGCCGCAGCGTTGCGGCGCGAGATCGACCTCACCGCACTCACCCCCGGCGCCCGCCTTCCCTCCGAGCGCAGGCTCGCCGCCCGCTACGAGGTCAACCGGCAGACGATCCGGGCCGCCCTCCAGCACCTGAGGGAGGACGGCCTCGTCGTCACCGGTCGGCGGGGCACCCGGCCGGCGTTCCCGGGGGCGGAGCAGTGGCCCGCCGCGGCGCCCGCGGTGGCGTTCCCGGCGGGCGCGGCGGCCCCGGGCCCCGCCCCGGCGGCGCAGGCCGCCCCCGTGCCGGCGGCCCCGCCCGCACAGGCTCCCGCCGGGGGACAGGCCCAGGCGTGGCTCACCCTCGTCACCCTGGCTCCGGCGCTCGCCGACCAGCTCGGCATGCGGGGCGGGGAGCAGACCCTGGTCCACCACCACCGCGAAAGCGGCCCGACGGGGCAGACCCGGCGGCACGCGGTGACGTACCTCAGTCCCCGCACCGTCGTCCGGACCCCCGAGCTGGCCCGCTACCGGGACCGCCTGGTGGCGGGCGTCCGGGACGAGGACCTGGGTCCCCTGCACCACTGGCTGGAGGGGGCCGCGCGGGCCGGCCGGGTCGCCGAGACCATCACCATGACCCGGACCAACTCGCCCCAGGCCGCGGCCCAGCCCGGCGGTCTCACCGTACGCCGCACCCTGCACGACGCCTCCGGCCGACTGCTCGCCGTCACCGATCTCGCCTTCCCCACCTGGGACCGGCTGACCTTCGACCGGTCCCCGGCCGCCATCGGCTTCCGGGTGACGTAACGGGCGATGTAGCGGGCGACGCCACGGTCAAGGCGACGGGTGAAGCAACGGGTGGCCGGCCCTGCCGCACCGGGCCCGTCAGGGTGAGCGGGGGCGGCGTGGCCGGGTGACGCGGCCGGGGGAGCGGGTGTCGGCGTGGACCGGGCCGGTGGGGACGTGCCTTCGTACGCTCATGATCATCTCTCGTCTCGGCCTGGCCACCGGGCTGCTCGCCGCCCTCTCCGCCACCGCGCTCGGCCTGCCGCCCGCCCTGGCCGGCGCGCCGGCGCACCCGACCGCCGAGCCCTCGCCGCCCGGCCACGTCCTGCGCAGCCGCACCATCGACCTCGACCTGGCCGACTACCGCTGGCTGTGCACGGACCAGCCCTTCGGCACCCCCGCAGGCACACCTTCAGGCCGTTCCCCGACACCTCCGTCGAGGTCGTGGAGTCGGGCCTGGAACGGGACCCGGCGGGAGGCGCCGTCCAGTGGAGCGGCGAGGTCGTCAGGGTCGACGGCCACCCGGTCGCGCCCGGAGTGCACCGCCGGGTCGTGCTGTCGACCACCGGAGTCTGCGACCCCGGGGCCAGGCCGGACACCGTCGGGGTGGACGCCCTGATCGACCTGGGGGAGACGGCGTACCGCGTCGCGCAGCCCCGCAACGAACCGGGCCGGCTGCTGATCACCGAGGAGGACCCCGACCTCCACGTCAAGCCCCCGCAGGACGACGCGGACCCGCAGTACGAGAACCCGGACCCCGCGGTCATCGCCGAGGCACGCAGGCAGCTGATGACCCGCGCCGCGTCCGCGGAGCCGGTGGTCATCGACATGGTCGTCGGCTACACCCCGCGCGCCGAGTGGGGCATGGGGGGCGAGGAGGCGATGCTCGCACGGATCGCCTTCGCCGAGACGAGCATCAACCACGCCTTCGCCGACAGCAACATCAAGGCGAGCGTGGACATCGTGGCCACCTACAAGGCCAACTACTACGCCCCGGCGGACCAGGAGACCGCGCCGGTCGTCCACGGCCTGATCTCCAACCCGAGGGAACCCCGGCTGGGCGCCCCGGCCGCGGCGCTGCGCGAGAAGTACGGCGCCGACCTGGTCTCCCTGATGATCGAGGTCCCGGACGGGACGAGCAGCGGGCAGGGCAACCTCCCGCAGCCGCCGAGCGAGAAGACCGACGACCAGGCGTACTCGGTCGTCGACTACCGGACCGTGGCGCTCTGGTACAACTTCGGCCACGTGGGCCACAACCTGGGGCTGTGGCACGACCGCGCCACCCTGGACGAGCAGGCCGGGGGCGCCGACTACCGCCCCTACCTCACCACCCCGTACAGCACCGGCTACGTCACGCCCGACCGCCGGTACCACACGCTGATGGCCTACTCCTCGGCCTGTGGCGGGCCCTGCACGGCCGTCAACCAGTACTCGAACACCGAGAACACCTGGGACGGCCAGCCGCTCGGCGACGCCTACAACAACAACGCGGCCGTCGCCCGGATCACCACCCCGCTCATCGCCGGGTACCGCGCCCCGGCGCAGCTCCGCCAGCGCCACGCCCTGACCCTGGGCGAGGGACTGCGCCCCGACACCTGGGGCCCGTACCGGGCGGGGACCTCGATCAAGGTGACCGCCACCCCGCCGCGCGGGTACCGGATCGCCGCGTGGGAACTGGACGGGCAGCGCTACGCGATCACCGCGAACCAGGTCAACGTCACGATGGACAAGGCCCACGGCCTCAAGGCGGTCTTCGTCCGCAACTGACGCACGGACGCACGGTCCGCAGCTGATCCACGGACGCACGGTCCGCAGCCGACGCACGGACGCACGCCGGCCCGTCACGTGCTCGTGTGGACGTCCCCGGTGGTGGTGGAGGTGATGACCGCCCGGCGGCCGAGGTCGCCCGGCGGGATCCCCGGGTGGTGGCCGCCCGGCCGCCCGGAGCCCGGGGACACCCCGAGGGCCAGGCGCGAGACGATCCGGTAGCGGTCGCCCCGGTACACGGAGTGCACGTACTCCACGGGCCGGCCGGTGGAGTCGGTGGTGAGCCGTTCGATGAGCAGGGCGGGGGAGAGCAGCGGAACGTCCAGCAGGCCCGCCTCCGCCTCGTTCACCACCGTCGGCTCGATGGACTGCTGCGCCTCGTGGACGTACACGCCGTGGTGGTCGCGCAGATGCTCGTACAGGTCCCCGGCCTCCAGCTCCGCCGGGGTCAGGGCCGGCACCAGATCGGCCGGGATGTGCAGGTGCTCGATGGCCATCGGGGCCCCGTCCACGAGCCGCAGCCGGGCTATGTAGAGCAGGCTCGCACCGGGGGAGATGCGCAGGCGGCGGCCGATGCGGGCGCCCGCCTGGACGGTGGAGTGCTCCAGGATCCGGCTGGACCAGTGGCCGGCGGCCTGCCGCATCGCGAAGGCCGCCTCGTCGGCGGCCAGTTCCTGGGTGATCTTGGCGGGCGCGACGAACATCCCGCGCCCGTGCTCGCGTACGAGCAGCCCCGTGGCCACGAGCTCGTCCACCGCCGCGCGCAGGGTGGGGCGGGAGACCTCCAGGGTGGCGCACAGGGTGCGTTCGGAGGGGATCGCGTCGCCGGGCCGCCGGATGTCGATGAGTCCCAGCAGGTGTTCGCGGACCCGTTCTCGCTTGAGTACGGATCCTGACGAGTCGGTTGCGTCCTTCGTCATGGCCCGCCCCCATTTCTCTCTGCTCACCTGTCCAACTGGTCATGTGCATCTAACCACTCGGGGGAGGGGGGCGCGAGGAGTCCGTCGAAATTCTTCGGCCCGTGCGGGGTTGACGGCGCACGCGGGTCGTGTCACCTTCTAGCCACTCAGCTAACCAATTGGTCAGTTGGTCAACTCCAGGCCCGTTCGGATGAGTTGACGGAACAGCCAGGTGAGGAATCCCGAGACCGTGACCGCCGCCCCGCCCCGCCGCCCCGACCTCGCGCTCGTCCCGCGCCCCGACGTGGTGACCGTCCTGCCCGGCCGCTTCGTCCTGGACCACCGCACCGGACTGCGTGCCGGTCCCGGCGCCGAGGCGGCGGCCGGTCTGCTGCGCGAACTGCTCACCCCCGCAACAGGGTTGCCGCTGGCACCGGACCCCGACGGGCGGATCGCCTTCCTCCTGACCCCGCAGGACACGGCCCCCGCGGGCCCCGGTGAGGAGCCCCTCGGCGCCGAGGGGTACGCCCTCACCGTCGGCCCCGACTCCGTACTGCTGCGCGCCGCCCGCCCCGAGGGCCTGCTCCACGGGGTGCAGACCCTGCGCCAGCTGCTGCCGCCCGAGGCGCTGGCCGCCGGGGGCGCGCAGCCCCGTACGCCCGCCGCCGGCTGGTCACTGCCCTGCGTACGGATCACCGACCGGCCGCGGTTCGCCTGGCGCGGGGCCCTGCTGGACGTGGCCCGGCACTTCCAGCCCGTGGCCTACGTACGCCGCTTCGTGGACCTGCTCGCGCTGCACAAGCTCAACGTCCTGCACCTCCACCTCACCGACGACCAGGGCTGGCGGATGCCGGTCCCGGCCTACCCCCGGCTCACCGAGGTCGGCGGCCGCCGCGCCGAGACCGCGGGCGACGGGATCCCGCACGAGGGCGCCTACACCCGCGCGGAACTGACCGGGCTCGTCGCCTACGCGGCCCGGCGCGGGGTCAGCGTCGTACCCGAGATCGAGATGCCCGGCCACGCCCGCGCCGCCCTCGCCGCCTACCCCGAACTCGGCAACCGGCCCGGGGTCCGGCTGGACACGTGGACCCGCTGGGGCGTCTGCGAGAACGTCTTCGGGGTCCACGACGCCGTGCTCGACTTCTGCCGGGGCGTGCTGGACGAGGTCACGGACGTGTTCCCCGGGCCTTACGTGCACCTCGGCGGCGACGAATGCCCCCGCGCGGAATGGGAAAGCTCCCCGGCCGCCCGCGCCCGGATCGCCGCCGAGGGGCTGGCCGGCCCGGGCGCCCTCCACGGCTGGTTCCTCGGCGAGGCCGCGAAGCACCTGGCCGGGCTCGGCCGCCGCCCGCTCGGCTGGACCGGCACCGGCACCGAGCTGCCCGCCTCCTTCACGGCCCTGGCCTGGCTCGACGCGGAGCACGGGCGGGCCGCCGCCCTGCGCGGCCACGACGTGATCATGACCCCCTACCGCTCCACCTACCTCGACTACCCGCAGTCCGCCGACCCCGGCGAACCGCGCGGCCAGGACGGCGGCGTGCTCGACCTGCGCGGCGTCTACGACAACGACCCCGCCCCCGCGCACTGGGAGCCCGCGGCCGCGCGCCGCGTCCTCGGCACCCAGGCGCAGCTGTGGACCGAGTACGCGCGCACCCCTGCGGAGCTCGAATACCTGGCCTTCCCCCGGCTGTGCGCCCTGGCCGACACGGCCTGGTCGGCGCACCGCGACTGGCCGGACTTCCTCCGGCGCCAAGGCCACCACCAGACCCGGCTCGCCGCCCTCGGCGTGCGCGGCCGATCCCTTCCCTCCCCCCACCCCGAGAGGAACGCAGCATGCGCACCCCGACCCACGCCCCCGGCCACACCCCTGACCGTGCCCCCGTCCGCAAGCGCCGTACGGCCGTAGCCCTGGCCCTCGCCCTGACCGCCGGTCTCGGCTCGGCCGCCCTCGGCGCCCTGCCCGCGACCGCCGCCGCCGACTCCGTCAAGGTCCAGTACCGCACCAGCGCGACCGGTGCCACCGCCGACCAGGCGGAGCCCTGGTTCAAGGTGGTCAACAACGGCTCCGGCACCGTCTCCCTGAACCAGGTCTCCTTCCGCTACTACTTCAAGGCGGACAGCCCCAGCACCCAGTACCGGTACGCCTGTTCCTGGGCGGTCAAGGGCTGCGCCAACATCACCGGCACCTTCGGCACCCTGGCCACCCCCACGGCCACCGCCGACCGCTATCTGGAGATCACCTTCACCGGCGGCGCCGGCAGCCTCGCCCCGGGCGCCGACACCGGTGACATGCAACTGCGCTTCCACCGCGCCGACTGGCAGACGCTGCGCCAGTCCGACGACTACTCCTTCGACGGGTCCCGCACGGCCTACGCCGACTGGGACAAGGTGACCGCCAAGCTGGGCACCGGCACCGTCTGGGGCACCGCGCCCGGAGGCAACGTCCCCGACCCGACGCCGACCCCGACGGACCCGACCCCGACGCCGACCAACCCCACGCCGACCCCGACCGACCCGGGACCGGCCGGAGCCACCCTCTTCGACGATTTCACCTACACCTCCTCCTCGGACCCGGCCATAGGGGCCCACGGCTGGAGCGTGCGCTCCAACGCGGGCGGCCCCGGGGTCCCGGGCGCCACCTGGGCGCCTTCGAACGTCACCTTCGCGGCCGAGGGCGGCAACACGATCATGAACCTGGAGACCTCGACGGCCGGCACCGGCGAGAGCACCAAGCACACCGAGATCCTCACCAAGACGATGAAGTTCAAGAACGGCACCTACGCGGCGCGGGTCAAGTTCTCCGACGCCCCGAAGTACGGCCCGGACGGGGACCACCTCGTACAGACCTTCTTCCCCATCAACGACCTCAAGGCCCCGTTGGCCGACGACTACTCGGAGTACGACTTCGAGTACCTCCCCAACGGCGGCTGGGGCGAGCCCTCGAACATCCTCTACACCACGTCCTGGGAGACGTACCAGGCCGACCCGTGGGTGGCCGTCAACCAGCACACCGAGTCCCGGACGAGCTACGCGGGCTGGCACGACCTGGTGCTCACCATCGACAACAACGCCATCACCTACTACGTCGACGGGCAGCTCTTCGGCACGCACGACGCCAAGTACCTCCCCGAGCGCGGCATGTCGATCAACTTCAACCAGTGGCTGATCGACCTCAACGGGCAGCCGGGCTCGACCCCGCGCGCCTACGACCAGAAGGTGGACTACGTCCTGCACGTCAAGGACCAGGTCCTCACCCCGGCCCAGGTCGCGGCCAAGGTCGGCGGCTACCGGACCGCGGGAACGGCCTTCGTGGACACCGTCCCGGGCAGCTGATCCCGCCGACGTGAACGCGGGCGCGCTCCGGGGCCGTTGACCCCGGAGCGCGCCGCCCTGCTTCTTGGAGCCGTGCCGCTCAGAACCGCAGCGCCCACCAGTCCAGGTACCCGGTGTTCCCGGCGAAGGCGTCGAACACGCGCAGCCGCCACACCCCGTTCGCCGTCTCCGAGGAGGCGTTGACCGTGTAGAGCCCGACGAGGTCGCTCTCGCCCCAGTCGGTGTACTCGTCCTTGATCGGGTACACCGTCCCGTCGGGCGCGATCAGTTCGATCCGCAGGGTCCCGGAGTCCGGGTGCTTGACGGACACCTCCACGTCCAGCTTGGAGGGGGCGCTGCCCGCGACCCCGCTGACCGTGATCGGGGACCTGATGGTCTTCAGGTCCCCGACCGCGTAGTCCTTGGTGTTGGAGACGCGTTTGGTGACCACCCGGTTCGCCACGCTGCCCATGTACAGGGCGCGGTCCGGGGAGCCGGACCCGCGGTCGAGCACGGCCCCGGTGGTGGCCTTGGACTTCAGGTAGGTCGCCACCTGGGCCGGGGTGGCGGTGCGGTTGAGGGACAGGTAGATCGCCGCCGCGCCCGCGACGTGCGGGGAGGCCATCGAGGTCCCCGACATCTGGGTGCTCCACTCGTCGCCCCAGGACACCGCCGAGGTGATGTTGTCCCCGGGGGCGAACAGGTCCACCAGCGAACCGTAGTTGGAGTAGGTGGAGCGGGCGTCGCGGGCGCTCAGCGCCCCGACCGTGATCGCCTGGGAGACCCGGGCCGGCGAATGCCCCGAGGCGTCCATGTCCTGGTTGCCCGCGGCCACCGTGTAGGTGATCCCGGAGGCGATGGAACCCCGCACGGCCGCGTCCAGGACGCTGTCCGGGTCACCGCCCAGGCTCATGTTCGCCACGGCCGGCTTCACCGCGTGGCGGGTCACCCAGTCGATGCCGGCGACCACCTGCTCGGTCGTGCCCGACCCGCTCGCGTCGAGGACCCGGACGGCCACCACCTTGGCGCGCTTGGCCACCCCGAAGGTGGTGCCCGCGACCGTTCCCGCCACGTGCGTGCCGTGCCCGTGCAGGTCCTCGGCGACGGCATCGTCGTCGATCGCGTCGTACCCGTACCGGGCCCGCCCGCCGAAGTCCTTGTGGCTGATGTTGACCCCGGTGTCGATGACGTACGCGGTCACGCCCGTACCGGCCGAAGAGGCGTACGTGTAGGCGTTGTTCAGGGGCCGCCTGCGCTGGTCCATCCGGTCCAGGCCCCAGGACGGAGGCGTCGGCTGGGTGGTGTCGAGGCGCAGCTTCCGGTTCTGCGCGACCGTGGTCACGGCCGGATCGGCCGCGAGCCGCCGGGCCTGGCGCTCGGTCATCCGGACGGAGAAGCCGTTGACCGCCGAGTCGTACGTCCGGCCGACCGTGCCGCCGAACCGTTCGACCACGGCCCGGCCCCGGTCCGTACGGGAACCCGCGCGCGCCGGATCCAGCAGGACGAGATAGCTGTCGCCGACGGCTCCGGGAGCTCCGGCGTACAGGACCACCCCCTCCGGCGGGCCGGCGGCCGAGGCCCCGGTGTCCACCCCGAGCGCGAGCGCCGAGGCGAGTGCGAGGGCGGCTCCGTACCGCCGCAATAAACGCGATCGCTTGATCATGAAGGCAGACCCCCCTGAGTCGTCCGCTCAGGGTGCTGCGTTCACCAGCTCCGCACAAGAGGGCCGCGGGGGAGGAATCGGGCCTTGTGGATTGGGGTCCTTCTCCTCTTAGCGCCGTCCGTTCACAGAACGGAATCTTTATGTACGACCCCTTTACCCGCGACCCTTCCGAGTACGGACGAAAGATCCACCATGAAGAAGACGAAGGCAGCGCTCTGGGAATTCCTCCAGGGCCTGGGCAAGACCTTCATGCTGCCCGTGGCGCTCCTGGCCTTCTGCGGCATCATGCTCGGTGTCGGCTCCTCGCTCTCCAGCCCGGCCGTCCTGCAGAACCTCTCCTTCCTGGACAACGAACCCCTCCAGCTGGCCTTCACCTGGATGTCCAACACCGGACTGGTGGCCTTCAAGTTCCTCCCGGTCCTCTTCGCGATGGCGATTCCGCTCGGCCTGGCGCGCGAGGACAAGGGGGTCGCCGCCTTCTCCGGATTCGTCGGCTTCGCCTCCATGAACCTCGCCGTCAACTTCTTCCTCACCACGCGCGGCGTGGACTTCGAGGACAAGGGCGAGATCGCGCACTACGGCATCGCCGACGTGCTCGGCGTGAAGTCCATCGACACCGGACTGCTCGGCGCGGTCGCCGTCGGCGTCATCGTGGCCCTGCTGCACAAGCGCTACCGCACCAAGCGGATGCCCGACGCGCTCGCCTTCTTCGGCGGCCTGCGCTTCGTCCCCATCGTCTCCGCCCTGGCCATGAGCATCGTCGGACTCCTCGTCCCGCTCGTCTGGCCCACCCTCGGCGGCTGGATCGCCTCCGTCGGCACGGGCATCGCGCACGCCGGAGTCTTCGGCCCCTTCTTCTTCGGCATGGGCGAGGTGCTGCTGCGCCCCATCGGCCTGCACCACATCCTCGTCGCCCTGTTCCGCTTCACCGATGCCGGCGGCGCCGGCGTGGTCTGCGGGGAGAACGTCAGCGGCGCCCTGAACCTCTTCTACGCCCAGCTCTCCTGCCCCACCCCCTCGGGCGCCGCGCACACCGCGACCCAGTTCCTGTCCCAGGGCAAGATGGCCGCGTACCTCGGCGGCCTGCCCGGCGCCGCGCTCGCCATGTACCACTGCGCCAAGCGCACCATGCGCCCGGAGATCAAGGCGCTGCTCGTCTCCGGCGTCGTCGCCTGCGTGGTCGGCGGGGTCACCGAGCCGCTCGAATTCCTCTTCCTCTTCATCGCCCCGTGGCTGTACCTGATCCACGCGGTCCTGGTCGGCCTCGGCTTCCTGGTCTCCGCCGTGCTCGGCGTGTACATCGGCAACACCGACGGCAACGTCATCGACCTGCTGGTCTTCGGAGTCCTCCAGGGCACGACCACCAAGTGGTACCTGGTCCCGGTGATCGCCGCGATCTGGTTCGCCGTGTACTACTTCCTCTTCCGCTGGGCGATCACCAAGTTCGACCTGAAGACCCCCGGCCGCGACGACGAGCCCTCCGGTCCGGAGGCCGCGGACACCGGGGCGGCCGCCGGCGCGCCCGACGACCGAGCCCCCAGGGCCGAGCTCGTCGCCGGCAAGTACGACCCGGTCGCCATCCTCGAAGCCCTCGGCGGCCCGGCCAACATCCACGCCCTCGACAACTGCATCACCCGCCTGCGGATGACCGTCGGCGACGCCGCCCTGCTGGACGACGCCCGGCTGAAGAAGCTCGGAGCCATCGCCGTGGTCCGGCTCGACGAGCACAGCGTGCAGGTCATCATCGGCCCCCAGGTGCAGTCCGTGAAGGACGCCCTCGCCAAGCTCACCCCGGTCGGCTGACCCGTGGACACGCGCTACGACTTCGACGCGCCGGTCGACCGGCACGGCACCTGGTGCACGCAGTGGGACTACGTCGAGGACCGCTTCGGGGTGCCCGGACTGCTCCCCTTCACCATCTCCGACATGGATTTCGAGACCGCCCCCGAGGTGCTCGCCGCCCTGCGCGGCCGCCTGGAGCACGGGGTCCTCGGCTACTCCCGCTGGCGCCACGAGGAATTCCTCTCCGCGGTCCGGCACTGGTACGCCACCCGCTACGACACCCCCGTCGACGCGGACCGCATCGCCTACGCCCCCGCCGTCCTCTACCAGCTCGGCCGGATCCTGGACCTCTGGTCCTCGCCCGGTGACGGGGTCGTGGTCCACACCCCGGCCTACGACGCCTTCCTGCGCCTGCTCGCGGCCCGCGGCCGTGAGGCGCGCGGGGTCCCGCTCCACGACTGGGACGCCCTGGAGCGGGAGTTGGCCCGCCCCGACACCAGCGTGCTGCTGCTGTGCTCCCCGCACAATCCCACCGGGCACGTGTGGAGCGGGGCCGAGCTGGAGCGGATGGCCGGGCTGTGCGAGCGGCACGGGGTCGCGGTGATCAGCGACGAGATCCACTCCGATCTCGCGCACGCCCCGTACCGGCACCGCCCGTGGGCGCTGCACGGCCGCCCCGGCGGCCGCTGGGCCATTGTGACCTCCGCTTCGAAGTCCTTCAACATCCCCGCACTGACGGGGAGTTACGGGATCTTCGGCGACGCGGAGTCCTGCGGGCGCTACCTCACCCTCCTCAAGGACGCCGACGGGCTGTCCTCCCCGGCGGTCCTCTCCGTCACCGGACACATCGCCGCCTACCGCGAGGGCGGGCCGTGGCTCGACGCGCTCAACACCTACGTCGCGGGCAACCTGGACATGGTGCGGGAGCGTCTCGCGCGGTCCTTCCCCGAGCTGGACTGGCAGCCGCCCAAGGCCGGCTACCTCGCCTGGATCGATCTCCGGCCCCTCGGAGTTCCCGACGAGGTGCTCCAACGTGAGCTGATTCATACCGAGAAGGTGGCGATCATGCCCGGAACCGCCTACGGGCCCGAAGGCGCGGGCTTCGTGCGGCTCAACGTGGGCTGCCCGCGCTCCAAGGCGCGGGCCGGTGTCGAGGCCCTGATCCGGGCACTGCGCACCACCTCGGGCCACCCTGCGGGAGCCGCTCCTGAAGCCGTTCCGGCAACCGTCACCGGGCCCGCGGCCGAAGGGAATTGACCGTACGGCCGAGGGGGCTGAGGCCGGACGGCCGATGTGCGACCGGAACGGGTCCCGGCCGCAAATGCGGCCGAGTCCCGGCCGGTTGATCTAGGCGGAAGGGAGCTGGGGAACGGATCCGGAACCGGCTAGGGTGTACGCCCATCAAGGTCATGCGCCGCAAGCCGACCAGCCCAAGGAGCGACCCCGTGCCGATGCCCGCCCCGTTCTCCCATACCGCCGGCCCCCTGCCCGGCCCTCTGTCCGGCCCCCTGTCCGGGTCCCTGCCCGGCCCCCTGTCCGGGTCCCTGCCCGGTCCCCGTACCGAGTCCCTTCCCGGGGTCGGGCCCGTAGCCGTGCCCGGATCCCAGCCCGGGTCCCTTCCCGGTGCCCGGACCGCTCCCCGCACCGGTCGCCGCCCCGGCCCCTGCGCCGGCCGTCTCGCCGCCCCCGTCCCCGCCCCCGTCCCCGGCTCCGCCCCCGTTCCGGCCCCCGCCGCCGGCCGGGCGCCCGGCCGCGCCGCCGCGGAGCCCGCCGTCACCGCGCTCCCGCCGCGGATCGCGGAGCCCCGCGAGGTGGCCCCCGCGGACGCGCGCGAACTGACGAGGCTCTTCTTCCGCCGGCTCCACGAGCTCGACGAGGGCACCCCCGAGTACCGGTACGTCCGCGAGACCCTCATCGAGATGAACATCTCGCTCGTCCGGTTCGCGATGCGCCCCTTCCGGGGCCGCGGCGACGGAGGTGACCTCGACGACCTGCTCCAGGTCGGCACCATAGGCCTGATCAAGGCCATCGACCGGTTCGACCCGGCCCGCGAGGTGGAGTTCGCCTCCCTGGCCATGCCGTACATCACCGGTGAGATCAAGCGGCACTTCCGCGACGCCAGTTGGGCGGTCCGCGTACCGCGCCGGCTCCAGGAAATGCGCATCGACCTGGCCAAGGCGAAGGAGGAGCTGACCGCCCTCCTCGACCACCCGCCGACGGTCGCCGACCTCGCCGCGCACCTCTCGCTCACCGAGGAAGAGGTCATCGAGGGCCTCGTCGCCGCCAACGGGCACACCAGCGGCTCCCTGGACGCCCCGGGCTCCGAACGGGCCGACGGCCGGACCGAGGGCCACAGCCTCGCCGAGACGATGGGGGCCGAGGAGCCGGCGCTGGAGCGCGTCGAGGACATCCAGACCCTGGCACCGCTGCTGGAACGCCTCAGCGACCGCGAGCGGCGCATGCTGTCGATGCGCTTCGGCGAGGAGCTCACCCAGGCCCAGATCGGCGCTGCCCTCGGCATTTCCCAGATGCAGGTCTCGCGCCTCCTGACCCGGGTGCTCGCGCATCTGCGGGCCTCGATGCTCGCCGACCCGGAGGGCCCCGGAGCCGGGGCGTCGCAGCAAGCGGAATCCGGTGGCGCGGGTGCGGTCGCGGGTGCGGACGGCGACGCGATGTGAGTGACATGACTCACTTCACCGTTTGCAGAGGTTAAGTACGGGCATCAGCGCTGCTGGAGCGGACTCGTCCGCCGGCCGACAGCGGCCGGGGCACGGGTGACGGGCGGACCCCGTCGCGCTCCACGGCCCGCCGGCCGCAGGCACGCCGGTGGGCCGTCTCCGGTACGACCCTTGAGGTGTATGTGTCCACGCTCATAGCCGAGCACGTGTACAAGGTGTTCGGTAAAGGACCCGACAACGGCGCGGCCGTCGCGAAGGCGGTCCGCGCGCTCGAAAGCGGCGCGACCGACCGCGACGAGCTGCGGGCCGAGGGAACGACGGCAGCGGTGATCGACGCCTCGTTCCGCGTCGAGCCCGGCCAGATCTTCGTCGTCATGGGTCTGTCGGGCTCGGGCAAGTCCACCCTGCTGCGCATGCTCAACGGCCTGCTGGAGCCCACCGCGGGCCGGATCCTCTTCGACGGCGAGGACCTCACCGCCCTCTCGCCGGCCGAGATGCGCCGCGTACGCTCCACCAAGATCAGCATGGTCTTCCAGCACTTCGCCCTGTTCCCGCACCGCGACGTGCTCGAGAACGCCGGCTACGGCCTGGAGGTCCAGGGCGTCCCCCGGGCCGAGCGCGAACGGCGGGCCGCCGAAGCGCTGGCCCTCTGCGGGCTCGGCGGCTGGGAGAAGTCCTGGCCCGACGAGCTGTCCGGCGGCATGCAGCAGCGCGTGGGCCTGGCCCGCGCCCTGGCCACCGACGCCGACCTGCTGCTGATGGACGAGTCCTTCAGCGCGCTCGACCCGCTGATCCGCCGCGACATGCAGGACCAGCTGCTCGAGCTCCAGAAGAGCCTGGGAAAGACCATCGTCTTCATCACCCACGACCTCAACGAGGCCATGCGGCTCGGCGACTCCATCGCCGTCATGCGCGACGGCCGCATCGTCCAGCAGGGCACGGCCGAGGACATCCTCACCCGCCCCGCCGACGACTACGTCGCCTCCTTCATCCAGGACGTGGACCGCTCGCGCGTGCTGACGGCCGACGCCGTCATGACCGGGACCCCCGGCGGCCGGCCCGGCTGCGGCTGCCCCACCGTCTCCGCGGGCACCCCGCTCGCCGACGTGTGCGCCGTCAGCGCCCGCGTCCCGCACGACGTGGCCGTCACCGCCGAGGACGGCACCGTCGTCGGCTCCGTCCCGCAGGGCCGGCTCGTCGCCTTCATCGGCGACGAGCGGCGCGCCGCGCTGGACTGCGCGGAGGTGGCCGCCTGATGCCCCGCCTGAACCTCGGATCCTGGGTCGACAGCGGTGTCGACTTCCTCCAGAGCCACCTGTCCTGGCTGTTCGACGCCATCGCCACGCTCGTCACCGGGCTCTACGACGGCATCGAAGCCGTCCTGAACGCGCCGAACCCGCTGCTGCTGGCCGGCATCCTCGCCGTCGCCGCCTGGTGGCTGCGCGGGCTGCTCGCCGCCCTGCTGGCCTTCGCCGGCTTCGCCCTGGTCGACTCCGTCGCCCTGTGGCCCGAGGCCATGTCCACGCTCGCGCTGGTCCTGGTCGCCACCCTGGTCACGCTGGTCTTCGCGATCCCGCTGGGCATCTGGGCCTCGCGCTCCGACAAGGTCAGCGCCGCCATGAAGCCCGTCCTGGACTTCATGCAGACCATGCCGGCCATGGTCTACCTCATCCCCGGCATCATCTTCTTCGGGGTCGGCGTGGTGCCCGGCATCATCGCCACCATCATCTTCTCGCTGGCGCCCGGCGTCCGGATGACCGAGCTCGGCATCCGTCAGGTCGACGCCGAACTGGTCGAGGCCGCCGAGGCCTTCGGCACCACCCCGCGCGACACCCTCGTACGGGTCCAGCTCCCGCTGGCGCTGCCCACCATCATGGCGGGCATCAACCAGGTCATCATGCTCGGCCTGTCCATGGTGGTCATCGCCGGCATGGTCGGCGGCGGCGGCCTCGGCGGCGCCGTCTACCGGGCCATCGGCAGCGTGGACATCGGCCTCGGCTTCGAGGCCGGCATCTCCATCGTCATCCTCGCCATGTACCTGGACCGGATGACCGGAGCCCTGGGCCGCCAGGTCTCCCCGCTCGGCCGCCGCGCCCTCGCCAAGGCGCGCTCCGCCGCCACCGGCACCGCAAAGGTGTGGAGCCACCGCCCGCAGCCCGCCTTCGCCGTGGCCTCGGCCGTGGTGCTGTCCCTGGTCGCAGGCACCCTCGGCATCTTCGGTGACTCCGGGAAGTCGCAGGTCAACGCCGCCGGCGGGGCCGGCGTCGAGAACATCGGCAAGGGCCGCAAGCTCAGCATCGGCTACATCCCGTGGGACGAGGGCATCGCCTCCACCTTCCTCTGGAAGGAGCTCCTGGAGCGCCGCGGCTACCAGGTCGACGCCCGCCAGCTGGAGCTCGGCGCGCTCTACACCGGGCTCGCGGGCGGCCAGGTCGACTTCCAGACCGACGCCTGGCTCCCCTCGACGCAGGCCGAGTACTGGAAGAAGTACGGGAACAAGCTCGACGACCTCGGTTCCTGGTTCGGACCCACCTCCATCGAGCTCGCCGTCCCCTCCTACGTGAAGGACGTCAAGACCCTCGCCGACCTGAAGGGCAAGGCGGGACAGTTCAAGGGCCGGATCATCGGCATCGAACCCAGCGCCGGCGCCATGGGCCTCCTCAAGGACAAGGTGCTCCCGCAGTACGGGCTCGACGGCGAGTACAAGGTCGTCGACGGTTCCACCCCGGGCATGCTCGCCGAACTCAAGCGGGCCTACGAGAAGAAGGAGCCCGTCGCGGTCGTCCTCTGGTCGCCGCACTGGGCGTACGCCTCCTACGAGCTGACGAAGCTCGCGGACCCGCAGGGCGCCTGGGGCAAGGGCGACGGCATCCACAACGTCGCCCGCAAGGACTTCGCGGCCGACGAGCCGAAGGTCGCCCAGTGGCTGAAGTCCTTCAAGCTGACGGAGGCCCAGCTCACCGGCCTGGAGGCCGAGATCCAGGAATCGGGCAAGGGCAAGGAACAGCAGGCCGTCCGCACCTGGCTGGCCGAGCACCCCGAGGTCGACAAGCTCGGCTGAGCGAGCGGGAGGGGGGCCGGTGCGGCAAAGCCCCTACGGGGCTGCGCGCACCGGCCCCCTCACCGTGCGGCGGTGGTTGAGCCGGCCGTGGCCGGCTCGGGCACCAGCATCGCCGCGTACGAATCGGGCGTGGTGGAGGTCGCCGACGGGCAGCGCTGAGCGGCGCGTTCCCGGGAGGGTCGGGAGGAACCCCCGGGCGCACACCTCTGACCTGCGGAACATCGCCGGAACACTGGAGGATTCACCCGTGCGCAACGGGGCACGTCCATGGCACAGTGCGAGCAGCCCAACCGCACGACCAGGGAGTCTCCATGAGCGATCCGTACTCCACGCAGCTCGCGGCCGCCCCCGAGTACCGGGTGGAGCCGAGGAGGCTGAACCCGGCGGGCCGGTCCAGCCCGGCGAGTCAGCCGGGTCCGCTGCCGTGCTGCCCGGTGTGCGAGGAAGCACCCGAACGCATTTCCTGGCGCCAGCGTCCGGGGCAGCCGGTGGTGCTGGTCTTCGACCCCTGCGGGCACCGGCACGGCTCACCGGCGGCGCCGGTCCTGGCCGTGAGTCCTCCGCCCGTCACGGGCTGGGGACGGGCCCTCGCATGAGTTTGCTGATCCACTGGATGAGACCGCCGTCGTACATGCCGGGAACGTAGGCGTAGGCGTCGTGGCCGCCGCCCTGGTCGACGTGGAACTTCGTCTTCACGGGCCCCTTGCCGTAGTCCTTGATGAACTTCTCGATGGGCGGCCGGTGCGGGGCGTCGCTGCTCTTGGTGCCGACCTGGAAGGCGAGGTCCACCTCGGGCCCGCCCCGGTCGATGAGCTTCTGCGCGAGCTCGGGCGGGCTGTTCTGGGCCTTCTCCGCGGGGTGGCCGTCCCACAGCCGTGAGTCGGGGACGATGTCGGGCCCGCCGGCGATCACGGCCCGGAACCGGTCGGGCTTCTGCAGCACCGCCTTGAGCCCGGCGAACGCGCCGGAGGAGCTGCCCATGAAGGCCCAGCCGTCGCGGGACTTGATCGTACGGAACGTCGCGCGGACCAGGTCGGGGACGTCCTCGGTGAGCCAGGTGCCCATCTTCGGCTGGCCGGGGATGTCGCTGCCGTCCCAGTAGAGCCCGTCCTTGTCCGATGCCGGGTTCAGCACGGGCATGGCGAGGATGAAGGGGAGGCTGGCGCCCTCCTCGGACCACTTGGAGATGTCCGCCTCCAGCTTGAGGTTGCTCCCGCTCCAGTAGTTCTCGTCGAAGCCGGGCCCGCCGGGCAGCGCGATCATCACGGGGAAGCCGCTGTGCGCGTACTTCGGGTCGTGGTACTGCGGCGGCACCCAGAGCCAGACCTTGCCGGTGAAGTGGGACTTCTTCCCGGCGAGGGTGGTCACCATCACCTTGCTGCCGTCCTCGGGGATGGTGCCGGACACCTTCAGCTCGGGCGTCGGTCCCGTGGGCATCAGGGTCAGTGGGTCGCCCGGCGCACCACCGGCCTTCCCCCGGGCGGCGGCGCCGGGCTCGTCGAGGCGCACGGTGTCGCCGGTGTCGTCTAACGGGTCGAGGTGCGCCACCACTCCGGCGGTCAGCCCGCACACGACGATCAGCGGGACGGCCACCCCGAGCCACCGTCGCCACCGGGGCGGCCGGTCGCCGGTGTTCCCCCGGACCCGTCCGTGTCCGTGCTGCGCCTCCCGGCGTGTGCGGTGCTTCATCGTGCGTGACTCCCGAGCCCTGTGCGGTGGCGGCCGCTGCGGCTGCCGGACAGTGAGAGCGCACCAGGAAAGGAGCGGTTCACCACCAAAGGTTATGAAAAGGGCAAAGGGTCGGTCATGCCCCTGATGATGAGATCGATGCCGGCGAGGAACTGCGCGCGGTCGTCGTGGTCGAGTCCCTGGTCCGCCAGTGCCCGGAGGTCCGCCAGTGCCCGGATGAAGGGATGGCCCTCGGGGCCGAGCTCTTTCCACGATCGGCGCCACGGTGTCCAGGGAGGCGCTGCGGTCGGCTTTCGTATCGAGGCCGCGGGCCCCGGGCCGCCCGCGGGTTCAGGCGTCGGCCGGGGCGGGCTGGAGGTGGGCCGGGTCGGCGGGGCGCGCGCGGTCGATCAGGGAGGAGGCCAGCAGGGCCGTGACCGCCGAGATCACCAGCAGCGGCATCAGCGTGGGTGCCTCCTTGCCCAGCAGGGCGGCGGCCAGGACCACGCCGGTCACCGGAAGCCGGGTACCCGCCACCCCGGCCGCGCAGATGCCGGCTGCCAGGGCGGGGCCCATGCCGAAGCCGGGAAGGCTGCCGAAGGCGACGCCGATGGACGCCCCGATCATGATGGACGGGAAGATCGGGCCGCCCCGGAGGCTGCCCAGGGCGATGCTCCAGCCGATCAGTTTGAAGACCGAGAGGGCCACCAGCGCGCCCACCGCCCAGGACGAGGGCTCGGCGGCCAGCTGGCCGACGGTGTTCTGACCGGACAGCGCCACCTCCTCGGGGGAGCGTCCGGTGATCAGCGCGTAGCCGGTGACGCAGACGCCGACGGCCACCGCGCACAGGACGATCCGCTGCATGGAGGTGCCCGTCCAGGCGTGCACGCGCAGGCCGGCGGACTTGCCCAGGGCGACGACGACCCCGATCAGGGCGGCCATGGGGATGCCCCACAGGAAGTCGCCCGCGTCGGGCAGGCCGGCGGCGGGTTCCTGGGGGAGGGTCAGCGCGCCGATGCCGAGGCCGGTCCAGTGTCCGAAGCCGGTGAAGACCAGGGCTCCGACCCCGCTGGCGAGCAGGGCGGGCAGGATCAGTACGAACAGGCGCGGGCCCCCGGCCACGAGGGCGGCTCCCTCCAGCACCATCACCACCGGGATCAGCGGACTTCCGAAGATGGTGCTGATGGCGGCGGTGGATCCGGCCATGCCGAGCACTGTGGCCAGCTCGGGCTGGGTGGCGCGCTGGGCGGCCCGGATGCTGAGGAGGGCGAGGCCGCTGCCGATCGCCATGAGGGGTGCCTCGGGTCCGAGCATCACACCGAGGGGCAGGCAGGCCAGCGCGGCCAGGATCACGCTCGGGGTCTCGCGGGGCATGGTCGGCGGGCCGCCGAAGCCGTGGGCGGGGACGTGTCCGCCGGCGCCGGTCATCCGCGTGATGATCGGCGCGGCCAGCAGCCCGGCGAGGGTGAGCGTGGGCAGGCCCCACCACCAGGGCGCGCGGGAGTAGCCGAGCAGGTCGGGCGCGGTGTGCCACAGCCAGTGCTGGAGTTCGTGTTCGAGGCTGACGAAACCGAAGGCGAACAGCGAGACCGGGATGCCGATGAGGGCCGAGAGTACGAGCAGCCGCAGGGTCCCGGGGGCGAGGAGGAGCTGACGGAGCGATGCGGGCTGTTGCGGCGGTGCGGGCTGTTTCGCCTGTTCCATGGGTGCCGGGCCCTCCAGAAAAGTCCGTAGTTCGTCTCAGGGTCGGGGCGCGGTGCGGTCCGTGCAGGGCGGGTGGGCCATACGGGTGAAGGACCGGGCGGAGCTCCGCATGCTCAAAGATGCTCGCTGACCAGCCATTCCGAGCAACTTCCTTCAAATGAGCCCTCCGGAGCGCTATGTTGCCCCGTGCATGCCAAAAGGTGTGTCCGTAGTCCGGACTGCACGAGGAGCCGCCCCATGAGACTCATCAGCATCCGCAGGAGCCTGCGGCGCCGACGCGCCCCGGTGGCCGCGCTGCTCGCCGCGGCCCTCGCCGCGACCGGTCTGGCCGCCGCCGGATCCCTCTCCTCCCCGGCCTCGGCCGCCGCCGCGGCGCCGGCCCCCGCCACGGCGGGCAACGCCACCGGCATCACGCAGTCCGGCAACACCTTCACCATCGCAACCGCCGGCGGGGCCAAGGCCCGGGTGGTCGTCGCCCGCGCCGACATCTTCCGGCTCTGGCTCTCGCCCGACGGCGCCTTCACCAACGACCCCGCCGGCACCGACCTCGCCCCCACCACCGATTTCGGCCCGGTGGGCGCCGCCTGGACCGACGCGGGCACCTACTACAAGATCACCACCGGTTCCCTGTCCATCCGGGTCAACAAGACCCCGCTGCGGTTCTCCGCCTACCGGGCGGACAACTCCACCCTCGTCTGGCAGGAGACGCAGCCCACCTCCTGGACCAGCAGCCAGACCACCCAGTACCTGGCGCGGGGAGCGGACGAGCAGTTCTACGGAACGGGCCTGCGCCTGGGCGAATGGGCGCTGCGCGGCAAGACCGTCCCGATCGCCGTCGACAACAAGTGGCGCGAGAACAACAACGCCAGCCCCGCGCCCTTCTACCTGTCGACCAACAACTACGGCGTGATGCGCAACACCTGGGCCCCCGGCTCGTACGGCTTCAACGCGCCCACCACCCTCACCCACGACGAAAAGCGGTTCGACGCCTGGTACTTCACCGGGAACTCCCTCAAGACCGTCCTGGACGCCTACACCGACGTCAGCGGCAAGCCCTTCATGGCCCCGGCGTGGGGCTTCGAACTCGGCAACGCCGACTGCTTCAATGCCTCCAACCCGGCCTACCAGGGCGACCACAACCGGCTCCGCCACCAGACCACCCCGGACGTCGTCGGCTACGCCACGGACGCCCGCGCCGCCGACATGCCCTCGGGCTGGTTCCTGCCCAACGACGGCTACGGCTGCGGCTACACCACACCCCTGAAGTCCACGGTCGA
This sequence comes from Streptomyces sp. NPDC099050, assembly GCF_044759865.1. Taxonomy (NCBI): domain Bacteria; kingdom Bacillati; phylum Actinomycetota; class Actinomycetes; order Kitasatosporales; family Streptomycetaceae; genus Streptomyces; species Streptomyces sp. NPDC099050. The sequence continues at coordinate 22,449 of NZ_JBIWAE010000034.1, read as the reverse complement.
CGCGCTGAAGGCCAAGGGCTTCCAGACCGGACTGTGGACCTCGACCGGCCTCGGCAACATCAACGACGAGGTGGGAGTGGCCGGTTCACGAGGAGTGAAGACCGATGTCGCGTGGATCGGCGGCGGTTACAAGACGGCGTTCGCGGGCGTCCAGCAGGCCGTCGACGGCATAGAGAAGAACTCCGACGCCCGCCGCTACGTCTGGACCGTCGACGGCTGGGCCGGCACCCAGCGCAACGCCGTCGTCTGGACCGGTGACACCAACGGCACCTGGGACGACATGCGCTGGCACGTTCCCGCCGTCACCGGCGCCGGCCTCTCCGGCTTCAACTACGCCACCGGCGACGTCGACGGGATCTTCGCCGGCAGCCCCAAGACGTACGTCCGCGACCTCCAGTGGAAGGCCTTCACCCCGGCCTTCATGACCATGTCCGGCTGGGGCGCGACCGGCCCGACCGCCGGCTACCAGGACAAGCAGCCCTGGCGGTTCGCGGAGCCGTACCTCTCGATCAACCGCAAGTACCTCCAGCTCAAGATGCGGCTGATGCCTTACCTGTACTCGATGAGCCGCACCGCGCACGAGACCGGCGTTCCGAGCACCCGCGCGATGGTCCTGGAGTACCCCGAGGACCCGGTGGCGCGCGGCAACCTGACCAGCGGCCAGTTCATGGCCGGTGACTCCTTCCTCGTCGCGCCCGTCGTCTCCGACACCTCCGTGCGCGACGGCATCTACCTCCCGGCCGGCACGTGGACGGACTACTGGACGGGCAAGACCTACGCCGGACCGGGCTGGCTGGGCGGTTACCAGGCCCCGCTCGACACCCTGCCCCTGTTCGTCAAGGGCGGCGCCATCGTCCCGATGTGGCCGCAGATGAACTACACGGGGGAGAAGCCCGTCTCCACCCTCACCTACGACATCCACCCGCGCGGAGCCACCTCCTTCAGCCTGTACGAGGACGACGGCATCACCCGCGCCCACCAGAGCGGAGCCTTCGCCCGCCAGCAGGTCGACGTCACCGCCCCGGCCTCCGGTTCCGGCACGGTCACCGTCTCCGTCGGCGCCCCGGCCGGCAGCTACACCGGCAAACCGGCTTCGCGCGGCTACGAGTTCAGCCTCCACGTGGCCACCGCCCCCGGCGCGGTCACGGTCGACGGCGCCGCCCTCACCCGGCTGACCACCAAGGCCGCCTACGACGCCGCGGCCACGGGCTGGTTCTTCGACGCGGCCGACCGCGGCGGCATCCTGTGGACCAAGACCGGTACGAAGTCGGCCGCGTTCAGCGTCTCGGCCACCGGCACCTCCGTCCCGGCCGCCGACCCCATCCCGGTCACTTCCAGCCCCGTCCCGCAGTCGGCCTGGACCCTGGTCTCCGCCGACAGCCAGGAGACCAGCGGCGAGAACGGCGCCGCCCTGGGCGCCTTCGACGGGAACACCGGGACCATCTGGCACACCGCCTGGTCCGGCTCCGCCCCCGCGGCGCTCCCGCACGAGATCCAGATCGACCTGGGAGCGCGCTACACGGCCGACGGCCTCGGCTACCTGCCCCGCCAGGACGGCGGGGTCAACGGCCGGATCGGCGGCTACGAGGTCTACGTCTCGGACACCACCACCGACTGGGGATCCCCGGTGGCCACCGGCACCTTCGCCGACACGGCGGCCCTCAAGTCGGTCTCCCTGTCCGCCAAAGCGGGCCGCTACCTCCGGCTCAAGGCACTGACCGAGGCGGGCGGGCGCGGCCCCTGGACCAGCGCCGCCGAGATCACCCTCACCGGCCGCCCGACCCCGCTGCCCGCGGCCGCCACCCTGGTCAACGGAGCCTCGGCCACCTGCGTCGACCTCCCGGGCAGCGCCACCACCCCCGGCACCCAGCCCACCCTCTACAGCTGCCACGGCGGCCCCAACCAGCGCTGGACCCTGCAGGGCGACGGCCGGCTGACCGGTCTCGGCGGAGTCTGCCTGGACGCCGCCACCGCCACCGCCGTCGCCGTCCAGACCTGCAACGGCAGCTCCGGCCAGAGCTGGCAGACCGGCCCGGACGGCAGCCTGCGCAACTCCGGCCAGTGCCTGACCCCGGCCGGCTCCGCCACGGCCAACGGCACCAAGCTCACCAGGGTCGCCTGCGCCACGACCCCGGCCCAGCGCTGGACGTTCACCCCCTGACCCGGCGACCCGTGGGGTTCGCGGTTTCCCCGTGATCCCCGCCCGATGAGGACCGCCCGACCCCCCCCACCGAGCCCGGCCCGGCACCCAGCCGGGCCGGGCTCCGGGGCGCGGGGGCGCGGTGGTTACCGTGGGGGCCACGATCTTCGGAGCTTTCAGGAAGGTGCTCATGCCCGCCGCGAATTCCCCCGCCGCGAAGACCCCTGCCGCGAATTCCTCCGCCGTGAAGACGCGCGCCGCGAACGCCCCCGCCGAGGAGACGAGCGCAGCGAAGATGCGCGCCGACGAGCCCGACATCGACGCCGCCCTCGTGCGCGCGCTGATCGCCGGCCAGTTCCCGCAGTGGGCGGGGCTGCCCGTGGAGCGGGTCGACTCCGCCGGCACCTCCAACGCGATGTACCGGCTGGGCGCGGACCTGGTCGTACGCCTTCCCCGTACGCCGGGCGCGGCCGGCGACGTGGCCATGGAGCACCTCTGGCTGCCGCGGCTCGCCCCGGGCCTGCCGGCCGCCATCCCCGCACCGGTCGGCATGGGGCGGCCCGCCGAGGGCTATCCCTGGTCCTGGTCCGTCTTCGGCTGGGTCCCCGGCGAGAACCCCGTGCCCGGCGGGATCGCGGAGCCGGACCTCCTGGCCGGGGACCTGGCGGAGTTCGTCTCCGCACTGCACCGGGCCGATCCGGTGGACGCTCCGGCCTCGTACCGCAGCGAGACCCTGGCGGCCCGGGACGCCGCCACCCGTACCGCGATCGCGGAACTGGGCGCGAGCCCGGACGCCCGCCTGGACGCGCGGGCGGTGACCGCCCTGTGGGAGGCGGCCCTGCGGGCCGAGCCCTGGTCCGGACCGCCCGTCTGGATCCACGCCGACCTGCAGCCGGGGAACCTGCTCCTCGCGGACGGAAGGCTCGCCGCCGTCATCGACTTCGGCTGCGCCGGCCTCGGCGAACCGGCCGTCGACCTGATCGCCGCCTGGTACGTCCTCCCGTCCGCCGCCCGCCCCGCCTTCCGGGCGGCACTGGACGCGGACGGGGCGATGTGGACCCGCGCCCGCGGCTGGGCCCTGTCGATCGCCCTCATGGAACTGAACTACTACCAGGAGACGAACCCGGTCATGGCGGCCATCGCCCGCCACGTCATCGGCGAACTCCTCGCGGACGGCCCGGGGCAGGACTGACAGGAACGCGACGGACGGGCGGCAGGACTGACCGGAACGCGCACGATCCGGCCGGCCGGCCGGCCGGGGTATGGATCGCTGTCAGTGCCGGTTGCGAGGATGGGCGGCATGACGCCTTTCCTTCTGACCGACATAGACCGGGCCGTCCGCAGCAGTTGGAGCGCGATGACGTGCACGCCCGAGTACCGCGACCGGTGGACCCGGGAGAACCCGGCCCGCGACCAGTGCGGTGTGACCGCCATGCTCCTGAACGACCTGCTGGGCGGCGAACTGATCCGCGGCGAGGTCCTGGTCAACGGCGAGCGCGTGGACTACCACTGGTGGAACCGCCTGGGCCTCGGCGTGGAAATCGACCTCACCCGCGAACAGTTCGGCCCGGAGGAGGAGATCACCGAGGGCATCGTCATGCCCCGTCCCCCGGAGAGCGAGTGGCGCCGTCTGCGCACGGAGTACGAGCTCCTGCGCGACGAGGTCATGACCAAGCTCGCCCGGCCCGAGGCGAGGTGACGGCTGCCTCGCGTGGCCCGCGCCTCGGCGCCCGGGAGGCCGTGACGCGGGCAGCCGTGACGAGAACCCGGCGGAGGTGACGGTCAGCAGCGCGGGCGGCGCCCCGGCAGGTGGGCCTCGACGGCGGCGTCGACGAGCCGGTCGAGGGAGGCCGCCGGGTCGCCGTCGAGGGCGTGCGGCAGACTGCCCCGGGCCCACAGCTGCGCCACGCCGTGCAGATTGGCCCACAGCGCCGCGGCGGTGATCCGGGGCTGGTCACCCGCCCCCGCCCGGCACCGGGTGACCAGGGAGACGAGCAGTTCGAACATCGGCAGGGTGGAATCGCGGAGCGGGGACCGAGCCGGTCCCTGCTGCCCGGAGTCGTCCGGCGGGTCGTGGCGGAACATCAGCTCGAACATCCCGGGGTGCTCCAGCGCGTAGCCGACGTACGCGCGTCCCAGTGCCCGTACCTGCCCGCGCGGGTCGTCCGCACCCGGGCCCGCCATCGCGGCCGGGACGCGGGAGCCGAGCTCCTCGAAACCGCGCCGGGCGATGGCGGACAGCAGGGCGTGGTGGGTGGCGAAGTACCGCCGGGGCGCCCCGTGGGACACACCGGCGCGGCGGGCGATCTCGCGCAGCCCGAGCGCGGCGGTCCCCTCGCTCGTCACGAGCTCCACGCCGACGTCGATCAGCCGCTCCCGCAGCCCGCTGTCCTGGTGATCACGCTGAGCCATGGACCGTGTCTACCACTCGCTCGTAGACAGTGTCTATCCAGGCCTGTCGGTGATGATGGGAAGAGCGCGGCCGGGTGAGGTGCCCGGCTCGGCCGAGGGAGAGGTGACCTGCCATGGCGGAGCGCGAAGCCCGCGAGGCCGGGCCGTCGGCGGGCGGGCTGGAAGAGGGCCGCCTGATGAAGGAGCTCGAAGCCATCCACCGCACGCGGCACGAGACCCTGCTGCACGGATCGGAGGACGCGCTGCTCACGCACACCCGGCGGATGGCGGAGCTGGAACGCGAGTACGTCCGACGCCACCCGGAACGCGCCCAGACCACCGGCCGCACCCGCTCGGGCGCCCGCGCCCGCACGGGAACGGAAGAACAGGGCTGAAGCCCGCCCGGAAACCCCGGAAACCCCGGAAACCCCGGAAGCCCCGGAAGCCCCGGAAGCCCCGGAAGCGGCGCGCAACAAACTTGCTTCATGTGAGACAACTTTGTATCGTTTGATACGAAGGAGGATCGCATGATGAACGACGAAGAGCTGCTGGACGGCGCCGCACGCGTGCTCGCCGGCGACCACAGCGCCTCCATGGCGCACATCGCCGCAGGCATCGGCACCAGCCGCGCCACGCTCAGCCGCCGCTACGCCACCCGCGAGGCGCTCCTCAAGGCCGTCGCTGTCCGGGCCATCCACGTGGTCGACGGGTGCCTGGCGCCCGCAGACCTGCCCGCCGACGCCGACGGAGCGGGGTTCGACGCCGCGCTGGAGCGGCTCGTCACCGGGCTGCTGCCCGCCGCGCACCTGTATGGGTTCACCTCGCGCGACGCCACCGTGCTCGCCGACCCCGAGTTCCGGGCCGGGATCCAGCGCCAGGACCAGCGGGCCCTCGCCTTCCTGGCCCTCGGCCAGCGCCTCGGCCGGCTCCGCGTCGACCTGCCCGCGTACTGGATCTGGTACTCGCTGTGGGGACTGCTCGACGCCGCCGCCGAGGGCGTCCGCGACGGCCACCTCGCCCGCCGCGACATCGGCCGGCTCGTCCTCACCTCCTTCCTCGGCGGAACCCGGCCCTCCCCGGCTGCGTGACCACGCCCACGAACCCCTCCCGCGTACGACCGTGAAACAACCGTGAACGGAACCGAAATGCACACCCCCACGCAGGACCCGCGCCGCTGGATCGTGCTCACGATCCTCTCCGGCAGTCTCCTGCTCATCTCGATGGACACCACGATCCTCAACGTGGCCTTCCCCTCGCTCGTCGGCGACCTCCAGCCCGGCGCCGTACAGCAGCTGTGGATCATCGACATCTACGCCCTCGCCCTCTCCGGGCTGCTGGTCACCGCCGGCGCCCTCGGCGACCGCTGGGGCCGCAAGCGCCTGCTCATGGCGGGCTTCGGCATCTTCGCCCTCGCCTCGCTCATCGCCGTCCTGTCCACCGAGGCCTGGCACGTCATCGCGGCCCGCGCCCTCCTCGGCGTCGGCGGCGCCGCGATCATGCCCTCGACCCTGTCGATCCTGCGCACCGTCTTCACCGACGCCAAGGAACGCGCCTTCGCCCTCGCCGTCTGGGCCGCCGTCTTCGGCGGCGGCATGGCCTTCGGTCCCGTCGTCGGCGGCCTGCTCGTCCAGGACTACGGCTGGCACTCCGCCTTCCTCCTCAACCTGCCCGTCACCGCGGTGATCGTCGCGGCCGGCCTGCGCTACCTCCCCGAATCCCGCTCCCCGCGTTCCGCCGGCAAGTGGGACTGGACGGGTGTCGGCCAGTCGATCGTCGGCATGCTCGCCCTCGCGGGCGGCATCAAGCAGCTCGGCAAGAGCGGTGTCGCCGACCCGCTGCCCTGGGCCCTGCTGGTCCTCGCGGTCGTGTCGCTGACCCTGTTCGTCCGCCGGCAGCTCCGCGTGGACAACCCGCTGCTCCAGGTCCGGCTCTTCACCAAGCCCGCCTTCAGCGTGGCCGCCACCGCGATCTTCCTGCCCATGGTGGGCATGGGCGCGATCCTGTTCCTGGTCACCCAGTGGTTCCAGTACGGCCAGGGCTACAGCCCGCTCGAGGCGGGCCTGCGCCTGCTGCCCGCACCGCTCGCGCTGATCTGCGCCTCGATGGTCGCCCCGGCCCTCATGCAGCGCTTCGCGATCCGCCACGTGCTCGGCAGCGGCCTGGTGGTCCTCGCCGCGGGCATGGCCCTGCCCTGGACCCTCCAGCAGTTCACCGGCCTCGGCTACCCGGCCTTCGCCGTCGCGCTCACCATCATGGGCCTGGGCGCGGGCATCGCCACCACCGTCGCCTCGGTGACCCTCATCTCCGCGGCCCCGGCCGACCAGGTCTCCAGCGCCGCCGCCATCGAGGAGACCTGCTACGAGCTCGGCTCGGCCATGGGCGTCGCGATCCTCGGCTCCACCGCCGCCGCGCTCTACCGCGGCAACCTCCCCGCCCTGGACCTGGACTCCACCACGCTGGCCGCCGTACGGGACTCGGTGGGCGAGGCCGCCCACACCGCCGAACAGCTCGGCGGCGGCATCGGCCGGACCCTGCTCGACGCCGCCTCGCAGGCCTACACCCTCGCGATCACCCCGGCGTTCCTGATGGCCGGTGTCCTGGCGATCGCCGCCGCGGCGACCACCTGGACCCTGATCCCGCGCGACCTGCGGCCGACCGAGAACCACTGAGGCAGGAGCGGATCGGGGCGCGGCGCCCTACGAGGAGGCCGCGTACGCCCACACCGCCCGCATCGGCTCCGGCGCCGAGGCGTCGCTCATCTCCCGCTGGGTCAGCAGGATGGTGACGGCCCCCGTCGAGGGGACGATGTGGGCGGCGGTGCCGGTGCCGCCGAGCCAGCCGTAGCGGCCCGGCACGTTCCACGGGTCGGTCGGCATGACGTCGACCGACCCGCCGAACCCCCAGCCCTGACCCTCCAGGAACAGCGCGCCACCCGTCCGCTGGTCCGGGGTCAGCCAGTCGGTGGTCATCCGCCGCACCGAATCGGCCGAGAGCAGCGGGCCGCCCCCGTCGAGCAGCATCCGGGCGAAGCGGTGGTAGTCGTCCACCGTGGAGACCAGCCCGCCCGCGCCGGACGGGAAGACGGGCACGGCGCTCCACTGCCCGTCGGGGGCGTCCACGAGGTCGAGGCCCCCGTCCGCGCCGGCCCGGTACAGGTGCGTGAACCGTCCCGACTGCCCCGCCGGTACGGCGAACCCGGTGTCGGGCATGTCCAGCGGCTCGAAGATCCGCTCCGCCAGGAACTCCGGCAGCGAACACCCCGCCACCCGGGCGATCAGCACGCCCAGAACGTCCGAGCAGGTGTTGTACAGCCAGGCCTCGCCCGGCTGGTACAGCATCGGGATCCGGCCCAGCGCGGCCATCCACTCGTCCGGAGCCGCGACCTCCTGCGGCCGCGGCGGCCCCTGCCGCAGTTCGCCGAAGAGCGGGGCGACCGCCGGGAGCGCGAAGTCGCAGGGGAAGCCCCACCCCGCGCGGAAGGTCATCAGGTCGGCCACCGTCACCGGCCGCTTCGCCGGGACCACCTCGTCGACCGGGCTCGCGGGAGTCCGTACGACCACCGGTGCGGCGATCTCCGGCAGCCAGGGCGCGACCGCGTCGGTGAGGGCGAACCGGCCGTCCTCCACCAGCATCATGACCGCCGCCGCCGTGACCGGTTTGGTCAGCGAGGCGATCCGGAAGATCGAGTCGCGGACCATCGGGGCCTCGCCCCCGGCGTCCGCGCCGCCCACTGCGGCCACTTCGGGCCCCGTGCCGTCGCCCCGGTCCACCAGGGCCACCGCCCCCGGCAGGGTCCCGTCGTCCACGAACGGCTGAAGGATGTCGGTCAAACCGGTCACGAGCCCGCCCTTTCGAGAGCCAGTCCTACGGAGTCCCACAGCCCGCAGTGGTGACGGGCCGCCGCGTCCACCGGGCGGACGCCGCCCGAGTCCCCTGGGGCCGGGTCCTCCGGCGCCAGGGACAGTGGCGCCGGGGACGGTGGCGCCAGGGACAGTACGGCGGGGGAGCGCGGCCACCAGGGCCCCGTCCCGGGGGTGTTCGGATCGCCGGTCGCCGCGAACCGGGTCCAGTAGCCGGTCATCCGCTCCGCGAGCACCCGCTGCGCGGCGCTCATCGGGAGCCCGGTGTCGAAGAGGTAGGGCAGTTCGGACCCGTGCGAGGCCCCGTACGGGAAGTCCGGCACCGGCGGCAGCCCGGTGAAGTCCGGGGCGCTCCGGTCGTCGAACCGGTAGTCGTACGTCGGCACGTGCCGGGCCAGCGCCCGGCTGTCCCGCAGCTGCGGACACACGAAGGAGGCGTCCGTCAGCACGGCCGCGAAGGCCAGCGCGGGCGTCGGATGGGCCGTCACCGGATAGGCGGCCTCGACGAGACCGGCCGTCCGCGCCCCGAACGCGGCGCGCAGCCGGGCCCGGTAGGCCTGCGCGTCGGCGACCGGGTAGGCCGCCAGGGTCTGCCCGAGGAAGATCCGCATCTCGTCGCGGGTCGAGCCCTGTACGACCGGGACCCGGTGGAACTCCCCGCGTTCCAGGGCACGTCGGGGCTCGGTGGGGAGCAGCGGGGTGCCGTAGGACACCGCGGAGAAGAGCGTCATGAGCGCGGGGGTCGCCAGCACCTCCGGAGCGAGGCCGCGCAGGCACTTCAGTACCCCCTCGCCCTCCTCTCCCTCCTTTCCCTCCTCGTCCGCCGGCCGGGCGCAGCCGAGCCGGACCGCCGCCTCGGTTCCCCGGGCCACGGTCCGGGACTCCGGCACGAACGGCTCGTAGGCGGGCAGCGCGGGGAGCAGCGAGTGCGCCGGGACGGTGAGGGAGCAGGATCCGCTCTGCACGATCGCCCGGTGGAACAGGCCGGCCGAGGCGGGGGAGGTGAGGTGAAGGCAGACGCTCAGGCCGCCGGCGGACTCGCCGAACACGGTGACGTTGCCGGGATCGCCTCCGAAGCGGGCGGCGTTGGCCCGCACCCAGCGCAGGGCGGCCTGCTGGTCGGCGAGCGCGAAGCCGGGGGCTCCGTGGAGGGCGGGATGCCCGAAGAGCCCGAAGATCCCGAGCCGGTAGTTGACGGTGACGACCACGGCCCCGCCCGCCGAGGCCAGCCGGCCCGGCCGGTACAGGTCCCCGGCGCCGTTCATGAATCCGCCGCCGTGGAACCAGACCATCACGGGCCTGGCCGGGGCGGCGGTGCGGGGGCCCTGCGAGGTTCCGGCCGTCCGCGCGGCAGCGACCGCTCCCGCCGGGCCGGCCGCCCCCGGCGGGACCACCGGCGCGGGATGGGCGCCGGGTCCGATCCCGCCGGTGGACGGCCGTCCGGCGCCGATGGCATCGCCCGGAACCGTGACGTTGAGGAACAGGCAGTCCTCCGAGCCGCTGGGGGCTCCCGGTCCCACCGCGGGCAGCTGCACGCACCGGGCCCCGGGCGCACCCGCGTCCCGTACGCCCGCCCAGCGCGGTGCGGGCTCCGGGAGCCGCCAGCGCAGCGGCCCGGTCGGCGGGGCGGCGTACGGGATCCCCTCGAAGGTGCGGAACCCGGAGGCCTGCCGCCCGCGCACCGCTCCCCGGTCGGTCTCGACGAGGGGCCGCCCGCCGCCGATGGCGCCGGCGCCGGCCCCGGCCTCGGTGCGGGGCCCGGTCCCGGAGGGGGGTGTGGTCGGCGCCGTGGTTGCCGGGGTGGCGGCGAGGAGGAGGGCCAGCAGCAGGGCTCCCGCGGAAGCCATCAGCGGCCCCTCGACAGCACGCCCCGGATGAAGGCCGCCTGCCCCGCGTGCTGGAGATCGTCACCGATCACGCTGACCAGCCGCACCCCGAGGGTCACCGGCGGGTCCCACCGCTCGTCGACGACCCGGTCCAGATCGGCGGCGGACAGCCCCCGCAGGAACCGCTCCGTCTGCGCGTGGACGGCGTCGGAGTACCCCAGCAGCAGCTCCCCGGAGTCGACCCGGACGGCTCCGGCCTCGCGGGCGGTGTGCCCGTAGCCGGTCGAGCCTCGGGGCAGCGCGAGCCCGAACCGTTCGTCCCAGCCCTCCGCGTGCCAGACCTGTTCCCAGCCGGCCGCATCCGCCACGTGGTCGTCCTGGACCCGGGTCAGGTGCCAGACGAGCCAGGTGATCGAATTCGCCCCGGGATCGATCCGCGCGTCCAGCTGCCCGGGTTCCAGCCCCTCGACCGCCTCGTGCACCACGTCCCGGATCCGGCCGAACGCGTCCGCCAGTACCTCCGTACCCTTCATGCCCCCACCATGCCCAGGACGGGCGCCGACCGGGCCCGCGGCACCGCGGGGGACCCCCGTTTGCCCGCCCCGAATGGCGCAGCGGGCCCGGGTGCCGCTGAATGTAACAAAGCGTGCGCTTCCCATGACGCACGATGACCGGCGTGCGATGTGTAGACCCGCGCGTCGGCGAACGGAGCTTTCCATGAATGACCCGATCACGCTCGCCGCGACGGAGTACGAAGAACCGCGCCGGCTCCCCGACACCACGGCCGTCCGGCCGTCGGCCCCCGACACGGACGACCTCGACTTCGGCCCCGGGTACGGGACCGAGCCGGAGTCCGGGACCGAGTCCCGGACCGGCTCCGGGACCGCTCCCGAGGCCCAGGCCGGTCCGCCGGCCGGCCCCGGGACGGGGGCCGCACCCGGCCGGGACCCCGTACCCCGGCCCGCGCCGGGACCCGCGCCCGCGCACACCCTCCTGGAGACCGCCGCCACCGGCCGTCCCGTCCGGGAGGTCACCGATCTGGTGAACCTCCTCAAGGAGTCCGGACAGGTCCCCAACCCAGGACACGCGGCGCTCCGCGCGGCCGCCGTGGCCCGCCCCGTCCACGAGGTCCGCGAGATGGTGACCCTGCTGGGCGAGCCCCCGCACGAGCTGGTCGAGACCGACATCACGCTGCGGGCCGCCGCACTCGGCCGGCCCATCGAGGACGTCGCCCTGCTCGTCAGCATCCTGGGCACCGGCGAACAGCCGCCGCAGCGCCGCCCCGAGCAGGCGGACCGGGCACGGACCCCCGTCCACCAGCCCGCAGCGCAATCCCAGGCCTGGGCTCAGGCCCCGGCCCAAGCCCCGGCCCAGGTCAGGTCGGAGTCCCCGGCCCGGGGCCCGGCACGGCAGGGAACCGGCGCGCTGCGCCACATACTGCGCTGGCCGGTGGCGCTCGCCCTGCTCCTCTGCGGCGCGCTGCACGTCCCCGGCGATCTGGCGGGCCTGACCTCCGGCGACCCCGGCGGGCTGCTCGCCCTAGCCGTCACCCTGCTCTGCCTGACGGCCGGCGCCCTGCTGGCGGTACGGGACACGGCCGGTGCCTGGCGGGCCGGCGCGGTGGTCGCGCTCGGCGTGGCCGGACTCCACGTGGTCGGCGGCATCGCCGGGTTCGACCCGCTCGGCGGCGCGGTCGGCGGCTCCCTGGAATGGGCCGGCATCACGGCCGTGCTGAGCGCGGCGGCCGCCGCCGTACTCGCCGGCCTGGCCCTGCAGTTCCGTCCGGCGGCCGACCCGGCGGACGGGGCCTGACCCGGGAGGGGAGGGGGCGCGGGTCAGCGACCCGGGCCCCTCCACTCCGTTACGCCGTATCGCCGTATCGCCGCATCGCCGCTTCGCGGAGGGAGACACGCGATGGACCCGGTGGCCGCGCTGGACCGGATCGCGTTCCTGCTGGAACGCGCCCAAGAGCCGACCTACCGGGTCCAGGCCTTCCGCACGGCGGCCGCCGCCGTCGGCCGGATGAGCGGGGACGAGCTGGCCGACCGGGTCCGAGCGGGCACCCTCGAAGCGGTCAAGGGCATCGGCCCGAAAACCGCCCAGGTCGTCCGCGAAGCCCTCGGCGGAACCATCCCCGCCTACTTGCGGGGGCTGGAGGACAAGGCCGCGGCCCACCCCGAAGGGCCGCCGCCCAGCCCCGAGGCCCTCGCCCTGCGCGCCGCCCTGCGCGGCGACTGCCACATGCACTCCGACTGGTCGGACGGAGGCAGCCCCATCGAGGCGATGGCCCGGGCCGCCGCCGCCCTCGGGCACGACTGGGCGGCCCTGACCGACCACTCGCCGCGCCTCACCGTCGCCCGGGGTCTCTCCCCGGACCGGCTGCGCGAACAGCTGCGCACGGTCGCCGAACTCAACGCGACCTGGGCCCCGTTCCGGTTGCTCACCGGCATCGAGTGCGACATCCTCGACGACGGCTCGCTGGACCAGGAGCCGGAACTCCTGGCCGAGGTGGACCTCGTCGTCGGCTCCGTCCACTCCAAGCTCCGGATGGAAGCCCCCGCGATGACCCGGCGGATGGTCGCCGCCGTACGCAACCCCCACCTCGACGTCCTCGGCCACTGCACCGGGCGGCTGGTGACGGGCAAGACGCGGCCGGAGTCACAGTTCGACGCCGAGGCCGTCTTCGCGGCCTGCGCCGAGTCGGGAGCGGCCGTGGAGATCAACAGCCGGCCGGAGCGGCTGGACCCGCCGCTGCGGCTGCTGCGGCTCGCGGTCGCCGCGGGCACCCTCTTCACGATCGACACCGACGCGCACGCCCCGGGACAGCTCGACTGGCAGACCCTCGGCTGCGAACGGGCCCTGGAATGCGGAGTGACGGCCGACAGGGTCGTCAACACCCGGTCCGCGGCCGAGCTCATCGACTGGACCCGGACCCGCCGGCTGCCGTGACCCCCGTCGGCCCGTCGGCTGCCGTAGCCCCGCCAGCCCGCCAGCCCGCCAGCCCGCCAGCCCGCCGACCCGCCGGCCCCCGCCGACCCGCCGGACCCGACCAACCGGCCGCCCCGACCAACCGGCCGCCCCGGCCTACCCCTCGGCCCCGCCGTCCGTACGGGACGCGGTGAGGGTGAAGAGCGCCCCGTCCGGATCGCGCAGCGACACCCACCGCTCGGTCTCGCTCGACCCGGGCTCCGACACCGTGCGGCCGCCCAGCGCGACCGCCGCCTCCACCGCCGGCTCCAGCGCGGGCACCCGGAAGTGCACGTGCCAGCGCGGCCGGGTGTACGGACTGTACGAACCCGGCTCCACGGGACCGCTGTCGAGGCGCGCCACCGGCTCCCCGTCCTGGCGCAGCACGACCCGGTCCTCCTCGTACGCGACCTCGCAGCAGCCGGCGCGGCCGGTGGCCCACTCCAGCACCTCCCCGTAGAAGATCGCCGATTCGAAGGCGTCCCGGGTGCGCAGCTCCAGCCAGGCCGGTGCCTGTCCCGAGCCGACCCGCCAGCCCGAGGAGACCTGGCCCTCCCAGATCCCGAACACCGCCCCGTCGCGGTCCGCCGCCAGCGCCCCGCGGCCCCCCGACTCGAAGGAGACGGGGCCGACCGCGATCGTGCCGCTGCGCTCGCGGATCCGGTCCGCCGCCACGTCGGCGTCGTCGACCGCGAAGTACGGGGTCCAGGCGACGGCCACCGCGAGGTCTCCGGCCAGCGCCCCGATCCCGGCCACCGGCATCCCGTCCAGTTCGGCGACGGTGAAGGCCTCGCCGAGCCGCGCGGGCCGGAACCGCCAGCCCGCGACCGCACCGTAGAACCGCTGCGCCGCGCCGAGGTCCCGTGCCATCAGGCTCACCCAGCACGGCGCCCCGAAGACGTCCCTCGTCGAAATCTCCACCGTTATGCTCCGCCCTTCACCGGGGCGCGGTCAGCGCACCGTCCCGGCACAAGCAGTAGCGCCCCGGCCGGGGCGCGGGCGAGCAGGCGCGCCACCGGGGCGCGGATATCCCCTTGGCGGCCCGCGGGAGGGGCCCTAGGGTTCGCCGGATGCTGATCTACAAGGGTTCCCCCGCCACCGGCGCCGACGCGGAACGGGCGGTCTCGATCGCCACGGACGCACTGCGTGCGGTGGTACACCGCGACTGGAGCACGCCGGCCGCCGGGCTGGACTGGAGCTGCTATGACACCGCCGTGCACGTGGCCGAGGACCTGGTCTCCTACTCCGCGCAGCTCGCGGTGCGCGCCACCGACACGTGGGTCCCCCTGGAGGTCCGGGCGGACGAGGGCACCACCCCCGTCGGGGTGCTCGACATGATCACCGCCTCCGGCCGCTTCCTGTCCGCCGTCGTGCCGCTCGCCGGACCGGAGGTCCGCGCGTGGCATCCGGCAGGGATGGCGGGTGCGGACGGCTTCGCCGCGATGGGCGTCATCGAGACGCTGCTGCACACCCACGACGTGCTCGGCGGCCTCGGCGTGCACGACTGGCGGCCCGGCCCCGAGCTGCCCGCCCTGGTCCTGGACCGCCTCTTCCCGCACCTCCCGCACGGGGACGCCGAGGACCCCTGGCGCACCCTGCTGTGGGCCACCGGCCGGGGCGAACTGCCCGGCCGGGCCCGGCAAACGGTGTGGCGCTGGTACTTCCACCCTGTCCTGGCCGAGCGCGTACTGCTCTGCGAGATCACCCCGAACGTGGCGGCCGACCTGCACGCGGGCGGCACCGGAGGCTTCGTCTGGGCCGGAGACGGACCCGGCGAGGGCACGCGGTACGCCGCGGGCAGGACGGCCAAGGCGCGCGAGGAAGGGACGTACCGGCCGGGCTGGGGCCCGTACGCCATCATCCGGGCGAGCGACCGGCTGGCGATCGGCGCCATGGGCTTCCACGCGGCCCCGGACGCGGAGGGCCGCGCCGAGCTGCGCTACGACATCGTCCCGCCGGCGCGCGGCAACGGCTACGCCGCCGAAGCGGCGAAGGCCCTCTCCGGCTGGGCCTTCGCGCAGCCGGGCCGCACGCTGCCGGCGTCCGGGGCAGACCACCCCGACGACCCCGCGCACGGGGTGCTGCGACGCGCCGGTTTCACGGAGGCGGGCTCCGGGGAAGGCACGGTCCTGTACACCCTGAGCCCGCCGGCTTAGGCCGTCTCTTGCGGATCCTGCCCGGCCTGCATGGCCGGTCGGCATGCCCGGCCTGCATGCCCGGTCGGCAGGGAGCGTAAGAGTCCGCCCGGGCCGGGCCGGACGACCTGGGGCAGCCCCCCGAACCGGAAAGCAGGTCCCGCCGTGGTGAGTTCGCAGGTCCCCGTGATCGATCTCGGCCCGTGGCGCTCCGGCGGGCCCGAGGTCCGCGGACAGGTCGCCTCCCGCGTCGACGAGGCGCTCCAGGAGGCCGGATTCCTGCTGGTGACCGGGCACGGGGTGGACCCGGAGCTGCCCGGGCGGATCCGGGAGGCGGCGCGGACCTTCTTTCGGCTCCCGGCCGCCGCCAAGGCCCCGTACGCCGTCGAGGTCGGCGGCCGGGGCTGGCTCGGCCCGGGCGCCGAGGCCAACAGTTACGCCGAGGGCGCGGCCTCCCCGCCGGACCTCAAGGAATCCTGGTCCTGGGCGGCGGAGGACCCGACCGGGATCCCCGCCGTGGACGCCGAGTGGTTCCGCCCCAACGCGTGGCCGGCCGAAGTGCCCTCGCTGCGGCCGCTGGTGGCGGAGTACCTGGCCGAGATGCGGGCGCTCTCCGACGAGCTGCTGGAGCTGCTGGCCGGCGCCCTGGGCCTGGGCGCGGACCATTTCACCCGCCACACCGGCCACCCCACCTGGGGGTTCAACGTCAACTGGTATCCCGGCACCGAGACCGTCGGGCCGCCGCTGCCCGGCCAGTTCCGCATCGGCGCGCACACCGACTTCGGCACCGTCACCGTCCTGGACCGCCAGCTCGGCGCGGGCGGACTGCAGATCCACACCGACGCCGAGGGCTGGCAGGACGCCCCGTACGATCCGGCCGCGCTCACCGTGAACATCGGGGACCTCATGGCGCGCTGGACGGGCGACCGGTGGCGGGCCGGCCGCCACCGGGTGCTGCCGCCGCCCTCCGACGCGCCCGCCGAGGAGCTGATCTCGCTCGTCTACTTCTACGAGTGCGACCCGCACACCCGGGTCGAACCCCTCCCGGCGCCGCTGGGACGGATCATGCACGAGCCGGTCGACTCGCACGTCCACCTGCGGGCGCAGCTCGACGCGATCACCGTCCCGGTGCGGGATGCGTCGGGGGAGCCGGCAGGGGGCCCGGTGAGGGGTCCGGCGGCAGGTCAGGCGGCTCCGGAGAGGTTTGGCGGGGCCTAGCGGGGCCCGGTGGCGGCCCGCCGGGGGCCCGCCGGTCGGCCCGTGGGGGACCCGATTACGCGATGTCCGGCGCGTTCGGCAGGATGGGAGGCATGACCGAGATCCGCACCCCCCGCCTCCTCCTCCGCCGCTGGTCCGAGGACGACCTCGTCCCCCTGTCGGAGATCCTCGCCGACCCCGAGGTGATGCGCTGGATCGGCGACGGCGAGACCCTCGACCTGGAGGAGACCGCCGAGACCATCGAGCGGTGGGAGGACGAGTGGGACGAGGAGGGCTTCGGGATCTTCGCCGTGGAGCTGCTGGCCTCCGGCGAGCTGATCGGAGCCGTCGGGCTGTCCATGCCGTGGTGGCTGCCCGAGGTCCTGCCCGCGGCCGAGATCACCTGGCGGCTCGGGCGCTCCTACTGGGGCCAGGGCTACGGCTCCGAGGCCGCGCACGCCAGCCTGGAGTTCGCCCTCCAGGACCGCGGCCTCGACCGGGTCGTCGCCGTGAACCGGGCGGGCAACGACGAGTCCGAGAACGTGATCCGCAAGCTGGGCATGACCGCCGAGAAGGACATCAACCACCCGCAGACCCACGCGCTCCTCAACCTCCACGGCATCGACCTGACGGAGTACGAGGGCTGAGCGGCCCCTGCCCGGCCCCTGCCCCGCGCGTCCCCGCATCAACCGATCGGCCGACCCCGCTGTCGGCCGCCGGGCCGAGCGGTCGGGCGGCCCGGCGAGGTGAGGATGGGTACGGGGGAGCGGGCGCACCACCGGCCCCGCCCCCGGAACCGAGAGGGGCACCGCCATGCCGCAGCACGACCGCCCGCACCCGAGCCGCCGCGTACGGGGCACCCGTACCGCCGTCGCGGCCCTCGCCGGAGCGCTGCTGCTGGGCGCCTGCTCCACCCCCGGCGAGCCGCCAGCCGCCGCCCCCGCGGCCTCCCCGCTCCCGACGGCCTCGGCCACCCCGGGCGGCACCCTCCTGGTCGCCGACTTCGGCGCCGACACCGTGAGCTTCGTGGACCCGGAACGCGGCACGGTCGGCTCGGTGCCGGTCGGCAGGGCCCCGTACGGCCTGGCGGTCGGCGCGGACGGCCGGGCCTGGGTGGCCACGGCCGAGGGGGTCGCCGTCGTGGACACCCGGACGCGGACCCGGTCGGCCCTGATCCCGTACCGGACCACCGGCACCGGGCCCGTGACCGGCGGGGAGTACCGGGGCGGGGGCATGGGCATCGCGCTCTCGCCCGACGGGGCGCACGCGTACGCCGGGGTCAACGTGCCCGGTACCACCGGTGTCCTGGAGGTCATCGACACGGCGAGGACCGAGGTCACGGCGGTGGTACCGGTCGGCCGGCGCCCCTTCGACGTGGACGTCTCGCGCGACGGCTCGGAGGTGTACGTCACCGGCCACGACTCCTTCGACGTCACCGTCGTACCGGTCGGGCCCGGCGGATCCGGCGGATCCGGCGGATCCGGCACGAGCACGGCGTCCGCGGCGCCGCGCCGCATCGAGGTCGCCCCGTACGGGACGGAGGGCGGGCTCGGCTCCTGGCTGAAACCGCACTACGCCGTCGTACGGCCGGCGGACGGGATGCTGCTGCTGCCCTTCGAGGGCGAGCGGCTCGCGGTGGTGGATCCGGCCACGGGCCGCACCACGGTGGAGGAGATGACCGCCGACACCCATCAGCACGGGGCCGCGGTCACGGAGGACGGCCGCCTGCTCGTGGTCGGGACGGGGGCGGTGGAGCCGGGCAAGGGCAAGGGGCCCTCCCTCACGGTCCGTTCCCCGGACGGCTCGGAGCGGGTGTACCCGCTGGACGGGCCGCACGAGGACGTGGCCGTGTCCCGGGACGGGCGGACGGCCTACGTCACCGGGGGCTACACCCGCGACGGCTACTGGAACGGCATCACGGTCGTGGACCTCGACGGCGGGGGCGGCCGCCGGCTGGCGGCGGGGTCGCGTCCCCTGGGCATCGCGGTCCTGGGGTGAACGGTCCCGGGACGCACGGCCCTGGGACGCACGGTCCCGGGACGCACGGTCCTGCGGCGAGCGGCGTCAGCCCGCGCAGGTGTCCAGCATGCTGGAGAGCGTCTTCTTCTCGGGCTCGGTGACGGTCAGGCCGTACGCGGACTTGACCGTGGTCCAGGCCCGCCCGTACTGGCACCAGGCCGCCTTCGACGGCGGCTGCCACAGGTCGGGACTCTGGTCGCCCTTCGACCGGTTCGACGAGGCCGTCACCGCCAGCAGCTGGGGGTGCGTCAGATCGTTCGCGAAGGCCTTGCGCTTCGCCGCGTCCCAGCCGGCCGCGCCGGAGCGCCAGCCCTCGGCGAGGGGCACCATGTGGTCGATGTCCATCTTCGAGGCCTCGGTGACCACCACCTCGTCGTACAGGCTCTTCCAGGTGCCGGACACGGCCTTGCACTGGGAGTCCCGGGTGACCTTCGCGCCGTCCCGCTGGAGGATGACCTCACGGGTGTCGCACTTGTCCCCCTGCTCCGCCCAGTGCGTGAACTTGTCCCGGCTGTAGCCGGACATGGTTCCGGGCGCCGCCACCTTCAGCGCGGCCAGCTGGGTACGGGCCACGGAGGCGGCGACCATGCCGGGGAGCACGTCACCGGTGGGGGGCTTCCCGTCCGCGGGAGCCCCGGACGGGGCGGGAGCGGCGGAGGGCGCGGAAGCGGAGGGCGCGGCGCCGCCCGGCTTCGGGTCGTCGCGGGGATCCGCCCCGGCTCCGCTCCCCGCTCCGGAACAGCCGGCGCCGGCCAGCAGCAGCACGGCCGCCAGCACCGCACCGCGCACACGTATCTGACGCCCCATGACCCCACCCCGAACCCCGCCGCACACTGTGACGCGGGAAGCCTACCCATGCCGGACGGGGCCCGAAGCCGGACCCGTTGGCGCGGCGGACGGAGAACGCTCGCCGTACGTACGCCGGGTGACGCCCGGGGGCGGTCCATGGGCGGCTTCGGCGCAGGGGCGGCAGGCCGGAAGAGACGACCTCGGCCCCCGGGTTCAGGCGCCGTGGGCGCGCAGCCACGCCTCCAGGACGGTGAAGTCGGCGTTCCCCAGGCCGATCCGGGGGTCGACCCGGTGGAGGAGGGCCGGGCCGGGGTGGTGGCCGGACACCCAGCGGCGGTCCGCGTCGCCGATCTCGTCGTCGACCCAGGCGAACGCCCGGCCCGCGGCCCGGGTGACGAGCCCGCCGGTCTTCCAGTGCACCGCGCCGCGGCCGTCCGTGGCGGAGGGCTCGGGCCACTCCACCACGGGCAGGGCCGGCAGTCCGAGCCGCGGGGAGAGGCACAGGTTCGCGTCCTCGCCCCAGGTCGTGGCCCACACCAGCTCGCACGGCAGCGCGGCGAGCCGGGGGCCCAGCGCCGGATCGGCCCGGGCGAGCAGGGGGTGGCAGCCGGACGGGTCGGCCGTGCCCGGAGCCGCGTGGACTGAGTGTCCGTGTGGGGAGCCGAACGGGATGAGCGGGCCGTCGACGTCCAGGAAGAGGAGGGGGCGGCGATCGTACGGGGTCTCGGGGCCGGTGGGGCCGGTGGGGCCGGTGTGGGCGGTGTCCATGCGGCCCATGGATATCAGTCGGCCGCGACGGCCGCCCGGGGCTTCGCGGCGGCCACCGCATTCTCCAAGGCTGGCTTGGGGGTGCCATAAGTGAGGGTTATGGGGTCATAACCAGGGGGTGGGTGCCGGGTTAGGCTGCCCTTAGCTTAGGGTTCCCCTTGATCGAGTCTTTCGCCGTTCGAAGGGAACCCAGCCATGCCTCGCCCCCTGCGGGTAGCAATCGTCGGTGCCGGCCCCGCCGGCATCTACGCCGCCGACGCCCTGCTGAAGTCCGAGGCGGCCGTCGAGCCGGGTGTGTCCATCGACATCTTCGAACGGATGCCGGCCCCCTTCGGCCTGATCCGCTACGGCGTCGCACCCGACCACCCCCGCATCAAGGGCATCATCACCGCCCTGCACCAGGTGCTCGACAAGCCGCAGGTCCGCCTCTTCGGCAACGTCGACTACCCGAACGACATCAGCCTCGACGAGCTGCGCTCCTTCTACGACGCCGTGATCTTCTCCACCGGCGCCACCGCGGACCGCGCGCTCACCATCCCCGGTGTCGACCTCGACGGCTCCTACGGCGCCGCCGACTTCGTCTCCTGGTACGACGGCCACCCCGACGTGCCGCGCACCTGGCCGCTGGAGGCCGAGAAGGTCGCCGTCCTCGGCGTCGGCAACGTGGCCCTCGACGTGGCCCGGATCCTCGCCAAGACCGCCGAAGAGCTGCTCCCGACCGAGATCCCGGCGAACGTCCACGACGGCCTCAAGGCCAACAAGGCCCTCGAGGTCCACGTCTTCGGCCGCCGCGGCCCCGCGCAGGCCAAGTTCAGCCCGATGGAGCTGCGCGAGCTGGACCACTCGCCGAACATCGAGGTCATCGTCAACCCCGAGGACATCGACTACGACGAGGGTTCGATCACCACCCGCCGCTCCAACAAGCAGGCGGACATGGTCGCCAAGACCCTGGAGAACTGGGCGATCCGCGACATAGGCGAGCGCCCGCACAAGCTCTTCCTGCACTTCTTCGAGTCGCCCACCGAGATCCTCGGCGAGGACGGCAAGGTCGTGGGCCTGCGCACCGAGCGCACCGAGCTCGACGGCACCGGCAACGTCAAGGGCACCGGCACGTTCACCGACTGGGACGTCCAGTCCGTCTACCGCGCCGTCGGCTACCTCTCCGACGAGCTGCCCAAGCTGCCGTGGGACGTCGACTCCGGCACGGTTCCGGACCAGGGCGGCCGCGTCATCGAGGCCGGCGCGCACCTGGCGTCCACGTACGTCACCGGCTGGATCCGCCGCGGCCCGATCGGCCTCATCGGCCACACCAAGGGCGACGCGAACGAGACGGTCGCCAGCCTGCTCGCCGACCACGCGGACGGCAACCTGCTGACGCCGGCCGCTCCCGAGCCCGAGGCGGTCGAGAGCTTCCTCACGCAGAACGAGGTCCGCTTCACGACGTGGGAGGGCTGGTACAAGCTCGACGCCGCGGAGAAGGCGCTGGGCGAGCCGCAGGGCCGCGAGCGCGTGAAGCTCGTCGAGCGCGAGGACATGCTCAAGGCGAGCGGGGCGTAGCCGGTAGCCGGTACGTGCGCGTGAGCGTCTTACGGAAGTCTGACGGGCGGGCCCGGACCCTGGCGGTCCGGGGCCCGCGGGTGGTCGAATCGCCACGTGAGCACAGACCAGCGACCCGGCCCGGACCGCGGCCCCGTTCCCGACGCCGACCCGGATTCCGAACCCGACCCCGACCCCGACGGCCGCGGTGCCCCCGTGGGCCGGCGGCTGGTCCTCGGCATGGTGGGACTCGGCGCCCTCGGGCTGGCCCTCGCGCCGAAGCTCCAGTCGGGGTTCGACGCCGTACTGGGTTCGGCCGCGAGCAAGGACCCCACCGGGCTCACCGGACTGCTGCCGGGCGGCGGCGGGTTCCGGTACTACTTGGTCGCCTCCTCGGTGCCCGAGCGCGGCCCGGCCGACTACCGGCTGACCGTCGACGGCCTGGTCGAGCGCCCGGCCACGTACACCCTCGACGTGCTGCGGGCCCTGCCGCAGACCCGGATCGTCCGCGACGTCCAGTGCGTGACGGGCTGGCGGGTCCCCGGGACCCCCTTCGAGGGCGTCCCGCTCTTCCGGCTCCTGGACGCCGCCGGGGTGCACCCCGAGGCCCGCGCCATCCGGTTCACCTGCTTCGACGGCACCTACACCGAGAGCCTCACGCTCCCGCAGGCCCGCCGCGAGAACGTCATGGTCGCCCTGAGGATGCAGGACAAGCCCCTCGGCCACCCCTGATCTTGCGTGGGTATCCCCGGCTTCAGCCGGGGAGGGAAACGCATCCTTGAGCGGAGGCGCGAAGCGCCGGAGTTCGCTGCGCCTCCGTC